>DNGE01000037.1:2397-11179 GCA_003486705.1 Bacillota bacterium
AGACGCACAAAGCGATAATGCACAATCAAATATAGGTGCACAGATGGGCTCATTAGCTTATACACAAGAAGAAGCCTTTGCCAAGGCAATGGAGCAAATGGGATTAATCGGTATCACCGATTCACTGTCAGATGGTGAAGAATCAGAACCAAACCAAGTGATAAATAATGAGTACTGTTATTTTGCTAACACGGAATTTATGACAAGTGAAGGAATGCCAAGGGTGAATCAAATTTACATTGGCTCAATTAGCTTAAATGTCTATTCAGTCAATGGGGACTATATGTTGACATTAGAATAAGAAAAAACGCAAATCAAATTTAGATTTGCGTTTTTTTACTATTGTTTTATTTCAAGCTGATAAGCCTTATAGCCCATCCAAATAATCCAAACATAAGCTAATGTTTTAGGAATCATTAACATCCCAATGAGTCTAAATGTTGTTGCCCATAAAACAACTGGGATATAAAAGGCGAATGATAAGACAATGGCAAACCACATCCATTTAAAGGTTACATCACGATGAGCTTTTGCATGCTTATAAAATAAGTAAATAATAACAAGACCTAAAATAGCAAACGGAATGTTACGATACACACCCCATGAGACAGGTGCATAATAATTTAACCACTCATTTTGAGGGAATAAGCAAAGGGCAATACGAGAAGCGGCTAACGCATAAACCCAAATAGTTAAAGTCTTAGTATTTTGAACTTGGTAACGACGTCTCCAAATATGATATAACACTACATAAAAAATGGTCATCGTAATAGACGTAATAAATTTACCAACCCCAAGTGCAGCGGCATTAGCTTCTAACCCCGTTGTTAATAACCCATAAGCACGCGGAATTAAATGAAAGGCATCCCCAAAACCAAGTAAAAGGGCCATATAACCAAATAATTTAGTATTATCCGATTTCCCTTTACGAACCATTGTTGTCCCTAAGATGACAACGGTACTTAAATAAAATACATCAAATAAAGTTTCCATAATGGCTTGCATGTGATCACTCCTTAAATTCTAATCTTTTGTTTACACTCATAATATACAGCATGAGATTGTCATACAAGTTAACACCATCTTAAATCTATCTTAACTTTAAAATTATAGTTTGCAGATATGTTATACTAAGCTCAAAGAGACGAAAGGAGTTTGATGAGGAGATGAATTATGAATATAATAAAATACTCATTGTTGATGATGAAGTCGCGATACTAGACTTGCTAGAAACGGTATTAAGTTATGAAGGATTTAAACATATTTATCGTGCCCAAACAGGTGCCGAGGCAATAAAGTTAACAAAGACATATGAACCAGACTTAGTATTACTCGATGTCATGTTACCAGATATAAGTGGTCATGACGTCATTAAAGAAATTCATGCAAACCGTCAAATTCCAATTCTTTTTATCTCAGCAAAAACAGAAGAAGTCGATCGGTTAATTGGATTTGCACTAGGAGCAGACGATTATATTACTAAACCATTTAGCGCTAAAGAAGTGGCGTTTCGTGTGAAGGCCCGATTAAAAGGCGCAGCCGTCTTAAATGAGAAACCATCTAAAATATTTAACCTAGGTGAAATCGCAATACATGAGCAAGATGGCGTTGTGTATAAGTCAGGGCAACCGTTAGAACTTACAGCTAAAGAATATAAATTATTGTTGCATTTAGTTCAACATCAAAATAAAATTGTGAGCAAAGAAAGTATTTCACGTGTTGTATGGGGAGAAGATTTCTTTGAGTTTGATAATACGATTTCTGTGCATATTTCGCGTCTTAGAAAGAAAATTGAACCAAATCCAGCAAAACCAACGTACATAACAACAGTAATTGGACTAGGGTATAAATTTATTAATAAAGAGGGTTAAGAATGAAGCGGCAATTAATTAAACATTTTTTTATGACCTTTTGTTTAGCTTTGATTACAGTGGCATTTGTAAACATTGCAATAGTATGTATTGAAAGTCGTCATTTTTTTTCAACAGCCGATGACTATTTATATGGGAGACATTATGTGAATCAAGTGGTACAAGATTTTGCTAATGATATCATGTTATCAACAGATGGTGAACTTGTGCTATCAGCTAATGGGGTGGATCAGTTAAAACAGTTAAAGATGACACTTCAAGTGTTAAATGAGGCAAATGATGTGGTATACAGTGTAGGAAACTCCAAACATATGAAGCCACATTATTCAAACGTTGAATTATTTGAGCTGCTTCAAACTTTAGAGGATGAGACAGTGTTTATTAATGAGGTTACGTTACAAGACCAAACGTATAGCTATCTTTTATTTTTTCCCTCTAAAATGGTGAAGCGATTTGTATTTCATTATAATACGCAAGAGATTATGACGGTACACAATATTCCACTCATGATAACGGTGAATGTGTTATTGACACTTGTGATGAGTTTTATTTATGCGACGAATTTATCACGACCGCTTAATGGGATTATTCAAAATATTGTGGCGTTGTCAAAAGGTGAGGTCATTCATAAAACGAAGAAACCAAGTTTATACGCAAGTGTTGAGGAGCGTTTGGATGAGTTAGCGTTAAAACTAGAACGGGCGGAGTTTGAGCGTCAACAAATGGAGGCGCTACGTGAAGAATGGATTGGTAATATTACGCATGATATTAAAACGCCGCTAACTTCAATTCGCGGGAATGCTGAGATTTTAGGTGATGAAGATTATGAGATTACATTAGAGCAACGTCAACTTTATGCGCATGTCATTTTGCAACAAGCGGACTATATTAAAACACTTGTGGATGATTTGAATTTATCCACACGGTTAAAAAATGGTAATCTGACACTTCATCAAAAACCTGTTAATGTGGTGTCATTACTTCGTGAAGTGGTCATTGATTTTTTAAATAATCCAAGATATGAAGGTTATGAGATTGAGTTTATTTACCAAGAGGAATATTTGGTATTAACATTAGATGAGTTATTAATGAAGCGGGTCTTTATAAATTTGATGACGAATGCAATGGATCACAATCCGCAAGGTACGAAGATTAAAGTAGATGTCCAACAAAAAGGTCAAACAATAATTAAAATATCCGATGAAGGTGTAGGTATTAAAAAAGAAGATTTAGCGCATATTTTTACGCGTTATTATCGCGGAACGAATACAACTAAATCAAGTCAAGGTTCTGGACTTGGTCTTGCCATTGCATACGACATTGTAAAGATTCATGGTGGTGAAATTAAAGCAAGTAGTGTTATAGGACAAGGCTTAGAAATTTTAATCACATTAAAATAGAAGAAAAAAGGATTTCCTCAAGTTATGACTTAAGGAAATCCTTTTTTGGTTTGGAGGCTTAATGTTAAGAAAATTAACATTAATATCCAAAAATTAACAGTAAGTTAACATTCTTAACGAAAAGTAAATATTTGGTAAAGTTTGTTAACGAAATCTAAACAGAATATTAACACGATGTTAACTTATGGCATAGAAAAATCGATTAGAATAAAAGTGTAATCAAATTATATTTTTAGGAGGAGTAGGAAATGATGAGTAGCAGGTTAACACAGTCACAAAAAATTATGGTGTTTATTTTATCAATGTGTATGTTCGGGTTAGGGGATCTAATTACGCAATTAGTACCTGAATTTACGTTTGGTCCGTTTGAAATTGGGATTTCTTATTTTGGATTTATTGGAATGATTATGTGTGTCTTATTAGATCCGTTTTACGGTGCGATTGGTTCTTGTTTTGGAGCAATCATTTTTGGTGGATTATTAATTGGTGATTTTAAAGGGATTGGAGAATTAGAATCATTTATTCAAATGTCGATGGCATTTTTCTTAGCTTCATTTGTTATTAAAAACGTTCATAATAAAACACAAATTTTCTGGGCTGGTATGTTAATGGTTGCAGTAGATAAGTTTGTAGGTGGATGGGTTGATATCTTAAAAGTATGGATTGGGGTAGAAGAATTAGAAGCAGTAGCGGGATTACCTGAAAGTGTACTTGCGATTCAAGGTGTTGAATTCTTAACGGATACACTTGTAACAGGCATTTTCTTTACAGCCATTCCAGCGATGATTTTTATTCCGATGTTACATGGAAAATTAGAACCTCTTTTAGGAATGAAGCCACGTGGTAATAATGAAAGTATTGCATCATTAAAAGGAATCTTTACATTAAAAAATACCATGATCATGGTTGTTTTAGTTGCTGCATCTGCAGTGTTTGCCATTTTAAAAGAAACGGGTGTTGAGTTCTTAGCATTCAAACCTGATTTTGTTGAAATTTATGGAGATGCATTTATGTACGGTGCTATTGGGATTGTAGCATTATTAACAGTTGCTGTTACGGCATATTGTTCAAAAAATAAAACAACGTTAACACAAGAAGCAAATTAATTAAATGGAATTTATTAAAATATAGAAAAGAGAAAGTATAATATGAAGCAACCGATTATTGAAGTTAATAATATTGTGTTTAAATATCCTGGGGCGGATCAGTCTGTTTTAAATGATATTAGTTGTCACATCCACAAAGGCGATTTCTTAGCTGTTATTGGAGGGAATGGTTCTGGAAAATCAACGTTTTGTAAGTCAATTGTTGGACTTGTGCCACAGTTTATTGTGGGTGATTTTTCTGGAACTGTGCGTGTGGATGGTGAAAACATTGATGAGTTACCAATTTCTGATGTCGCGAAGAAGATTGGGTATGTGTATCAAGATTTTGAAAATCAATTGGTGCGTCCACGTGTGCGAGATGAAGTGGAGTTTGCACCTTTAAATTTTGGATGTTTAGATTATAAAGAAAAAGCTCAAAAAGCGTTAGAACAAGTTGGGATTGAGCATTTAGCGGACGAGTTTATTTGGCAATTAAGCGGGGGGCAAAAGCATTTATTAGCTTTAGCCTCTGTGCTTTCTCTTGATCCGGACGTTTTAATTTTAGACGAGCCGATTGCGCAGCTAGACCCTTTACATGGACTAGAAGTGTATCAGTTATTAAAGAAGTTAAATGAAGAGTATGGAAAAACAATTATTGTCATTGAGCATCATTCTAAATTTATTAAAAATTTCTGTAAGCAAGTGTTGTGTTTAAATGAAGGTCAAGTCGTATTTCATGAACCCATTGCGAAATGTTTGGAAAATATTAATGAATTAATCAAACACTCTTTGCTAATAAAGGATAAGTATGATTTCTCGTCGCAAAACTTAGAAGAAATTAGTGATGAGGTGTTAGTAAAAGTTGAAAATGTGTCACACACGTATAAAAGTGTCGACCGTAGCACCCATACGTCATTAAATAATGTTAGCTTATCGTTTAAAGCTGGCGAAAAAGTTGCGATTTTAGGTGGAAATGGTGCAGGCAAAACGACGTTAATGAAACTAATGACAGGCCTCACGCGCTTAAGAAGCGGAGATATTATCATTGATAATAAGTCGATTAAAAGTCAATCGATTCAGGCGTTGGCAGAAAATATTACGTATTTATATCAAAATCCAGAAGATATGTTTTTAAAAGATTGTATTCAAAAAGATATTGAAATGTTTCCACGCTCAAGACAACGGGAGTACATTGATGAGTTAAGTTATAATATTATGACAGAATTTAATTTAATGCAGTTTAAAGATCGCGATGGACGCTTATTATCGGGTGGCCAACAACGCCGAGCAACACTTGCGATTGGAATGGCGATGACACCATCTATTATGTTACTTGATGAGCCGACAGCGTCACTTGATGTAAATAGCCGCAATGAATTATTCAAACTGCTTCATTTATTAAAAGAGCAAATTAAAGTCGTTGTTATTGCGACACATGATTTAAGTCTAGTGACAGAGTGGGCAAATCGCGTGATTGTCATGTCAAAAGGACAAGTGGTGCTCGATACAACACCACAAGAATTTATTGAGTCAAAAATTGATATGAAGCAATGGGGACTTCTTAAAGAGGAGGTCGTTTAGATGTTTGAAAATGCATTAGAAAAAGTTTCAATTGAAGACATTAAGCTTTCTTTATTTAGAAGTGCATATGGATTAAATAATAACTTATTATCCTCAATTGATGGACGTGTGGTGTTACTTTGGTATACGTTCTATGCCATTGTGACTTGGTTTGTGTATGACCAAACCTTATTACTTATTTGGTTTATTCAGTTTTTAGTTTTAGCTTTATGTTGCCGTGTGAGTAAAGTTATCTTAGTTTTAATGAGTATCAGTGTTGTGACGAATATTGGATCCACCTTTTTTGTATCGCTATTCTTTGGTGGAAATTTAGAAACAATAATTAGTTTATTTATGTTAAACTTCAAAATGCTCATTATTGGGTTAGCTAGTGTGAGTGTGTTTGCGTCAATCGGACCTGAAAAACTAAGTGACTCATTATTAAAACTTGGATTACCTGAATTATTTTGTTTCGGTATTTCATATGGTTATCGCATCATCCCCATGTTAATTGAGGAATTTGTAGATATTTATTATGCTTACCGTATTCGTGGAGAAATCGTTAGTGGGAAAAGATTTGTTGTGTGGCGTACGATGGTCGTCGAAGTAAAACGTATTATTAAAAGCTTCTATCCTATGATATTAAACACAGCGAAACGTTCACGCACGACGGTAGAGTCATTAGAATTAAAAGGATTCACATACAGTATGAATCATGCATCAGTTAAGAAGTTAAAAACGAATCACATGAAAATCAGTGCGTTTGATTTAATGTTCTCACTGTACGCGACACTTATTTTATTAATTAGTTTATTTTTAGCACGATAAAGAAGAAAGGGGGGGAATGGCATGAAAATCGATTTTCATTTTCATATCCTATTGGCAAAAAAAGCAACGTTTAATATAGTTTACTTTAATAAAATCATCGCACAAGCTAACAAAAGAGGATTAGATGCCATCTGTATGACGGAACATTTTAATGCCGTTCATTTTGAGGACATGTATGCACAATTAGAAAAAACATATGACTACAACGGGCACTATTTTGATGTAAATGGCTTTAAGGTATTTACAGGGATGGAAGTGGATATATGCGAACAAGGTCATATTGTGATTGTTGGGCATAAAGATAATATTTTAGCACTGCGCCACACGTTGTTAACAAAATATGAACAGTTTCCAACATTATCGCAACTTTTGGATGAAGCAGAAAAATATCCCGTATTAAAAATTGGAGCACATCCATATCGTGAAGGTCGCAAATTAATAAAATTAAGACCTAGTTTATTAAGTCGTTTAGATGCGTTTGATTTAAACGGAAAAGATATTCACTTAAGAAAAGATGTGGAACGTTTTGCAACCTATATAGGCTTACCACTAGTCGGGGGCAGTGATACCCATCACTATACACAAGCTGGTGTCATCGTGAATCAATTTGAAGTGGAATGTGAAACAGTGGATGAGATTTTACAAGCCATCAAAAATCATCAATATCAAATTAAAGTGAATCCATTTATTAAGCTCAAAGTGTTTAGAGCCAAATGGACGAAGAAGTATATTAAGAAATTTAAATTAAATCATACCGCATAGTAAAAACCTCCAATGGCGTGTCCAGGATCGGATATTTACAAAAAATGAAGATGAAATCTTTTAGATTTTCATCTTCATTTTTTATTTGTTTATTAGGATGTGATATTGTAAGTAGTCGTTTTAAAAAAGATTTATGTAAAATACAAGCCCTAAATCAAAGGGTGATATTTGAATAGGAGCAATAGTCTTCATGTGACGCTGCCTTGAATTAGTAGTGGTGTTGAATATACATAAACGACATAGTAGCGGTATCTGAATTAGGAAGGAATTGGGGTTGGAGACTTGTGGTGGGGTCCCCGGCGTGCGAAGCACTTATCCTCAATTACTGGGGTGATAAATCATTGGATTGTGCGTGCGTAGCACAAACAATACTTAGGCCAATAAAAAATACCACTAAAGTCGGAAACCTCAGCCCCCACTATCCAAAGTTGAGAAAGAACCATAAAACAGTTGGGTGATAGTTCTAACTGTTTTTTTTTATGCGCAAATAAAAAAAGATGAAAAAATTTCAAGAAATATGTAATATTTTGTCGTTGTAAAAAATTAAACTTCTTGATATAATTTAGTTTCTGATAAAGTTTTAAAATATATGAATATAGGAGACGTGACTTATGGCAGTAAGAGTAGCAATCCTAGGTGGACCAAGATGCGGAAAAACTACGTTAATTCAACAATTATTCGTAGATTTAAAAATTAGAGATATTAATGTCGGTGTGGCAACAGAATATAGCACAGACTATTTAAGAGATAAAGGGATGATCGAATCAATTTCGGAACAATACGGAATTTATTTAGGTCAATTACACTTAGAAAATGAATTAAGTCAACACGATTATGCCCTAACAGATTATGCGACATTTGTTCCATATATTTACGGACGTATGATGCTTGGAGATAAAAAACGCACGAAAAAAGAAATTGAAATCTTAAATGATTTATATAGCTTAGCGATGCGTGATTTACCAAAATACGACCATATCTTCTTCGTACCACGTGAATTTGGATACAAAAAAGATGGTGTACGTTGGCAAGATGCAGAAGTCGCACAAATGGTTGATAATGCCATTCTAAGCTTCTTAGATGCTGAAAATGTAACTTATCATAAAATTGCAGGTTCAACACAAGAACGTTCACAACAAATCATGGATATTGTGGGAATCAAAAAAGAGATTGTAAAACCACAATCAAAGCAAGAAAAAACAGCTTAAGATAAAAAAGTAAGATGCTAAATCGTTATTTGATTTAGCATCTTTTTTTGAAAATATACGTTGGAATA
>DNGE01000037.1:11387-12318 GCA_003486705.1 Bacillota bacterium
GAATGGCTAAACAATAGCAATCACATTTATGGAGTCGATTACCTAGTGCTATACCTTTATAGTGGTCATCTACGTTGAAATAAATGGGAGCCAAACAAATTTGATTTTAGGAGGAAATAATAATGGCAATCATTTCAATGAAGCAATTATTAGAAGCTGGGGTACACTNNAAACTCATAACATGTAGCGTTTAAATATGCACAAAAAAAGCCATAATGAAATTGATGTTTTTTCAATGTTTAAACACGTACAACAAGAAGTAAGAATAAATAGACATCTATCCTAAAATTTCAATTAATTTTCAATTGAAATTTTTAGTGATTTATGTTAAAGTAATAAAGTTGAAAAGATTCATCACACATATGGAGTTATGACCCAAGTGCTATTATTATAGTGGATCATTACGTTGAAGTATGTGGCTGCACAACAAATTTATATTTAGGAGGAATTAACTCATGGCAGTTATTTCAATGAAACAATTATTAGAAGCTGGGGTACACTTCGGACACCAAACTCGTCGTTGGAACCCAAAAATGAAACAATACATCTTCACAAGCCGTAACGGAATCTACATCATCGACTTACAAAAATCATCTAAAAAAATCGATGAAGCTTATGCAGCAATGCAAGAAGTTACTAAAGACGGTGGAAAAGTAGTATTCGTTGGAACTAAAAAACAAGCTCAAGAAGCTATTAAAGAAGAAGCTATCCGCGGTGGACAATTCTTCGTTAACCAACGTTGGTTAGGTGGAACTTTAACTAACTTCAAAACTATCCAAACTCGTATTGCACGTTTAGAGCAATTAGAAACTATGGAAGCTGACGGAACTTTCGAAGTTTTACCTAAGAAAGAAGTTATCAACTTACGTAAAGAAATGGACCGTTTAAATAAATTCTTAAGTGGTATCCGCAACATGAAAGAAATGCCTGC
>DNGE01000101.1:0-9072 GCA_003486705.1 Bacillota bacterium
TTTTTACTCATCAAAGTCTGTATCAATTTCTAACTCAAAATAAAACTTTACACCATTATCCGTATTCATTACACCGTATTGACTTTCATGAAGATCTAGAATTTTACTTACAATTAATAACCCAAGTCCTGTTCCTCCACTATCACGGTTACGAGACTTTTCAATACGATAAAAAGGTTGCCAAATCTTTTGAAGCTCATCCTCTGGAATCCAAATTCCTGTGTTTTCAATTTCAAGTCTTGCTTTATCACCAACTCGGAATAAATCAATATGAATCTGTTGTTTTGGTGGTGTATAACGAATAGCATTTGAATATAAATTCATCACTACTGTTACAATTTGTTCAGCATCCGCTTCAACATAAACATCTTCGAGCTTTACATGAACCGTTAAATCACGTTCATTTGCTATATCTTCTAATTTTTTATGTAAATGTTCGACTAACATTTTTAAATTAAAGGAACTCATCTCTAACAAATCGGGTTGCTTTTCCATTTTCATATAACTTAACGTATCTTGAACAAGTGAACTCATACGATCGACTTCTTCTATAATCGATTCTAGTTGCACATCCACTTCTCCTTGCGTTAATGGTCTACTTTTAATCCGATTAGCAATCCCTTTAATAATCGTTAAAGGTGTTTTTAATTCGTGAGAAATCGTTGCAAAGAAATTAGAACGCATTTGTTCAAATTCGCGCTCATTTGCTATATCATCTTTTAAGCGCTCATTTGCAATTTGTAATTGTGATAACGTTGAATGTAAGTTATCACTCATAATATTAATATTTGTTGCTAGTTCTTGAATCTCATCGTTTGAATGAATATCACATTTTTCACTAAAATCAATGTTAGCAATATGCGAGGTAACTCGCTTCATATGTAACAACGGTTTTGTAATTTGCTCCGTCAACCACACCGAGAAAAATAAAACTAATATCGCTAAAATAATAAAAATAAAAATATAATAGTTTGTAAACACGGTTAACATTTCACCAAGTACTTGAAGCGAATACGTCATTTGGATAATAGACTCTTGTCCACCTGAAAAAGTTACACGCGTGTAATAATGAAAGACCGTTACATCATCTACCTTACTTGATTCAAAAAAGATTTCATTGTCTGTTAATCGGTCTAAATTTAATTGTGTTGTCTGTGCACTATGAATTTTATATTGAATTAAATACTCATCTTGAATTGTATTTAAATATTCAAAAAACTCAGAGGAGAAAAATTCATATTTTGGAACTTCTTCCTTTACTTCATACACGAGTTGATAAATTTGATTTTGCTTATAACTTGGGTAAGCAAATTCATAAAAATAATATTGGGCTGCGATGTCTAAACTAATTGTTGCAAAAAATAAACCAAATAATAATAAAAATATTTTTTTGGCTAGTTTCACAATTAATTCACCTCAAATTTGTAACCCACCCCAAATACAGTGTGAATATATTTTGAGTACGCCCCTAATTTCTTTCTAATCTTTTTAATATGTGTATCCACAACACGCGTATCTCCAAAATAGTCAATACCCCATACTGCATCTAAAATACGATCGCGATCAAGTGCAATGCGATGATTTTCAATTAAAAACACTAATAAATCAAACTCTTTCGGTCTGTAATCAATTAATTCATTATCAATACGTACGGTGCGTGATAATTTATTAACAACTAATCCATCAAACGCTAACTCATATGCCTCAACTTCATCATCTTCATTCGTTCTTGCCAATAATCGATTAATTTTAGCTAAAATAATCTGATTTTCAAACGGTTTAGTTAAATAATCATCAACCTTTAAATCATATCCTTTAATTTGATCCTCAACACTTGAACGAGCTGATAAAATCATTACAGGTACTTTTGAAACCGTACGAATTTCTTTTAACACACTAAATCCATCTCGGCCCGGCATCATTAAATCAAGCAACACTAAATCAATTTGCTGAGAATGGAATAAGCGTAACGCTTCTTCGCCATCGCGAGCTTCAATGACCTCATAATAATCACTTAATAAATCAGCTAAAATTTCTCTAATTTTTGTTTCGTCTTCTGCTACCAATACTTTATATTTTATACTCATCCTAAACACTCTCCAGTTAAAGTAAATACTCTTCTTAAAATTTATCATAAATGGATACATTTTGTACACATGAAATACATAGTTTTTTTTATTAATAGTATAGAGAACAACTTTTATTGAATAGAGGCTTACTTATGAAATCACTTATTATCACAAGAAAATATCAATTCCTATTTTTTATATTTATTATTGGACTCTTTAGTAGCGGTACCCTTTATGTGACTAACCAGTTACTAGCACAAAAAAATACATGTAAAATTATTATTACCCAAAATGACCATCAACACATTAAAGAATTAAAACAAATCTACCCAGATTGCAAAATTATTCAAAAAGAAAATCTATATAAATACGATATGATTAATAAGCTCCTACATATTTTAAAATAAACTTCTTTAAGCTAAAGAAAACAGTGCTCGAATATTCAAGCACTGTTTTTTCTATATTAAATTATTTTTCATAAACTGGTGTCATTGATTGCGCAACAGAAATTAATTCTTCTTGATTCATTGTTTCAGACACAACAAAGAATTCTACACCACCATCAACCCAAGTAATAGACGTTTCACTAACAGCTGCCACCGTTCCATTAATTACGATTGGTGTTACTCCCATTGATTCTAATACCATTAATTCAGTTGAATTAACAGGCTCTTGAATCATTGTAAAATCTTTTTCACCATCAAATTCAAATGTCATGATAACACGGTCACCATTTTCAGTTTGCACCACTTGCTCATTTACTAATTTAGTTCCATCAGGTAAATTAGTTGGGTACACCGCACCTGTCATTAAGTTCATCACACCTTCACCCATGTTTGATTGTGAATATTCCATTGTTGGTTGTGTATTAAAATAATCATCAGCAAATTTTTCATCCCATTTAAATGATGAGAATTTCATTGAAATACGAGGTGTCCCTTCAGCATCCATTACTGATACTTCAGTTGGTGTTAATGTTTTTTTATCAAAAACAACTTTTTGAGTGACTAATTCACGATTTCCATGATAATTAGCTGCTGTTTCAAATACATAAGCAGATTCTTCAGATGTAAATGTAGCTTCAGCATCATTTAAAATATCTTTTACTAATGATTGATATAAATAAACTTGAGAGCTAGATAACGGCCAATCACTTTGGAATTTAAACTGTTTGTTTAACGCTGGTGTTAAAACATAAACACCTTCATCATTTTTTAAGATAATTTGTTCATTGTTAGTTGTTTCGTTTTTCAATGTTACTTTGTAGTAAGCTGGTTGTTGGTACGCTACTTCTACGTTATACTGATACATTTGTCCATTACTTTCAACTTCCATAACGCCTGTTAAATAGTAAGACTTGGCGTTATCTAAATTACTAGATAACTTGTCTACAACGTCTTGTTGTGACATTTCCCCGCATGCTGATAAAAACACTGTGAACACTAATGCGAACATAACACATAATTTCTTCATCTTTCTCCACCTCTTTATTAGGATATTTTCAGTTAATATTATGAAGGCGTGGAAATATTTATGCTTTATATGTATGAAACAATATTCATATTGTAATAATAAACTTAGATTCATATGAAAGGAAGTGATAATATGTCAATTGTACACCGTATTGCATTAGTCCTTGTTATCATTGGTGCCGTAAATTGGGGGCTTATAGGGTTTTTTGAATTTGACCTTGTTGCTTACTTATTTGGCGGACAAACAGCTGCATTATCTAGAATTATTTATGGTCTAGTCGGACTTGCAGGTCTTGTTAATATCGGATTATTATTTTCAGATGTTGATAAGCGTTAATAGACGTATATACGAAAACCACCAAACTACACAGTTTGGTGGTTTTCGTATATAACAAAAGCTGTCGCATAGTTTTCACAATGTGAAATACTTAAATGAACCGTCTCAATTTTTGGGTGCGCTAAATAGGGTTTTCCCGCTTCAGTATTTAAAATAACATAATCGTGAAACGATGCCCCTAAACATAAATCCCCTAATGCTTTATATAAAGCTTCCTTTACTGCCCAACGTCCCGCTAAAAATTCTATTTTTCTTTTCTCACATTTAAACGTTTCATATATTACTTGTTCATCAGGGCTTAATAGTTTATGAACAAAACGATCTAACTGTTTCATTTCTTTTATGCGATTTATTTCAATAATATCTGTTCCAATTCCATTAATCATCGTTATCACCTTAGACCTATTACTTTTCTCATTATCCGCTTATCTTTACTATACCATAAATTTTATTTGTTTACAGTGATCTGCGACATCCCTTCCTCATTTTAGCATGCCTAAATAAAGAAGGAGACACTTGCTTCATTAATTGGCGTATCACCCCATTATTTTTTCATCTCCTCACCAAATCCAATTGACAAATAATGGTATATTGTGTAAATTAAAATTAGCGTTATCTTAATGGGGAGGTAACTGTTGCAAAATATTTATATCACTTTGTTATAAGCTATCCTAATTTCTTACAAGATCATGCGAGGGTGGTAACTTAAGATACGCCCCCCCTAATATAATCTTTCACGTTTTGGGATATGTAACAAAAAATTATACTATTTTAGCAATGGACAAATCGTATGAAAACATTCAAAGAGCAGCTTTATCTTTTTGGCGAGCAAGTTCGTTATTATCGAGAAACTAGGGGCTATACTCAAGACGAACTCTCTCAAATTTCAGGATTACATCGGGCATACATTGGACAAGTTGAGCGTGGAGAGAAAAACTTATGTCTTAAAAATGTTTTTATCCTCTCAGAATGTCTTAATGTTGATCCTGGCAAATTATTTGCACCAGAGAAAACTGATTTTGAAAAATGTTATTATAAGGCTTTATAACAAAAAAGACTGTTTCTAACTACTAGAAACAGTCTTTTACATTACATCATTCCCATGCCACCCATGTCATTCATTGGTTGCGCTGGTTGTGGTTTCTCAATCTCAACAACAGCCGCTTCAGCCGTTAAGAATGAAGCCGAAATACTTGCTGCATTTTGCAGTGCAGAACGTGTTACCTTTGTTGGGTCAACAATACCCGCTTTAAACATGTCCACCCACTCATCAGTTGCTGCATTATATCCAAATCCAGCTTCCATCTCTTTTAATTGATGAACAATAATTGAACCTTCAATTCCTGCATTTTCAGCAATTTGGCGAATTGGTGCTTCTAACGATTTTAAAATAATCTTAACACCTGTTGCTTCATCACCATGTGCCTCAATACGTTCAATCTCTTTATAAATATTCATATACGCTGTTCCACCACCCGCAACAATTCCTTCTTCAACAGCTGCGCGAGTTGCGTTTAACGCATCTTCAATACGTAATTTGCGTTCTTTTAATTCCGTTTCAGTCGCTGCTCCGACTTTAATAACCGCAACACCACCTGATAATTTTGCTAAACGTTCTTGTAACTTTTCACGATCAAACTCAGATGAAGTATTTTCAAGTTCCGCACGAATTTGTGCAATACGAGCTTGAATATCCACAACAGATCCAATTCCTTCAACAACTGTCGTATAATCTTTTGTTACAACTACTCGTCCTGCACGTCCACATTGATCAAGTGTTGTTGATTTTAACTCTAATCCTAACTCATCTGTAATTAACTGAGCTCCTGTTAAAATGGCGATATCTTCAAGCATGCGTTTACGGCGGTCACCAAATCCAGGCGCTTTAATTCCCACAACATTAAATGTTCCGCGTAATTTATTAACCACTAAAGCAGCTAACGCTTCATTTTCAATTTCGTCCGCAATAATAATCATTGGACGACCTGTTTGAACTAATTGTTCAAGAATCGGTAAGATATCTTGTAAATTCGCAATTTTATTATCTGTCACTAAAATATATGGATTATCTAAGACAGCTTCCATTTTTTCAGTATCTGTCACCATGTAAGATGATAAGTATCCACGATCAAACTGCATTCCCTCAACAACATCCATCGTTGTTTCGAATCCTTTAGATTCTTCAAGCGTAATAACACCTTCGTTCCCAACACGCTCCATCGCTTCTGCAATTAATTTTCCAATTTCCTCATCCGCTGCAGAAATCGCTGCAACTGAAGCAATTGAATCTTTTCCTTCGATTGGTTTAGAATTTGCTTTTAACGCTTCAACTGCCACTTTAACCGCACGTTCCATTCCACGACGAACCGTCATCGGGTTTGCCCCTGCTACAATATTTTTATTTCCTTCGCGAATCATCGCTTGCGCCAAAACAGTCGCTGTTGTCGTTCCATCTCCCGCTACATCATTCGTACGAGATGCAACTTGAGCTACTAAACGAGCTCCCATATTTTCAAACTTGTCTTCAAGTTCAATTTCTTTTGCAATTGAAACCCCATCATTAATAATTTGAGGTGCACCAAATTTTTGTTCTAAAATAACATTACGCCCTTTTGGACCAAGCGTTACTTTTACTGTATCTGCTAACTTATCCACACCGCGAATCATCGCGCGACGCGCTTCTTCTGCAAATAAAATCTCTTTTGCCATGCTTAATTCCTCCTCTAATTCATCCTATTTATTACTCAACAACTGCTAAAATATCATCTTCACCAACAATAATATAATCTTTTCCAAGATGCGTCACTTTCGTTCCGCCAAATGCATTATAGATCACACGTTGACCCGCTTCAACCATTAATGGCAAACGCGTTCCATTTTCTAATAACTTACCGTTACCGACAGCAACCACTAATCCTTCAGAATGTTTCGGTTTAGCCGACTCCCCTGAAAGAATAATCCCGCTAGCTGTCGCCGTTTGAACCTCTACACTTTCAAGTACTACATTATGATTTAATGGCTTTAACATCGTAATCCCTCCTAAACTTTAGCACTCTAAGACTAGGAGTGCTACTGAAAACATTATACAAATATACATAAATAATGGCAAGCTAAAAACACAAAATCTGTATTATTATACTTTACTCCCCATCTAATTATGACGTTTTCCCTAACTATCTTTCTAATTTCTACGAAAACTTATCCTAACACCGTCAAAACATGAAATAAAAATAATCATTTTAGCAATTTTACACCTTGAGGCAGCCAAATCTATTCTGACATTTGCTTCAATATTTAAGCACTTATCATATTTTCTAGTTGAAGCATCAATCTTTATCTAGTAGCACCATCCACTAGGTAGCAGCACACTTTTACAACTGCTTATGAATAAGGAAACTTACAAAAATATTGAACCACATAAAAAAACTTACCATCCCGAACGGGGTGATAAGTTTTAAGTTCTTACTTATTTCGTTTCTTTATCTTGTTCTTTTTGGAAAACATAGAAGAATAATGTTTCTAATTCCATATTTAAATCAACTTCATGAACCTTGATATCTTTATTGACACTGATAACCGTTGATGAAAGATTTAGAATTCCTTTAATCTCTGTGCTATCTAGTATACTTGCCACTTTTCTTGCTCCATCCGCTGGTAAGGCAATAATGGCATACTTCACATTATTTTCTTGAATAAATAATTTTAACTCATCTAAATGATAAAGTGGTAATTCCCCCACACGACTTCCCACTATACTTTCATTAATATCAAAACCTGCAACAACATTAACAGGTGTTCTGAATAAACGATTCTTAAATTTTTCAGAACTAAAATAATTTAATAAGGCACGACCTAAATTACCTACCCCAATTAAAACTGCTTTTTGAACATCCTCTGTTTTTAATAAATTATTAAAAGCCTCTAAAACAACTCTAACCTCATAACCATACCCTTGACGTCCAAGTTCTCCTAAATAAGAAAAATCACGTCTGATTGTTGCTGAGTCAATTGCGATTTTTTGACTTAACTCACTAGATTGGATGCGCTTAATTCCCATCTCATCTAATTCTACAAAGCAACGACGATAAAGTGCTAGACGTTTAATCGTTGCGTTTGGGATTTTACTTAACATAACGATATCCTCCTCTTCCATATTTTAATCATAACATGAAATAATTTCATTGTGAATAGTCGCACGATAATAATTATCGAATACGGGCAAGTATTATTTTATTTTTCAATTACATTCACAACGTTGCCATTATCAACTTTAACCTTTATACTTAAAGATAGGCTTAGGTTTTAGATGAATTTACTCTATTTTATCATGGCCTAATTTTTACTTTCTATATACAAACTGAAATTATTTTTATATTCTTGAGCCGTTCTGACTTCATAGTGGCTACATCACTTAGCTATTCTACATGAAAGTTACCAGGTTTTTCAACTAGTTTAATTAATCTCAACTTAACATAAAGGCTCTGTTAGACTAAAATGTTGAAATTGGCAACCTAATTCCAACGAATCGCTCTATTTTATTTCAAAACAATTGTCTAACGGCGCGAACATAAAAATAATGAACCTTATATATATATATCTATTTTAAAAAGGAGTTACGACGTATGATTTTACTACAAACAAGTAAATTAACTAAACTCTTTTCAGGAACACCGATTCTTGAAAATGTTCAATTTGAAGTAAAAAAAGGAGAACGCATTGCAGTCGTTGGCCGCAATGGTGCTGGAAAATCAACCTTACTTAAAATCATTGCCAATGAAATTGATTTTGATGGCGGTGAAATTCATAAACCACAAAGTGTTAATATTGGGTACTTTGCACAATCTAGTTACTTAGATTCAACTGATACCATCTACAATGAGATGATCAAAGTCTTTGAAGAAACACTTCAATTAAAAAAACAACTAGAATCCTTAAGTGTCAAAATGTCAGAAACAGATCCTTCAAGTGATGCCTATTTAAAAATTATCGACCAGTATCAAAACCTTAATCACCAATTTGAAATGAAAAGTGGTTATACATACGAGGCTGAAATTAAAAATATTTTAAACCGATTTAAATTTGATCGCATCGGATATGACCAATCAGTAGGAAATCTTAGTGGAGGACAAAAAACACGCTTAGCCCTTGCCAAACTGTTACTTCAAAAGCCCGATTTATTAATTCTCGATGAGCC
>DNGE01000101.1:9237-11349 GCA_003486705.1 Bacillota bacterium
CACTTAGACATCGACACAATTGAATGGTTAGAAGGCTACTTAAAAAAATATCAAGGCGCTGTGATTATCGTATCCCATGACCGTTTCTTTATTGATCAAATTGCAAACACGGTCTACGAAATTGAATATCGAAAATGCACGAAATTTAAAGGAAACTACAGTGATTACATCGATCAAAAAGCCGTTGCCTTTAGTTCTTTAATGAAACAATACGAAAAACAACAAAAAGAAATCGCAAAAATGGAAGACTTTATTAGTCGAAATATTGTGCGTGCCTCAACAACTAAACGTGCGCAATCACGTCGTAAATTACTAGATAAAATGGATCGCATCGAAGTCCCACAAGTGAATGATAAATCCATCGGCATCACCTTTGAAATTGAACGCCGCAGTGGAAATGACGTCTTAAAAGCAGAGGAATTAAGTGTTGGATACGAGGACAACCCAATTAGTTCTCATCTTAACTTCCAAATTAATCGCTTAGAACGCGTTGCCTTAATTGGACCAAACGGAATCGGTAAATCAACTGTTTTAAAAACGGTGGCTGACCATTTACCAAAACTTGACGGACATATCCAATACGGACAAAGTTTAGATATGGGGTATTTCGATCAGGAACAAGCAAATTTAACATCAAACAATACCGTGATTAACGAAATCTGGAACCAATTCCCGACTCGCCTTGAAAAAGACATTCGTACCCTGCTTGGAAACTTCTTATTTACAGGCGACGATGTGTTTAAAGTCGTAAACCAGTTATCAGGAGGCGAAAAAGTTCGTTTATCCCTTTGTAAATTAATGCTTGAAAAAAACAACTTCTTACTGCTCGATGAGCCAACGAACCACTTAGACATCGATAGTAAAGAAATGCTCGAATTAGCACTTGAAGATTACGAAGGAACTGTCTTCTTTATTTCCCATGACCGCTACTTTATCGATAAAATTGCAACTCGAATTATTGAATTAACACCCGAAGGTTTAACCACTTACCTTGGAAACTACACCGAATATCTTGAAAAGAAACAACAATTAGCAGCCAAGCAACTAGAGGCAGATTTAAAAGTTAAATCAGGAGCTGATGATTTAGAACCTGTTAATGACTATCAAAAACAAAAAGAACTTCGACGTCTTGAACAACAACGTAAACGTCAACTTGAAGAAGTTGAAACTAACATTGCCAAATACGAAGAAGACCTTGCTTACTATCAAGCAGAACTTTACAAAGAAGAAGTCTACTTAGACGCTTCTAAATCAACTGAAGTTCAAAATAAAATCGCAGAACTTGAAGACTTATTAACAGAAGCTTTAGAGCTTTGGGAAACATTAGAATAACCCATTCTTTTATCATAAAAAACAACGAATTATTGACGACACCCTGTCAAAATTCGTTGTTTTTTTTAACGTCTATACATTTGCTGGAATAAAAATGTATGCGCTTTAATATACTGTGTAGAAGGGGGAATTTCTTATATGAAACAAATAAAACTCAATAGAAATTCAGCTAAACGCTTGGCAATGTATTGGACAAAAGTAGGAGCTCGTGAATACGAGTTAGCTCTAGAAGATGGAGGAAATAAACACTACCAAAAAGCAAAGATTGCTAAAACTCGCGCATCCAGACTTTTAAATAAAACGATGAATTTAGATTCAGAATAAGCCCTTTTGGCTTATTGTAGAATGTGAAAACGGCAAGCCCCTGGCTTGCCGTTTTTTCTATTTAATTGACTTCAATTCAAGTCCAGATGATCCATTCATGTCCATCCCGCTGCGATGACCTAACACATAAGCGACATGTCCTGCCGCTCCAATCATTGCTGCGTTATCTGTGCATAACGCTAGCGGTGGAATCGTTAACTTAACACCGTTAAGTTTTGAAACGCCCGTCTCAAGCGCCGCGCGTAATCCTTTATTTGCAGACACACCACCCGCCACAATAATTTGTTTGACGTTGTATTCTTTTGCTGCGCGAACTGTTTTCTCAACTAAAACTTCGCAAACGCTCGCTTGAAAACTCGCTGCTAAGTTTTCAGGAATAATTTCTTCGCCACGTTGGCGACGATTGTGTACCGTATTAATAACAGCTGATTTTAATCCTGAGAAACTAAAATCATA
>DNGE01000101.1:11617-11853 GCA_003486705.1 Bacillota bacterium
CGATCAATGTGGGGCCCACCCGGATACGGTAAACTTAATGTACGAGCAACTTTATCATACGCCTCTCCTACCGCATCATCAAGCGTCTCCCCAATCACTTCAAACTGATAATGATCTTTCATATACACAAGCTCTGTATGCCCACCAGAAACAACAAGAGCAAGCAATGGAAACTGAAGCGGTTCAACTAACTGATTCGCATAAATATGACCGGCAATATGATGCACACCAACAAG
>DNGE01000101.1:12118-14753 GCA_003486705.1 Bacillota bacterium
ACCGTAATCGCATCAATATCATCCCATGTCACCTTTGCAACACTTAACGCTTCTTCAAATACAAGCGTCACACTTTCAACATGATGACGACTTGCAACCTCAGGCACAACCCCACCAAAACGTTTATGACTCTCAATTTGCGATGCCACTATATTAGATAAAATCTCGACACCATTTTTAATCACAGCCACACTTGTTTCATCACAACTGCTTTCAACTGCTAAAACCAAAATAT
Source organism: Bacillota bacterium (assembly GCA_003486705.1). Lineage (GTDB taxonomy): Bacteria > Bacillota_I > Bacilli_A > MOL361 > Turicibacteraceae > Turicibacter. Next base: position 12,354 of record DNGE01000101.1, read on the forward strand.
CTTTTTCCATTAAAATCACCGTTTCTCTTACTTATTTTTTTTCTGTTTTGATTTATAAATCATCGCGCCAACTAAAACGGTACCTGCAACACCTAATGCAATTTTTGCACCTAACTTCATCTTTGCCGTTGAATCCATATACGCCTCATCTGTGTATAACACATACATCGATAACGGTGCTACTTTAACCTTATTGCCTGTGATTGTTCGAATAACATCCGTCCCAGCATACATTTCATCCACAACGACATTCCATTTCGCCTCCATCGGTAAATTAATACTCACCGCTTCAGCATTTGCATTATAAACAACCACAATATTACGCCATGAATCTTTATTAGCATACTCTTTTAACATAAACGCTACACTTTGCTTTGGCGTATTTAAAAACATTAATTTATTTTGGATCATTTTTGTACTTGGCATTCTAAACGCTGGATGCGATTTTCTTAACGCGATTAAATTTTTATAATAATTATTAACCTCTAAATATTTCGCTTTCCTTGACCAATCAAACTGATTTATTTCATCAGGTGCATTGTAGCTATTTTCAACACCTTGTTTCGTCCTTAACATTTCAGCACCCGCATGCATAAAGGCAATCCCTTGCGACGTAAACACAATCCCATTGGCTAACTTATGCATCTTAATACGATTTTCCTCAGATACTTCAGGCACCGATTTTTCTAACTTATCAAATAACGTTAAATTATCATGGCACTCCACATAATTCACACATTGATTCGGTTCAGATGCCCACGCTTCATTTGCATACATCACCGAATCATAATTCACTTGTGGATGATTTGTTGCCCCGACAACGGCAAACTTGATGCTTTCTTCAAAGTCTACACCACCGTTTACGAATCCACCTTCATCTTCATAAAAAACATGCCCTTTAATTCCATCACGTGCATCATCACTAAACGCTGCGACGCGTGGCATCTTCGGTGTATTCACCTTTAACGCTTGATCATACTCAGGAAGTGGTGTCGGATTACATGTCCAACCTTCTCCATACATAATAATCGACGGATCAATCTGATCTAACGTTTCACGAATCGTATTCATCGTTTTCACATCATGTAATCCCATTAAATCAAAACGGAATCCATCAATATGAAACTCGCGTGCAAAGTAAGCCACAGAATCCACAATATAACGACGAACCATACTTCGCTCAGACGCCAACTCATTTCCACATCCTGAACCATTTGAGAAATTACCCTCTGCATCCATGCGATGATAATAGCTTGGCACCGCTAAATTTAAATACGATTCCTCACCATAATGCGTATGATTATAAACCACATCCATTATTACGCGAATGCCTGCACGGTGAAGCGCTAAAACCATTTCTTTAAACTCTTTAATACGAACATCCCCATGCACAGGGTCTGTCGAGTAAGAACCCTCTAACGCATTATAATTTAACGGGTCATATCCCCAGTTAAATTGCGGCACATCTAGCTTTGACTCATCAATCGAACCAAAATCATACACCGGCAATAAATGTACATGTGTAATCCCTAACTCTTTTAAATGATCAAGCCCCGTTGCTAACCCTTCATAAGACGTTGTCCCCGTCTCCGTTAAACCTAAAAACTTTCCTTTATTCTCAATACCCGATGACGGGTGAATCGATAAATCACGCACATGTAACTCATAAATCACACTATCCGTTAATTCCTTTAACTCAGGTTTTACATCCGACGACCAGCCGATCGGATTTGTTTTTTCTAAGTCAATAACCATCGCATATAAGCCATTAACTCCAACCGCACGCGCATACGGATCAACAAACTCATTCACGCCTTCTTCAAACGTGACACGATAACGATAATAAACCTTATCATAATCCCCTTTTAACGTCACCTTAAACGTACCATGATCAGATTTTTCCATCTCATGCACCGATACAACCTCACCAGCAACCCCATCTTCATATAAAACAGTTTCAACCTTTAACGCAAGCGGTGACCATAATTTAAACGTTGTTTCCCCTTTTTGATAACTTGCCCCTAAGTCATCTTGATAATATGTATATTTTACTTCAAATGCTACCTCATCATATCCGTATTCTTTTCCCATTTCATTCACCTTCTTTAAAAGTTTAACTTCCCACTATATTTAACCATATAATCTTATTATACAAAAAACTATACCAAAAATAAAAGAACAAACTCAAAAAGTTCCGAATCCCATCAAATTTATAGAACACGGAACTTAAATTAAACCCATTTATATTTATAACCACACCACAATAACTAATTCACTCTCTTTGTGAATATGACCAATGTGCTTCAGCTTCCGCTTTAATCCGTATTCATTGTCCTGTCTAGCAGACAAAGCAGCTAACCTGTGTTTCTATTTTACAGCAGCCTCCTTACTCGAACCCAT
>DNGE01000101.1:15046-15557 GCA_003486705.1 Bacillota bacterium
TATTTCCATCCGCTAAGTATGAATAAATCTTAACCTCCTCATAAGGATAATTCGCCGTTTGAAGCACTTTTATGATATCGTATGCGTCACTTGCAAAATCCTCTTGGTTATCATACAACGGCTCATCATTGAAGATCCCCTCTTTAGAATCCCAATCCTGTTTTTCATGTAACCAAATATCCACAGAGAACGGTTCTTTTCCTGAATATTTATCTTTTAACGTATATTGATTTGTTTTTAAATCCAATTTTACGCTAATATCCATCTGACTTTCTTCAAGTTTTGTCCCTTGTAAAATCAAGAGTTGTAAAATCGCCATAATTTCATCAGACATTTTAAATTCAACATCACTTTCATAATAATCAATCACATTCCCATAATGCGTATAATCCATGCTTGATTGGTAGCGACTATCATCAACGTGAGTAACAACTGCATAATAAGAACTACCTTTCCAACTATAATGAACGGAGTCAACTTTTAATAACTGTGGATATGTCTTTGCAACATA
>DNGE01000101.1:15783-17094 GCA_003486705.1 Bacillota bacterium
GAACTATAAATAAAGCCCCCAAATAGAACAAGTGTAATAGCTAAAACAAGTTTAATAGACCCTTTTGTTTTCATTATTTATTTCCCCTTTCAAATAAATCCTTCACACAACTACCTAAGAATAGCCCAGCACTCACACATAATAACGTTAACGGAAACGCCACAATCGTAAACGCAATACCTTGCCCCATACTAAACGTCACCACGACATGAGCAAGCACCGCCGTTATCAACGTCACTTTCCCTTCTTTAAACAATAAATTCAAAACAAACGGCACAATCATTATAAGGGGAATGCTTGAAATAAAACCACTTGCTAAATACGTCGTACAAATCGCCACAATCATCGAAAAAATAATCACTGTATATTTAATACGATTTTGATTCTTTTTAATCTGCCCAACAATAACGCGCCCTTTATCCTCAAGCACCTCCTCAGATAGCGGCACCAACACCTTCGGCTCATCCAACATCCCCTCATAATACGACTGACAAGACGCACAACCGTTTATATGATCCTGAATTTCAACCTTACTTTCATCACATACCAAATCATCTGCATAAAGTGGTAACAAATCTTTCACTAAACAACATTTTGTCATACCATTTCCTCCTTAGTCTAAACTATCAATTCACTTAACAACAGTGGCGCAACTTTTGCTTACATCTAAAAAACATAACCCGACAAAAACTTTCACTTTCACCAACCAACTCACCAATCTCCTTAAATGACAATTCATTAATCAAACGCAAAACCACAATCGTTTTATCAGGCTCCTCAAGCTCTGCAATAGCATCCATCAACACTATATAATCCACATTAACACCAGACTGTTGCCCCCATTCAACACCACCCAACTGATCAAGCGAAACCATAGACGGACATTTCTTCAGATAAGCATAATACTCATGCTTCGCAATCCCAATCAACCACGTCTTAACCGAAGACTGCCCCTTATACGTATGTAGCGACTTCATCGCACCCAAAAACGTACTTTGCATCACATCCTCCGCCACATCACCATTTCGTGACATCGACAGCACAAACTTATACACATCACGCGAATACATCTCATACAACTGCCCAATCTCATCCAAACTAACACCTCCCCTTTTCACATAACTAAATCCCATCTGAACTTCCCTACACACATTAGTGTTAAAAAATTACAAATTCGTTACAACAAAACTAAAAAAAATATAACATTAATCTTGAAGCAAACAACCTAACAAAACTTATCTACCAAGACGCCCCCTCAAACAACAACTTATCCACACCTCACCCCAATCCCCTACTAAATATCTAATAACC
>DNGE01000167.1:0-4105 GCA_003486705.1 Bacillota bacterium
TAAATATTCTAAATTATTACCGGTGTGGTTAGCAAATCGATTAATGGATGATGAATCGTTAAGTAAGAAAAAATTATTAAAGATAATAAAACGAGCAGCTGAAATTGAACAATCTAATACTAAAAATAATAAAGATAGTATTATTACATTTGAAAGTATTAGTAAAGCATTAGAGTAGAGGAATTTATAGCTATAAAACATATTCAGAAGTACAGACATAAAAGATCAATTCTCTTGGAAGGGATTGATCTTTTTATTTATGAAATAAATGGAGATTTAGATAGTGAATCAACTTTAGTGATTTAGGGAATAATTTAAGACATAATACGACAATTATCATGAAGTTAGGAGGAATTTATGAAGAGATTGTATGCGAGTATCGTGCTTGTTATTTCAACCGTTTTATTTTTTGTATTCGGCTTTTTAATTCTACAGTTTATTTCAACCTCGTCATCAGCACTTGGCGGCTTCATTTATATGTTGTTATCCATCTCATCCGTCCTCATTTGGCTAGGCATTTTTTTGTATTCAGATTCTAAAAACAAGCTCCCTTGGTTATTCATTATCGCGATTTTTCCGATTGTCGGTGTGATCGCCTATTTAATGATCGGACATGGATTCAAAGAGACGATGCGATTTAAAAAACGATTAAAAGAATTAGGACCTGATTTTGTGTTTAAAGTGCAAACATTTAAGCAGGCCCCAACGCAATCACTCAGTGAAGTAGCCACAAGCCTCGTGAAATTGAATGAGATGACGAATCAGACAGGTATTTCATTTCACACACAAACTAAAATCCTCACGAATGGGGATCAAAAATTCCCTGCGCTGCTAGATGCGCTTCGCAGTGCCAAATCATTTATCTTTTTAGAATATTATATTTTTAATAGTGATGAAATCGGATGGGAGATTATTAATATCTTAATTGAAAAGGCACAAGAAGGCGTTGAGGTGCGCGTCTTGTATGACCCGCTCGGGACAACTAAAAAGATGACAAAAAGTGCCGTTTCTAAAATGCGCGCGGGCGGTGTTGTCGTCGCCCAGTTCGACCCGGTTTTAATTCCGTTTTTAACGAATAAAGTGAACCATCGCAATCATCGCAAGATTGTTGTTGTTGACGGTCGCGTTGGCGTGACCGGCGGGATTAATATTGGCGATGAGTACTTGCATCGCGCCCCGCGTTATCCGTTTTGGCGGGACAGCTCGATCCTACTAGAGGGCGAAGCCGTCTATCATTTGTCTGTTATTTTTGCGGGCGATTGGTTTTTTGCAACGGGTGAGCGGTTAGAGGATGAGAAATACTTTGTACTTTATCCGGTTAAATCTAGTGGGGCGGTTCAAATTATTGATTCAGGACCTCAGTCATCGATTGCAAATATTAAGCAGTGTTTTTTTAGAATGATTATGAGTGCGAAGAAGAGTGTGTATTTGATTACGCCGTATTTGATTCCGGATGTGGATATTTTGAGTGCGTTGAAGAATGCGTCGTTATCTGGGATTGATGTGCGGATTATTGTGCCGGGATTTCCGGATCGGGTGTTTGTGTATTTGGCAACGCAATCTTATTTTGAGCAGTTGCTTGAGGTGGGGGTACGCATTTTTACGTATGATGCCGTGTTTTGTCATTCAAAGGTGATGGTGATTGATGAGGAGATTGCAAGTATTGGGACGACGAATATGGATATTCGAAGTTTTTATTTAAATTTTGAGGTGAATGTGGTACTGTATGAAACAGAGTCGATTCAACAGTTACTCAATGATTTTAATATTGATTTGTCTCGTAGTACGGAGTTGTTTTATGAAGAGTGGAAGCAACGTTCGGTCTTGGTTCGTAGTGCGCAATCACTGGCGCAATTGTTTTCGCCAATTATGTAGTGTTTGTTAATTTTGTAAAGTGTTTGTAAATTTGAATATGTATGGGTGGATGAATTCATAAGATGAAATGGTGATAGAACAGGGTTAATCTATCGCTTTTGATGAGGAGATGGTGGTATGATTGTACAAACGCATCGATTGATTGGTGAGTATTTGTATGATGTGATGCAAAAGGATCGTTCGTTGTCGATAAAGTTGTCACGCCGACGATTTGTATATGGAAATGTGTTGCCTGATATTGTGTCGGATTATAAAAAATATAGTCACTATTATCACAAAAACCATAATTATGTGTTTGGATTATTAAAAAAGCTAGTGACAGAGCCGTATAGTGATGACAAGTTTTCTGAAGATTTAGGTATTTTAATGCATTTTTTTGCGGATTATACGTGCGTTTATCATGCGTGTGAGTATTTAAGTCAGGAAGTTTCGATTAGTTCGCATATAAAATATGAAGCGAAATTTCATTTTTATGCGATGAGGGAGCTTAAATCGAAGCCACTGCCGAAGGCGTTATTGCCGTTTAATAGCTTAGACGATATTGAATATTATGTGGATAAGTTAACGAAGCGTCACAATGTCGCACCATATATTGTGAGTGTAGCCGATGATTTTAGAGATTTACTCGAATTAACAACGTCGACGCTTTATTATATTTTAAGAGAGCGAGAAAAGCGGCAGATTTAAAAAGTAGTGATTAAGTGACCAAAGAGAAGGATTAGACGTTGACTCATGTGGTCAAACGGGACGATAATTGATGATTTGTGTCGTAAAAGAGAAATTACCTCAGGAAAAGATAGACTTATTTGGTCAATGACCAGTTGGGTCTATCTTTTTTTATTCTTTATGTTGACCGAGGTGGTCAGAAATAAGCGTGGAGTCTGCTAAGATGTTGTAAGAATACAAGCTGAAACGTGTAAAAACTTATGATAAATCTGTTATAATGGTTAGTATGAAAAAAACGAAATGTTTTTTAAAGCTAGTGTAATTTTGAACCGAATGAAACATTTGACTGCATTTGGGATAAACTAAAGTTAAGTGTGTCAATGAAGGTATTATTTTAATAGTTGGAGTGAACATCATGCAAATTCAGAAGAGTTTTAAATCAGATTTACCGAGTCTTTATTTAGTCGCAACACCCATTGGTAATTTATCAGATATGACACCGCGTGCCATTGAAGTATTAAAATCAGTTGATTTAATTGCAGCGGAAGATACACGACATACGAAAAAGTTATGTCATTGCTTTGAGATTGAAACACCCCTGACAAGTTATCATGAACATAACAAAGATAGTAAAGGGGATTATATCTTAGACTTATTAGGACAAGGAAAAAATATCGCACTCGTTAGCGATGCTGGCTTACCTTGTATTTCAGATCCAGGATATGAAATTGTTGCTTCGGCAACGGAAGCGGGATTCCCTGTTATTCCGGTACCAGGAGCAAATGCTGCGTTATCGGCGTTAATCGCTTCAGGACTTGTTCCGCAACCGTTTCTATTTTACGGTTTCGTTAACCGTGTGAAATCGAAGAAGAAAAAAGAGTTGGAAGAACTTCGCTTCCAACCGTTTACAACGATTTATTATGAGTCACCACATCGTATTAAAGAAACGTTACAAGCGATGCTTGATGTGTTTGGAAATCGTAAGGTTGTCGTTGCACGAGAGTTAACGAAACAATATGAAGAATTTATTCGTGGAACCATTGAAGAAGTGTTACAAATCACGGATGAATTACGTGGTGAGATGGTTATCATCGTTGAAGGATCAACAGAGATTAAAGAAGAAACATTATGGTGGCAAGACTTAGGTTTAGTTGATCATGTTGACCATTATGTGAATGAAGGGCTAAGCGCCAATGAAAGTATTAAACGCGTAGCAAAAGAACGTGGCGTTTCAAAAAATGAAGTGTACCGCGCTTATCATGTGAACTAATAAACTACTAAAAATCATGAATGTTATGAAGCAAACAGAAATATAAATGTTAAAGTTAATCAAATAGACAAAAGAGGTGAGAGTGATGGCGTTTTATCGAGATACGTGGGCAGAGATAAATTTAGACGCAATTACTTTTAATGTAGAGCAAATAAAGAAATTACATACCAATAAAGACATCTTTGCCGTTGTTAAAGCAAATGGATATGGTCATGGGGATGAAATGGTTTCAAAAGCAGCGATTAAAGCGGGCGCTAACTGCTTAGCAGTGAGTGGATTAGATGAAGCCTTATG
>DNGE01000167.1:4366-6940 GCA_003486705.1 Bacillota bacterium
TCGCGGCACAACATAATATTTCATTAACGGCACATGATGAAAATTGGATTTTATCATTACTGGAATTGCCGTTAACGCAAGTCGTCAAAGTTCATTTGAAAATCGATAGTGGAATGCATCGTTTAGGACTGACGCATGCACAGCAAGTGACAACTTATTTTAATTTATTAAATGAAGCGCCAATGATTGAAGTCGAAGGTATTTTTACACATATGGCGACGGCAGATAGTGATTTAGATTATCTGAATCATCAAATTGCGGTGTTTAAAGATTTAATTAGCAGTCTTGATTTATCGCAGGTTCGTTATATTCATTTAGAAAATACAGCGACGCTATTGCAAGAGGATTATGATTTTGACAATAGTATTCGTTTAGGACTTGGGCTATACGGTATTAATCCGGATGATGAATTTATTAAGTTAGATTTTGATTTAATGCCGGCGCTGAAATTGTTCTCAAATCTTGTGCAAGTCAAACAAATTCGTAAAGGCCAAAAGGTTGGTTACGGAGCGACTTATGAAGCGGCAGAAGATGAGTGGATTGGTGTCGTGCCAATCGGTTACGCGGACGGTTGGACGCGTTCACATCAAGGCCGTCATGTTGTCGTTGACGGGCATGAGTGCGAAATTATTGGACGTGTGTGCATGGATCAAATGATGATTCGCTTGCCTAAGCGCTACGAGCTTGGGACGATTGTGACGTTAATCGGCGATGGCATGCCGGTTGAGCGCGTCGCGCAAGAAATTGGAACGATTAGCTATGAGATTTTATGTTTGATTAGTGATCGTGTTCCGCGTGTGTATAAACAAAATAATGAGATTATTGCCATTAAGAAAATGCGTTTTGAATAAGTAGAAGACTCGTGTTTGTTGCGTTTTATGCGTAAGAAATGCGAGTTTTTTTATTTAATGGGTACCAAATCTGATAGATTGAAGCGCGCTCAAATCTAAAAGGAAAATTCTTGATACCATATGTGTATCCAAGCTATATCGCAGAGAAATCATGCCTTATAGAGAGCGTATTAATGACTTTTTTGCAGGTTGTTTAGGAAGTGTGGGAAGCGTCCATACTAGAATTAGTTTGTTTTTTGAAACATTACATCATTTTGAAATGTTATCAAGGCGTATTTCGTGTATAATAGATAAAAGATAACAATAACAAGAAGAGGTGAATTTCCGTGACTAAACCAACATTTTATATTACGACACCAATTTATTACCCGAGTGGGAAATTCCATATTGGAACAGCTTATACAACTGTAGCATCTGATGCGATGGCTCGTTATAAGCGTGGCCGTGGATTTGATGTTCGTTTCTTAACTGGAATGGACGAGCATGGACAAAAAATTCAAGAAAAAGCACAAGAGGCCGGTAAAGAGCCAAAGGTGTATGTGGATGAAATTGCAGCAGCTGCTAAAGCGTTATGGGAAATGATGGACATTTCTTATGATGATTTTATTCAAACAACAGAAGAGCGTCATGAAGCATTAGTTGAGAAAATCTTTGCTAAGTTTATGGAAAATGGCGATATTTATAAAGGACATTACGAAGGATTATATTGTACGCCTTGTGAGTCTTACTATACAGAAACACAATTAGTAAACGGTATGTGCCCGGATTGTGGTCGTGAAGTAAAAGTAGTGAAAGAAGAATCTTATTTCTTTAACATGAAAAAATACGCGGATCGTTTATTAGAATACTATAATGCAAATCCTGAATTTATTTTACCTGAGTCTCGTAAAAACGAAATGGTAAATAACTTTATTAAACCAGGTCTTGAAGACTTATCAGTGACACGTACAACGTTTGACTGGGGAATTAAAGTCCCTAATGATGCGAAGCATGTTATTTACGTGTGGGTTGATGCGTTATCAAACTACATCACGGCTTTAGGATACGGTTCAGATAATGAAGAATTATTCAACAAATACTGGCCAGCGGATGTGCATGTGATCGGTAAAGATATCGTGCGTTTCCATACGATTTATTGGCCAATCTTCTTAATGGCATTAGATTTACCATTACCGAAGAAAATTTTCGCTCACGGATTCATTATGATGAAAGACGGAAAAATGTCTAAATCAAAAGGAAACGTGGTTTACCCTGAAATGTTAATTGAACGTTACGGACTTGACGCTGTGCGTTACTTCTTATTACGTGAATTACCATTCGGTCAAGACGGTGTGTTCTCACCAGAATCATTTGTTGAGCGCGTAAACTTTGATTTAGCAAACGACTTAGGAAACTTATTAAACCGTACGGTTTCAATGATTAATAAATATTTCGATGGTGTGATTCCAGCTTATGCAGGTCAAGTAACTGAGTTTGATGGAACATTAGAACAATTTGCGGCTGATGTATTAGTTAAAGTTGAGAAAAACTTTGAAGACATGCAATTTAGTAATGTCTTAGCTGATATTTGGTCATTAGTTGCTCGTACAAACAAATACATCGATGAGACAGCACCATGGGCATTAGCTAAAGATGAAGCAAACAAAGAAGCCTTAGCTTCAGTTATGGTTCACTTAGCAGAATCTTTACGCCAAATCGCTGTTATGATTGAACCATTTATGCC
>DNGE01000167.1:7252-7808 GCA_003486705.1 Bacillota bacterium
AGGATCAAAAGTGGTGGAAAAAGGAATGCCAATTTTCCCACGTCTGGAGGTTGAAGTAGAAGTGGAATACATTAAAGAACAAATGAAAGGTTCAGTGAAAACTGAACAAGAGGCACCAAAAGAAGAGCCTAAAAAAGAAGAAGTTGTTGAAGTAGAAGAAATTCCTCAAATCGGAATTGATGACTTCATGAAAGTTCAAATTAAAGTCGGTCAAATTAAAGAATGTAAACAACATCCAAAAGCTGACCGCTTATTAGTGTCTCAAATCGACCTAGGAACTGAAACACGTCAAATCGTTTCAGGAATCGCACAACATTACAAACCAGAAGACTTAGTCGGACGTAAAGTATTAGTTGTCACAAACTTAAAACCAGTTAAATTACGTGGTGAATTATCAGAAGGTATGGTTCTTGCTGCATCTAACGATGGAAGCTTAACATTACCAACCATCATCGATGAATTACCAAACGGATCATTAGTTAAATAATGAAGTAGAGAAGATGAGGGAGACCTCATCTTTTTTGTTAGTTGCACTCCGTGTGTAACACGGTTAGTG
>DNGE01000177.1:0-7949 GCA_003486705.1 Bacillota bacterium
GGTGGTTTTCATTTATTCAAAAAAGGTGCTAGATTTCATCTAGCACCCGATTATTATTTGACAGCTTCGATCGTAAAGCTGAATTCGTAATCTTCATTTGATGGAATACGATATTCCTCATGAGGTTGTGCTCCCCAAGAGTCGTCTCCTCCGACACCCATTTCTTTTAAGTTAATTGATAATACCGTTTTATGAACAGGTGGCAATTCGTAGTGGTGGAATGCTGCTTCTAACTCGTGTGATGTGTATGGTAAAGCTGAGAAGCTTAATGGATTTTCACCCACGATGCGTAATCCACGTCCTGCTTCGTCAGTCACTTCTGCAAAGCGCACTTGCGTTTTGTTTCCGCAAGCTTGAGGAATCACGTAAGCTGCCACATTATCAGCTACTTTATTTGTGAAAGTTCCAAGTTTTGCACCGAATTCACGATCGGCATACGTTTCATCTGGTCCAAGACCTCTCCACTTTAAGTTATTAAATTCTGCTGGAATCGCTAAATCCATTCCGAATTTAAACATTTCAGATAACCCTTCTACCCCTTTGTAGCTCATTGTTACGTTAATTTGTCCATGACTATTAATGAAGTAAGTCACAACGGCTGTTGAGGCTGGTGCTGTATTTAAGTTATACGTGAATACAACGTTTAACCCGTCTGCTAAGCGCTCCACTTGCATGTTTGTATGGAAAGCATATAATGAGGCTAATTTCCATTGCGCATAACGTAAATGTGCCGTACATCCGCGATCGTTATCAATTGGCGCACGCCAGAATGATGGCATTAATGATAAGTTTGGTTGGTGAATATACTGTACTCCATCGTATTTTAATGAGACGATACGTCCTAAGTTACGAGCGAAGATCACTTCGAACCCTTCACCGTTGATCCCCACGTTAACATCACCTTCGGCGATGTTGAATGGTTTAACCTCTTGTGTTTTCTCAACCTTTGAAGCTTCGATTACTAATTGTCCAAATGCGATTTCATGTCCTGCTTGTGCGTAATCTGTGTCTACTTTTGTGCAGACAGATACTGTTACAATTTGTTCTTCATTTGTAGGTGTCACGTTGATTCCTAAATCGATGAATTGTTTTGTAAGAGGTGCTAACGGTGCTACAATCTCACCGCTTGCCACGACTTCTTCACCTGATTCAACATGCCATTTCACCACATAATCACTTAAATCTGTAAATAAATGTTTATTAAAGATAGTTGCTCCACTTCCTTCAACTTCAATCACAAATGGTGCATATGCGCCTTTAATGGCTTGCATCTTAGGTGATGCTTCGCGGTTGGCATAAATAATTCCGTTGACACAGAAGTTGTAATCAGTTGGTTGATCGCCGTAGTCTCCACCGAATGCTAAGTATGGGTTTCCATTGCGATCTTTTGCCCAAATGGCTTGGTCAATATAATCCCAAATGAATCCACCTTGATACATGTCATACTCGTCTTCTAAGGCGATGTATTTGTCCATTCCACCGTTTGAATTCCCCATTGCATGTGTGTACTCACATAAGATAAATGGTTTTTCTGGATTATTATCTAAGAACTCACGGATATCTTTCACATACGCATACATGCGGCTTTCCATATCTGATGTATCATTGAAGCGACGATCCCAGAAGACCCCTTCATAATGAACTAAACGTGTGTCATCTGCTTGGCGGAAATACTCTGACATTTTATATAAATTCTCTCCACCAAAACTTTCATTACCGCATGACCAGATAATGATACTTGGGTGGTTTTTATCGCGTTCTAACATTGATTTTGCACGGTCTAAAATAACTTCTAAGAATTCAGGACGTCCGTTAGGAATTGTTACATCTTTTTCTTCAACAGCTCCCATACGTTGCCAAGTTCCGTGTGTTTCTAAGTTTGTTTCATCCATGACATATAATCCGTATTCATCACATAATTCATAGAAATATGTTGCATTTGGATAATGTGAGGTACGCACTGAGTTGAAGTTGTATTCTTTTAAGAATTTAACATCCCACTCCATCTCTTCATTTGTTACGGCACGTCCGTGTGTCGCACTGAATTCATGGCGGTTAACCCCGCGGAATACAATACGCTTACCGTTGATATGCATCACTTTATTTATCATTTCAAATTGACGCATCCCGACGCGTTGAATCATAGCTTCAACGACTTCACCGTTGACCATTAATTCTAATTCTAAGTCATATAAATATGGGTGTTCGGCACTCCATAGGTTTGCGTTTGCAACTTCCATTTGTAACGTCGCATTTTGTTGAGCAGTTTCAACGAATTGCTCTGCTACGATTTGACCTTCTTTATCTTTTAAAACTGCTTTAATTTTAGCGTCAGCTCCAACTAATTTGAAGTCAACACTTACACTTGCATCTTGGTAATCATTTGTTAAGTGCGTTTTAACAAATAAGTCTTGGATGTGTGTTGTTGGGGCTGTAAATAAATACACATCGCGGAAAATTCCTGATAAGCGCCAGAAATCTTGATCTTCTAACCAAGAACCACTTGAGTATTTGTAAACTTGAACCGCTAATTTATTTTGTCCATCGCGTGTAAGGTATGGCGTTAAATCAAATTCACTTGGTGTGAATGTATCTTCGCTATAACCAACATACTCACCGTTACACCAAATATTAAACGCTGTTTCAACACCTTGGAACGAAATACAAACATTTTGCCCATCCCAATTTGTCGGTACTTCAAAGTATGTCACATATGATGCGGTTGGGTTAAATTTCGTTGGAATATAAGGTGGTTTTAATTCTTCATGTCCATCCCAAGGGTATTGTGTGTTTACGTAATGTGGCTTATCAAATCCTTGTAATTGAATGTGTCCAGGCACTTGAATTTTATCAAAGTTTGAACAATCATATGATAAGCTTTCAAATCCTTCAGGACGCCCCATGACATTTTCACTGTAACTCATTAACCATTCCCCATTTAATGAGTGACGCCATAGCATTGAAGCTTTCGCTCGTGCTTCATCTATTGTTTTATAATAGCGATGATCACTATGTGCATCTAAACGGTTAATCTGAAAAATTTCAGAATTTTGTAAGACAGCTTGAACTTCTGCGACTGTTTTCATATTCGTATCTCCTTAACGTTTTTTACTAAAATTTATTAGTTTTTTTACTAATTAATCATAACATATGATTCAAGATATGTAAACGATTACCTCCTTATTTATCTGACATTTTTTCGAATAGATTTCTTCATTAAAAATAGGTTATACACTTCGTGAATGAAACAAAAAAACTCAGTTAGATAATTGTTTCTAACTGAGTCTAATACATTATTTAATAAAACTATGCCGTAGCTAATTTATTACGATTTTCTAACTCTGATAAGACTTCATCATGATAATCACCATTTAATTTATAGTAACGTTTATAGATGAAGAAGCTTAATAATCCTAATACTGATGGAATAATAATCATAATAATACGCATTCCAAGAATTGTTGCATCACTTTGCGCCACGTTTGCTTGGTATCCAATAACTGTTAATCCAACACCGATTAACCACCCACTAATAGCTGAAGCTGATTTTACTAATAACGTTTGGCATGAGAAGATGATACTTTCATTACGCGTTCCTAATTTAAATTCCCCATAGTCCACAACATCTGCAAGCATAACTGTTGTTGTTCCTAATGCAAATCCTGATCCTAATTTAAATAAGAACCCTGATACAGCAACAAACATTGCATTTCCTGGCATGACGAATCCTGCAATTAATAACATAATTAATCCAACACCCGGTAATCCTGCTCCAATCTTAAATACATTTTTACGCCCAATACGTTGCGCTAAAATAGGGAATAAGACTAAACCAGTAATTTCAGCCATTGATGCAAACCCATTGAAGACCATATAGAAGTTTTCGATTTCTAAAACATATTTGAAGTAGTAAATCGCCATCCCACCAACTAATTGCGTTAATAAGTTGTATGCTAATACGATCCCGATAAATACTGTTAATTGATCATTTTGTTTAATGATTTTAAATGTTTGTTTTAAGTTTACTTTTTCTGTTGGTGCTGTTTTTGCTGTTGATGCACGTTCTTTTGTATTAAGCACTGTAATAATAGATGTCAAACAGAAGATCACCGCAACAATTTTAGCGAACACCGAATACCCAACAACTTCATCTCCATTACCTAAATACTTTGGTAAAGTAAACCCAACAGTCCCCATTAAGAACCAAGCAGAACTTGCAAAGATACGAGGAATAACCGAGATTTTTTCACGTTCAGCTTTATCTTTTGATAAAGATGGAATCATTGACCAGTAAGGAATATCCATGATTGTGTATGTCATACCCCATAAAATATAAACAACTGAATAGTATACATATAATGCTGTTCCACTTAAATCAGGCTTCGTAAATAAGAATACGGTTACAATTGCATTAATAATTGTTCCAATTAAAATCCAAGGACGGAATTTCCCCCACTTTGATCGGGTATTATCAACGATCATTCCCATTGCTGGGTCATTAACAGCATCCCAGATACGAGCGACTAAGAATAAAGTCCCGATAAATAATGGTGCTAACCCCACAACATCTGTAAAATAAACCATTAAATAAGTTGAGACGATCGCATAAATTAAATCTTTTCCTAAAGCTCCTACTCCATAAGAGTATTTTTCTCTTGCTGATAATTTCATAATGTTACCCCCTATATTTTTATTTATTTATATTATTTCAATTTTCATTACTTTTTTGTATGACGGTTATGAAAGGCCTTTTTGTAATAGCTTTCATTTCCTTATGGTTTTATATTATCATAAATTGAAACCGTTCACAACTGTTTTTTAGTAAATTTTATCCAAAATTTTTATTTTTTTCAATAAAGTTTAGTAATTTATCATTTTTATCCATAAAAAGGTAAAAAATATCTATGATCCCAGTTATTTTAAACAATACGCCGCTTTTTCTTCTTTACTAAGTTTTAGTAAAACGTTTTATCAACAGCTATATTCCGTTACTTCACTACTATTTAAGCGTCTGACGGTATGCCAAATAATAAAAAGGACTCTTTCGAGTCCTTCTCTTCTTAATTATCTGCTAAAGAATAGCCAAAATAATAAACCTCTTCTTCCGGATGCTGACTAATGTAAGTTTCATCAAAACGGGCTAGCGGCAATATATTTTTAAATGACGTCATCCCTTTTCCTACTTCAAATGTTCGAACTTCTTTATACGTCTGATTTAAATAACCTTCAATTTGTTCAACAATTGTTTCAACCACGTATTGTGTTGCACCTGTTTCACTACTTTTAATATGTAATGTGTTATTCGCTACATACGATTGATTCTGATAGTCAAACTGTTCTACCCATGTATTTCCGTCTACTAAGGGTGCTTTTAATACTAATTTATTCGCAATAATAGAATTTAATAAATGCTCGTCACTCAATTCATTATAAGAATCTTTATTATTGATTTGCTCAAAAATCGCATCGTTAGAAACCAAATATTTTAAATCAAAGATGCGACTTCCATCATTATCTCCCATTCCATCATTCATCACCCCACTATATTGATACACCATTTGAGGGCCGTGTGTTAAAGAGATAGCATTTAACGTCGTGATATGTCCATACTCTGCCAAGCCATTATACTGCTGCACTAACCCACTTGTTTCAGGCAATATCGCTTTTAGTTGTTCAAAGTAAGAAGGGGTCTCGCTCAAACTGTAACCAAATAAATAATAGTCTTCTTCTGGATGTGTTGCCACATATTCTTCATCATATAAATCGAGATTTTCCAAGTTACTAAATGACACCATTCCTTTTTCTGCTTCAAAAACGCGAACTTCTTTATACGTGTTATTCAGGTAGTTTTCTATATCTTTAACCACCGTGCTCACTTCGTATTGTGCCGCTTCGCTAGCAGACTTCTTAATCGTTAACGTATTAACTGCTACATATGATTTACCCTTGTATTCAAAAGCTTCTTCCCATGTATTCCCGTTTTCAAGCGGTGCTTTAATCACAATCTTATTTGGAATAATAGAGTTTAGTAGTTGCGGATCGTCTAAACGGTTATACGGATCATGATTATTGATTTGTTCAATGATTGAATCTTTCGTCACACTATACGCTGCATCAAAGATTCGTGGCGTTGTCTCATCCCCACGCGCATCATTCATGCTGCCTTCATATTGATATTTAATCCCTAGCTCATTATTATTTTGAATATACTGCAATTTCAAAAGGTGCCCATATTCTGCTATCCCGTTAAATTGTTGTTCTAATCCTATTTCAGATGGAAGCAGTGTCTGTAACTCTTCTTGGTAATTTACTTCTAGTGTTGGCTTTTCCTCAACGGGTGGTGTTGGTTTTTCAGGCTCTGGTGCCGTTGGCGATTCATTTGTACACGCGACCAAGGAAGCACTACATAATAACATTACGCCTATTATAAATCGTTTCATGTGATCACATCCTTTACTTCAGATAAAAAAAATAGTTCATCACTATTAGTATAGATAACTTGGTAAATTTTGTTTCACTATTTTAACTAAATTAAAAAAGATGATTAGCGGAAGGCTAATCATCTTTTGACGTCATTATTTTACTTGATTAAATTTAATGATTTGGCTATCGTAGTCACCAACTAATCGTAAATCAATTCCGTGGTTCATTAAGTATGATCCTGATTTCACGATTTCTTTTTCACCTAATGTGAAAGCATATTGTGCCTGTTCATTTAATCCACGTAAACGAACACGAGTTCCACAATGTCCTAATTGTGTTTGTGGTAAGAAGGCAAATAATAAGGCCTCGTCTTCACGCACATATCCAAATAAATGGTAAGCATTTTTAGATGTATTTTCTAAACGGTAGAAGTCACCTTCTTGTACAATATGACGAATTGCTTTATATTCTTCAATTAAAGCAGCTGATAACGCCATTTCTTCTTCTGTGAACTTTAAGATGTTGCATCCAATTCCTAACGTTCCCATCATCGCACTATGGAAACGGAATGTTAATGGGATGTCACGACGTGACAAGAAGTTTGGTACATCTGTTACCCAAGCGCGCATCGCTTTAATTGGATAAATAAATGAATAACTGTGTTGAATTTTTAAACGGTCATACGCATCTGTGTTATCACTTGTCCAGAAATCATCAAATGTTCCTAAAATTCCGTAATCGACACGTCCTCCACCTGATGCACACGCTTCAAATAAAACATTTGGATGCTTTTTCTTTAATTCTTTTACAATATCGTATACAGCTTCAATATGCTTAACCCAAATATCTTGTTTAACATCCGTTTGTGACATCGGACGGTTTGCATCCCACTTAATATAATCAATATCATATGACGATAATAAATCATCAATCATATCATAAATAAATTGTTTTACTTCTGGTTTTGTCACATTTAAAACATATTGTCCACGTGATGTATCGCTCACACGTGTTTCAAATTGGTAGATCCATTCTGGATGGTCTTTGTATAATTGCGCTAATGGGTTCACCATTTCCGGCTCAATCCAAATACCGAATAACATGTCCATGTTTTTAACTTCTTCAATTAATGGATTTAAACCATTCGGGAATTTTTTATCATTTACATACCAATCCCCTAAACCATTATCGATCCCGTGACGTTCACCGAACCATCCATCGTCAACTACGAATAATTCCGCACCCATTTCATTCGCTTTTTTAGCTAACTTGATTTGTTCTTCACAACTGACTTCAAATTCCGTAGCTTCCCATGAGTTATATAAGATTGGACGTAATCCCTCACGTAAGATTGTTTCATTAGCAAAACGATTTAATGAATGACTCATCGTTTCAAATCCTTCATTTGTATATCCTGCTAAAATAGCTGGTGCCGTAAACGTCTCACCTGCTTGTAATACATATTTAAAATCGTGATTATTAATTCCCATTTGAACTAATGTTTCACCATATTGTGTTTGCTCAAC
>DNGE01000177.1:8196-8975 GCA_003486705.1 Bacillota bacterium
GCATCTTTATCTAAAATAAAGAATGGGTTATGATTGTGCGTTGAAATTCCACGGCGGTTTTCAATACGAATTTTTCCGTAATTTACTTTTTGCGTGAAGCGTTGTAATTCAGCTCCCCAATGTCCATGCGTATTTGTGAAGTTTAAATCTTGATAAGGAATATGGAATTGCGCACTTTGAATTTGTTCAATTTCCATCATGTCATCACTTTCATTTTTAACACTCACAAAACGCTCAATTAAATCAACACTTGGATGCACGACATAATGTAAATTAATAGCTAATGCATAATGTGTATCTTTTAAATGAATGATTAATTCATTTTCATTTTTTGTGTAACCTTCGTACGCATAAACAACTTCACGAGTACGATCCGCAAATGTAACTTTTAAGCAGTGCTCTTTATAGCGAAGTGAACCATACACAGGATACTCTTCAGGTGTAATTTCAAACACAGGATCATTCGTTGAGACTTCGACTAATTCTGGCATTTCAAAATCTTCGATGCTTTCAACTTTTGTTCCCCAATATAAATGACGTAACAATCCAAATGGATCTAGACCGAATACGTATGATGTTTTACTTGTTTCTAATGCAAATAACTTCTTACTTTCATTTACCTTGATTGTCATAATTGTCTCTCCTGTCGAACGTTTATTTTTCCGGTAACGTTTTCCTAATTAAATTGTATTAAAAGATGAAGTAAAATTCAACTACATTTTTAGTAAAATTTATTATTTTTTTCCTTTATTTTAAATTTTATCCTCGGACACGCCAAT
>DNGE01000055.1 GCA_003486705.1 Bacillota bacterium
GGAAGTAATTCAGTGGCATCATTATCCCAAAGATTTTCATGTGAAACATTTACTTCATAATGTTCCCGTTTCCGGTCTTCAAAGAGTACTTTTTCCAGATAATTATTGAGATCATCCCAATTTGAAAAGGATGGTTCAGGGACAAAGAAACGATTACGAATATATTTCACTTTACTTTCAACATGTCCTTTTTCATGACCAGAATAAGCATTACACGGATTAATTGAGAAACGATAAAATTGCGAGAATTTTAAAAAATCTTCTTGATATTTGCGGTTGCTTCCTTTTCCAATTTGAATTACAGCAGCAGCTAAATTATCAATCCAGATATGTGTTGGAGCACCACCAAGTTGAATGAACATCATTTGTAATGCGTGTAGAAACGATTCAACATTTTCAGAAGGCATGGCATATGCAACCGCACAATTACTTTGTTTAAAACTCAAAATCAGAACATGAGCTTTTATATATTTCCCATTCATCACAACAATATATGTGCCGTAATCTAATTGCGCTTGTCCTGGAGGACTTGACAGGTGTTCGTATTTTTTGATTTTTGTGATTTGAAGTTGAATTTTTTTCTTTTTGATGTAATCTGCGGTACTTCGATAGGAACCAGTAAAGTTATAAGACTTGACGAGTTCTAAATGGATGCGTCTAGCAGTTCGTACTTGTTTGCGAGGTACCTTTTGATCTTCGATAAGCCAATCATCGATTAATTGATTTAGCCCAGATGCTTCCAGAGCAGTTTGTCGTTTAGGACGAATCTGTTTTCTATTGATGTGCTCTGGCTTCATGAGTGCGTATTTTTTTACTGTTCGCCAATTAAGGCCAGTTTTTTTTGAAATTTCTTCAAAAGAAAGACGTTCATTTTCGTACATATTTTTGATATCATTGATTTGGGACATTGTCAGCATTTCCTTTCAAATCCTTCCTGTTTTTGTTTCGCAACTCAACAGTAGGAAGATTGTGATTTTCTGACAATGTTCTTTTCATTAATATCATCGAAATATTTCGATAAACTCAATTTACGAATCCTGTACTTTTAACTCGCACTACTCTGCACTTTTAGATTACACTATACAGTCTATCATCAAGTGTTGAACTTGTTGATAAAATTCAAACCAAAAAGAAAAAACAGCGTTAAACTTTAGCACGTTTCGCTGTTTTCTTTTTAGACAATATAGAACTTGCTACCGCTTTAAACGGCTTGCATTAAGGAGTCATGTTAGTAGCATGGCTCTTTTCTCTTTCATTATATCAAAAATGCGGATGAAAGCAAATAAAAAGTAGATGAGTAATATCATATAGAAAAACGTTAAAAAGAGCCGAATGGCTCTTTTTTGTTACAGGCGATTCAAGAATGATAAAATTTCATCTTCTTTTTCTGGAAATAAATGTGCATATATTTCTAGTGTAGTTGTGACACTTGCGTGTCTTAACCGTTGCTGCACTCTAAGTGGTTCAGCACCACCATTGATGAGTAAACTTATAGTAGTAACGTTATAAATTGAAACCTTGACAATTCGTTTTAATCTATACTATAATATCAAACGACAATAGTCTAATTAGACTATAAAATGGAAAGAAGGAATAAAATGATCCAATCAGTATTAATGTTAGGGCAGTCAAATATGGCTGGAAGAGGATTTTTACATGAAGTACCAGTGATTACTAACGAAAGAATTCAAATGTTACGCAATGGACGATGGCAAATGATGACAGAACCAATAAATTATGATCGACCAGTTGCTGGAGTTAGTTTAGCAGGTTCATTTGCAGAACAGTGGTGTCAAAACAATGATACGGTGAGAGTTGGTTTGATTCCATGTGCAGAAGGTGGTAGTACAATTGATGAGTGGGCACCGGATGGGATATTATTTCGACATGCTATTAGCCAAGCTAAATTTGCAATGGAAACCAGTGAGTTAGTAGTAATTTTATGGCATCAAGGAGAGAGTGATAGTTACAATGGAAAGTATGTTGATTATTATGAAAAATTGCATGTAATTATGGAAACGTTAAAAAAAGAACTTCAGCTTCCAAGTATTCCTATAATTATTGGAGGATTACCTGATTTTCTTGGAAAAAAAGGTTTTGGACAAAATTGTGTTGAATATCAACAAGTCAATGAAGTATTAGTAAGGTTTGCCAAAGAGCAAGAAAATTGTTACTTTGTAACAGCAGAAGGATTAGTGTCTAATCCAGATGGGATTCATATTAATGCTAGTTCTCAGCGAAAGTTTGGTTTGCGTTATTTTGATGCATTTCATAAAAAGCAGCATGTGTTGGAAGCACTTAACGAAGAGGAGAATTCGTTGCAGATAATGATGGAGAGAACAGCGACAAAAAATGAACAAATATACGAAATTAGTATAGCGTTTGCACTTGGAAGTATCACATATGATGACTTTCTAGCTAAAGTTACATTGATCAATCAGATAAATGAATAAAAAAACACACGCAGAAAGTGGGCAGAATAGATGATTCCGTTACTTATTTTAGGGCTAATAAAGGAAAATCCGGGGGCACATGGATATGAACTTTTATCACTAATGGAAGAACGTCATTATAAATACATCGTAAATTTCACAAAAGGATCATTTTACTATAATATTCAGAAGTTAGAAGAAAAGCAATATATTCAAAGAATTCATAAAGTTGAAGGTACGAGAGAAACACAAAATTATATTATTACTAAGTCAGGACGGCAAGAATTCGCAAAACTTATGCATATATATGGTAGTAAAACTGAATATATTAATTTACCATTTTATGGACCAATGTTGTTTTTTGACGATTATCCTCAATCAGAATTAGAAATAATACTTAGCCATCAAATTAAACAAACGAAAGACCGTATTATGTTGCTACAACAGTCAATCGAGCATAATACAGATGTATCTCGATACTTCAAATTGATGATGGAAAACTCACTTGCGCACCATCAAGTGAATCTTTATTGGTTTGAAAAGTTGTCAAAAGAATTATGTGAAATGTAACCTATGTGCGACGAATTTATTGACTTTTATCGATATGATTATCGTTTCAAGGAATATTTTCTTTGCCACACCATTTGATATCCCGGAAGATGATTATCGATTTTATGTTTATTATGATATAGTATCGATGCCTACAAAATCGATATGCCAATAACTGTATCGTGAAGCTGAAACCGGTGTGCCAACGCGAGGCATGAGCATTGCCCGTGCTGATGTAGCGAACTTTTTGGTGAAAGTAATTCAAGATGA
>DNGE01000091.1 GCA_003486705.1 Bacillota bacterium
AACTAACAAAAAACCCCGCAACATTAGTTACGAGGAAGCGTTAAAGAACATTTGGTGGGAAGGTGCGAGCTTTGAAATAAGTTTTAAATCTGCGCCGCAAACCGAGATTTAATTGTTATTTGAGGAGTTAACTACTTACATAGGGTTCTTGTAGAAAGAACTTGAGGGCATTCAAATAAACTCAACTAGTATAAATGGTAAACCATTTTTAATCTCATGACTTATTAAAAACGTACTAGTATAACACCTTCTGCTAACAGCAATAATCCTTCAACAACCATATTATACTATACTTTCCAATACAATTGTGAATTTTTTAAAAAACTTTGTGATTTTTAACGCATTCTTTGATAATTTTTTCATAAAGTTGCTTCGAAATATCAGATGAAAACCATTTAGACATAATCCGACACGTGATTTTAGCACATATGAGAACCGAATCATGACACACATCACACACTTCTCCGTATAATATAATATCAAAATCATAACGAAAGGAATGAGGTTATGAAAATACTGAACGGTTTACTAGCCATTTGCGCACTCCTACTCTTCTATCTCGCCATTCAAACACAGCCAGAAAAACAAGAACCACAACAATCACTCATCCAAAACCAACAATCAATTCTCATCATCGACAAATACGAACACGCTAATTTAAAACCAAACATTCAACAAGTCATCGATCAACTTTATCCGCTTTGAACAACAATACAAATGCAAGATATCTAACACCAAGCATGCTGAAATATTTAAGCATGCTTATCTTTTTGGAAAATACAAATCCTACTTCCAATAAAAAAGCAGGACCTAAGTACTAACACTTAAATCCCGCTTCTTACTATCCAAAAATAACATGATATAAAACATAAAACCACCCGAGCAGACCATGAATAATGGCCCAAAATACTGAATAGTTCGTTGTATACGAAATCACAATTGCAAGAATAGAACCAAAACTATAAAACTTACTGGCATACTGCAAACTACCTTTACGTAATTCATAGCGATAATCCGCCCTTAGTTCAGCACGTAATTCTTCTTTTAGCGCTTCGCGCCAATACTCATTTGAAGATTCCTTGGTCCCATCACTCACAACTTCTGCTTCTACAAATTCAACATCATCAAAGCGGCTCATGTTTTACCATCCTTTTTAGACTCATTAGTTTATTTTTTAACTGGTAATAAAGCTTCTAATTCCGAAGCAGTGAAGTAATGTTTTTCTTTACAGAAATGACAAATTGCTTCCGCACCATTATCTTCATCAATCATTGCTTGAATTTCTTCAGCACCTAATGATACAATACCTTGCTCAAATCGTTCTTTTGTACAGTCACACTCAAAGCGCACATCTTGTTTTTCTAAAATACGAACTTCATCACCAAAAACAGCATTTAAAATCATTTCTGGCGTGTAACCTTCATCAATCATAGTTGAAACAGGTTTGATGTTACCTAAAGCTTTTTCTAATTTAGTTAACGTTTCTTCTGTTGCACCAGGCATCACTTGTACAATAAATCCACCTGCTGCACGCACTGAGTTATCAGCATCTACTAATACACCAACACCAACAGCTGAAGGAACTTGCTCAGACACTGTAAAATAATATGTGAAATCATCACCGATTTCTCCCGTTTGAAGTGGAACTTGACCAGTGAAATAATCTTTTAATCCTAAATCCTTTGTCACAGATAACATTCCGTCTGTTCCAACTGTCATCCCAACATTTAATTTACCTGAGCTATATTGGAAGTGAACCTCAGGGTTTGACACATATCCACGCACTACCCCTTGTCCATTTGCATCCACAATCATTGGCCCCATTGGTCCATTACCGTGAATACGAATTGTCAGACTTTCATCACCTTTTAATTGGCATCCCATCATTGAAGCTACACTTAACGTACGTCCAAGTGCCGCTGAAACTGATGGCCAAGCACCGTGACGGCGACGTGCCTCTTCTACTAAATTTGTTGATGATACCGCAAAAGCACGGATTTGATCATCAAAACCTAACGCTTTAACTAAATAATCCTTCATAACATAGACCTCCTTACAAGTTGCATTATCTTATTTTAACATATTTTTTTCATCTATGCTTAACTCATGATACATCGCATTTAAACCAGATAATAACAAATGGTCATCAAACACATCCACATTCTTAATATGGCCATTTAATACATTTCCAAGACCACCCGTTAACACAACATATGCTTCACCATATTGACTTTTAATACTGTCAACCATACCTTCTACCATCTTTGCATGTCCAAGCACAATACCAGACTGGATAGCTGTGATTGTATCAATACTAATTAAATTGCTCGGTATCTTTAATTCCATATTTGGTAACAACTCAGCATTCCCAATTAATGCTTGAAGTGATTTTTCAATCCCTAAAGAAATTGCCCCACCATGAAACTTTTTATGTTCATCTAAATACATGTACTTCGTTGCAGTCCCGCAATCCACAATAATACAAGGCGCCTTATATTTCATAGCTGCCCCTACGAGTCCGCATACTAAGTCTCCACCCATTTCATGATGTTGATCAATGCTTAAATCAACAAGGCGTGTCATCTGGCTATTAATAAAAATTGGTTCTAGATAAAATAATTGTTCACACGCTGTAACCAAAGCTTCATTAACACTTGGAACCACGCTTGAAATAATAACAGCCTCGATTGTGTGGTGATTCGTAAAAGTCTGTAAAAAAGATAAGATCGGTTCCTTTGTTTTCACACGTGCATAATGTTTCAGTGCATTGTCTTCAAATACCCCATAAACAATATTACTATTCCCAACATCTACTGTTAAAATCATTTCATATTCTCCTTTTAACAAAACATGACAAATTTTATATAAAAATATATTTCCATTATTTATCCTTACTAAGCATAATCATTTTATCACATTATAATAATAGGCGTGCTAAATTAGTTGAAATTTGTCTCCTCTTAAATAGTTTCAACCTATTTACCCAACTTATTCACACCTAAAAATTTTATATCATTTCCTTCACATTGTGTATCATAATTTATCTTATTTCATTATAAAATGAACTATAGACGTCCTATTTATTAACCTAGAAATTTAAGTAGTGACGCATAGGTAGGTGATTGATTTGGTACAACTTAAAGCATTATCTATTCCGCTCTTAATTGCGAGCACCTTGTTACTGATATTCTTCAATTTAAATCCACTTCTTTCAATAAGTGTTTGGATGTCAGTGCTACTCATTACAATCTGGCAGCGCCACCGAATAAGCGACCATGTTTCATTAACTTTTGGAACAGTGCTCATTGTTGTATTATTCCTATTCAGCCAATTATGGTACATATCAAAATACATACTACTACTTTCAATCATCGGATTCACAGCTGCACTATTTGTCTCGGCCTATTTCTTCGATTGCTTTATGAAATATCCGAGAAAATATTTAACTAAATATTAAAAAAACAAAGAGCAGAAGCTCTTTGTTTTTTAATTGGTGCTAATTAATCCAGCACTGATAACATATTGATCTAAAATCCAATTATTTTGATAAATTTGAGTTGCGGTATCTACACCAACATAACGAATATGCCATGGCTCATATTGATATCCTGTTTCACTTTCACGTCCTGCTGGATATGAAATAATAAAGCCAAAGCGATGAGCATTTTCTTTCACCCATTGCCCCTCAGTCGTATAACCAAAGCTTGTTGTTAACTCACTGTTCACACTAGACGCCGTAATATCTAAAGCAAGCCCTGTTTGATGCTCACTATGGCCCGGTCGTGCACTAAATGTATCCGCGGCAGCTTGACCGTTATTTTTAACGTAAGAGCTATATAAATCAGATTGCGTTTGATAAGAGCGATATCCACTTCTACCAAGTAACGTTAGCCCTTCTTCATTTGCTGCGGCCGCAAATAGCGCCTCGGCTTGCGAAGCTGCCTCACTTCTTAAATAAATAGTTCCATTCACCGACGTGACATTTAATATTCTTAAATCAGAGGGCTTATATGAAGAACTTAAGGCATAATTTTTATTTACAAGAACCATTAACGCATTAGGGTTTTGTATTGACTTTATATTTTGATAAAATCCAGTTGTGCTTTCGGCTTGTTTGGAATCAGCTTCAATTATAGGTTGTGTAGTAACAGCGACTTCTTTAGATGGCAATTCATCAGTTACATATTTTTTAGAAACATAACCAACATACTCATCGTACTTTATTTGATACCAACCATCTACCTCACCGTATACTTCAATTTTACTTTCATCGTTTAAAAAACCTAATATCTCAAAATCAGTTCCAGCACCACTACGAACATTTAGTCCTTCCATAGCAG
This sequence comes from Bacillota bacterium, assembly GCA_003486705.1. Taxonomy (GTDB): domain Bacteria; phylum Bacillota_I; class Bacilli_A; order MOL361; family Turicibacteraceae; genus Turicibacter. The sequence continues at coordinate 4,341 of DNGE01000091.1, forward strand.
TTAAAACATATGCATGCTTTATCATTTCACCTAATGAATCTGCCAATTCAACTTTAGGCTTCATTAATTCATCATATTTTTTAATCCTATCTGCTCCCCACACTAAATGAGCTTCCGTCTTTATTTCACTTAATGCAATCTTTTCAAAAGAATCATCAAATGCATATTCAATCGTTACTATTTCCTCCACATCATTACTCGAAACAATAATGTCCTCTACTTGATGATGAACAACAAATGCTAAAATACCAACTATACAACTCATTCCAGTATACTTAGAATATCCCATTTCTAAAATATCCCCCTATTTTACATCTTTTACTAAATTATACCATGTTTTTACAAAAATTTTATAAATAAAAAATCATTCTATACACATTGTATTGTTATGATGCTTTTTAATATAACTAATCTATCTTATGAACAATAAAATATATTATGACACATATATCTTAGGTATAAAAAATGCCACTTAGCTCATGAGCTAAGTGGCATTTTAAAATTATTCTTTATGATCGTCTGATTTCAATTCAGCATCTGCTAAATCTTCAGTCACACCTTCAGGTAATTGTTCTTTTGACGGTGTTAAAGTTGAACTTAACTTATAGTCAGTTTGACGTGTTAATTTTAAGTTTGGAAGTTGTTTAGCTTTTACTTCTTGCTTCGCTTTATAACTTGTTTCTTCTAAGCGACCTTTTTCAACTAACTCATCAATTTGTTCTTTTGTTAACGTTTCAACTTCAAGTAAAGTTTCAGCAATTAACTTAACTAAATCTTGGTTTTGCATTAATACTTTATGACAACGAGTTGAACACTCTTCAATAATTTCTTGAACTGCTTCATCAATTTGACGAGCTAAATGATCTGAGAAGTTTTTCTCTTTATTATAATCGCGTCCTAAGAACACTGATCCGCTTCGTTGTTCATATTGAACCATTCCAAGCTTACTCATACCATATTCCGTAACCATTGCACGAGCAATTGCCGTTGCTTTTTGGAAGTCATTATGCGCTCCAGTTGTTACTTCTTTAAACGTAATTTCTTCTGAAACACGTCCTGCAAGTAACCCAGTAATACGGTCTAGTAACGCTTGTTTTGTTTGTAAATATGTTTCTTCTTCAGGAAGCATTAAGGCATATCCACCAGCTTCTCCACGAGGAATAATCGTTACTTTATGTACAATTTCAGCATTATCAAGTTTTAATCCAATAACCGCATGTCCTGCTTCATGGTAAGCAACAACCTTGCGCTCTTTTTTAGAAAATACTTTTGATTTTTTAGCTGGTCCCATCATAACACGATCAGTTGCCTCATCAATATCATGCATTTGAATTGCTTTACGGTTATCACGAGCAGCAAGTAACGCTGATTCATTTAATAAGTTTTCAAGTTCAGCACCACTAAATCCAGGTGTACGCTTAGCGATATCTGCTAAACGAACCTCAGGAGCTAATTTTTTATTACGTGCATGTACTTTTAAGATTGCTTCACGACCTTTAACATCTGGACGAGCAATTGTAATTTGACGGTCAAAACGACCTGGACGTAATAAGGCTGGATCTAAAACGTCTGGACGGTTTGTTGCAGCAACAACAATAATTCCTGAGTTTGGACCGAATCCATCCATTTCAACAAGTAATTGGTTTAATGTTTGTTCACGCTCATCGTGACCTCCACCAAACCCAGCTCCACGTTGACGACCAACAGCATCAATTTCATCAATAAAGATAATACATGGTGCAGTCTTTTTCGCCGTTTGGAACATATCACGTACACGACTTGCCCCAACCCCTACGAACATTTCTACGAAATCAGAACCTGAGATTGAGTAAAATGGTACACCTGCTTCTCCTGCAACCGCACGAGCAAGTAATGTTTTCCCTGTTCCTGGAGGTCCAACTAATAAGATACCTTTTGGAACACGTGCACCCATTTCATTATATTTAGCTGGATTTTTTAAGAAATCGACCACCTCAACAAGTTCATCTTTTTCTTCATCATTTCCAGCAACATCATCGAAAGAAATTCCTTCTTGCTTAGATAACTTCGCACGGCTTTTTCCAAAGTCAAACGCTTTGTTATTTCCGCGTTGCGCGCTTCTAAACATAAACATGATAACACCTAAAAATAATACTGTTAATAAAGCATACGATAAGAATGACCAAATTTTACCCGCGCTAGACGCTAAGACATTTGTAACAGGTAATTGTTGAGTTTGAGCTAAATCAAATACCTTAGATAATTCTGTTTCCGTATTAACGATTGATTTATAGTAAACTTCTTCGCCATCAACTTTAACTTTACCAGAAACCTCATAGATACCATTATTTTCTTCACCTTCTACAGGTTGAGTGAAGATTGTTTCGATATCTCCATTTTGAATTTTAGTAATTAATTCATCATAACGATATTCCTCAATTTTTGGTGTTTCATTTGGATAAGCAATGAATCCATATAATCCTAATACAATAATGAATAGGATAAAGTAAATTCCTATGCTTTGAGGCCCTTTTTTATTGAAGTTGTTTTTCTTTTTCACACTCTTAATCTTTTCTTTTGGATTAATTGGTGGCATCTTAGCACCCTCTTTCTTTACTTCTACTTCATGTATACTTCTTCTTTTAATACCCCTACATACGGTAAATTACGATATAACTCATTGTAGTCTAAACCATATCCTACAACAAATTCTTTAGGAACTGTGAACCCAACGTATTTTGGTTCCATTGTTACTACACGTCCCTCTGGTTTATCAAGCATTGTAACTACCTCAACCGAAGCCGCACCACGGTGTTTTAATAATTCAATAACGCGAGTTAATGTAAATCCAGTATCAACAATATCTTCAACAATAATGATATGACGTCCTTCAACAGACACATCAAGATCTTTTAAAATCTTAACTTGACCACTTGAACTTGTTCCACCATGATAACTTGAAACATCCATGAATTCCACTTGTAACGGAATATTAATTTGCTTCATTAAATCCCCAATAAACGGAATTGACCCTTTTAATAATCCTAATAAAATAGGTGTTTTCCCAGCATAATCAACCGCTAAAATTTTTCCAAGTTCCTTCGCTTTTGTTTCAATTTCTTCTGTGCTTAATAAAACTTTTTTAATATCATTATTCATCTTCTTCGGTCCCTCCATGCTGTATGTACTCAATCGTTAACATATGTTTATGAGTTATGGTTTTACAATATGCCGTTTTCTTTAAAAGTGGTATCCAGATAATGTTATCGTTATCATCTACAATTAGTGGCCAAGTATCTCTCAAATGTTTTGGAACCTTTTCCTCAATCATTATTTCTTTAACTTTTTTACGTCCATAATCGTTGATTAATTTAATCCGATCCCCTGGTTTTCTAGTTCTAACTTTTAATGGCAATTCTATTTCATTATAACACAAATGAACTTTATTAATGCAAGATTTTTCCGTTTTTTCATCGACTTTGTTCTCCCTAAAATCCAATATATCGTAATTTGGGAGAATTTGCGTTTCGTTAAGTTTAAGCGCTATCTCATATGGCTCTAGCTTAGTTTTTGCTTGCTGAATTTTTAGTACATTATAAGCAATTATACAGCTAATTCCTTGAGGTAAGTTCATCTGTAAATTTGGCTTTTCCGATTGCACTAATTTTAATAATTCATTTACATGAATGGCTTGAATATCTCTTAACGTAAAGCATTGTAACATTCGTCTAATCAAACGTTTTGATAAACTTAAAGGTAGTTCATTTATAAAACTTCGAGGCACCTCTAAATAGTTATCCGTTCTTAAAACGTTTAACATTAGTTTATCAACTTTATCAGAAAAATACTTCTCATCTTCGCTTAAGTTTTCACTTAATAGCCTAGACTGTTTATAAACAGATGGGCTTTCTTCAACTAATTTTGGTATGATGTGATGTCGAATTCTGTTACGGGTATAAACATCACTTTGATTTGATTGATCTTCTCTAAAAGCTACACCATGCTCTTCACAGTACTTATAAATATCAACTTTTGTCACATTAATTAATGGACGAACGACGTTTAACCCATATGCTTTTGTTTTCGGTTCAATTCCAATTAATCCTGCCGGTGTCCCTTGGCTAATAAATCGGTGAACTTGTGTTTCTAAATGATCATCAGCATGATGAGCTGTTACAATTGCTGTTGCTTGATAGCGAGTCGCCACCTCCTTAAAAAATTCGTAACGCTTTTTCCTTGCATAATCGTGAAAATTAACATTTTTCTGAGGTTTTTCAAGAGAATAAACTTCACACGGAACACCATATAGACGTGACTGTTGTTGAACTAATTGCTCATCTAATATGGCATCAGAACGCTTTTGATGATTGACATGTGCCACAACTAAACTTAAATTAAGTTTCATTAAGCTATGTAGCATTGCCATAGAATCAGCGCCACCTGATATCGCGACAACGACAACTTCATTCTCTTTAAATAAATTGTATTGCTCAATCGTCTTTAATATGACATTTTCCATCAAAGAAACTCCTATTCCAAAACACTTATTTAATATTATAGCCCTTTTTACTATAATTTAAAGTCACTTGCAATCATTCTTACATATTTTTCAAAGTTATAACTATTTCCTGAGCAATATTTCTAATATTGCTAACAAAAAAGATCAAACCGATGGGCTTGATCTCTTTTGTTATGGGATTTTTTTGTTATTGAGCTTCATCGCACAAAGGGCGATAAATATGGTATTCGCTTTGAATTCTTACATTCAAAACTGCATTAATTATTTTGTTTGAAGGCAGTTAACAAAATAACAACACGTTAGAAGTATATAACTTGAAGGCATTCGTTACTACTTCTACACCAATTCCTACACTGATGGCAGTCAGATATATTATTGGCTTTTTTCTTCTTTTTATACACTGAAGATAAGTGACTTTTACCAAAGTGGATATTTTTTTGTGATTAAAGGTGACTTTGGTTTCCCTTTTATCCTTAAGCTCACTCATGAGCATTTATGTTTTTCATCATTATGATTTATTGTCTGACGATCTCAGTCGCCTTATCTATTCAATTGTCTCGTCCGAATACAGGTTGAAGTTTTTAACTTCAGTTTTTCACAAGTTTCTTCTTGTTTCTAATTAGCTATTAGTTTAATAGAAATAATAACTTACTGAGTGTAACAAGGTGGTTAAATATCGGTTCCAGGTTCCTTATTTAAGTCTTCTTAACTTCAAGAAGTATTACGTCTATGGGATATATTAAATTGTCATGTTTAAAAGTGGTCATTTCGCAAAAAGCATTTATCTTACCATTAAGATCGTTTAGCGTTTACCCCGCTTTAATTTTCTTATTGTCGTGTTTTAGTATAACTTACAACTTTTTTAAAATTTGACTTCTGTGTTCTAACGGTTGAGCTTGCTATGTTTTCGGCCATTGCGCACTTGATTGATTAGAACTTTAGTTTATTCATTTTAACAATTTTGGCTCACAGCATGCGCTGCTTAAAGTATTGATTTCTCACTCACTAATTTACTTCGATTTTACTGCATATAAACTACAATTATGACGCTTTGTCTTAATTCATTTAACACTGATTTAAGCATTTATATATTCCAATTGTTACGTTTTCGGCCGTTACTAGGAAATCCTAAAATCTTAAATGTCGTGTTTTAGTCTTTTAATAACTTTGTTCTTATCAAAAAGGTTACTTCCAATTTGGTATATAAATATGTTGATACAATTCGTATTTACTTTGTTCTCTAATTTTGGGTTTGCTTAACTTTTAGCTGGTTTCAAAGAGTTTATCCACTGTATGAGGTTATGTTTTCGGCCATAA
>DNGE01000090.1:0-931 GCA_003486705.1 Bacillota bacterium
GATTTAAATTTACTTTTTTCTTAAAAATTAAATAGTTCATTAGTGGAACAAACACGACATATGTCGTCGTAATAAAGGCATTTTTAGATGCTGTTGTATACAACATCCCAACCGTTTGAAAGGTAAATCCTATAAATAAAAAGATTCCAGCCACTAGTCCACCTATGATTTCTATTTTTCTCATGGCCTTCACCTGTTTAAAAAAGACAATCCCCATGATCAAAAAGGCAATCATAAATCTCATTCCGATCAGATAAAATGGCGTCATCCCTCCTGTGAGTGCTAAATCAACAGCGGGAAAGCCCCCTCCCCATATAATAGCAACGATTAGTAATAAACTATCTGCCGTTTTATTTTTCATTACATTCCCTCCCTTAAATGTTTTAAATGATTCTTTTTTATAGCGCCTGCTACAAGTCAAAGCACATAAAAAGCAATTAAAAAAATCCCGCTTCTTTTCCTGTGAGTCCTAAAGAAAAGCACATTTAAATGAAGTGAGATCCATTTAAATGTGCAAGTTACGCTTCTTTAAATTGTATTAAACCATCAGTAAAATATGATTATTTTACTTCTTCTAAAATTTTGCATAAGAAGTCGTATGTGCGCTCCGTTGATGAAATAATTAAACATTCTTTTGGTGTATGAACGTCGTGCATTTCTGGACCGAACGAGATCATATCAATGTTTCCAAGCTTTTCAGCTAAGAATCCACACTCAAGTCCCGCGTGAATCGCATCAATGTGTAACTCTTTTCCTGTGATATTTTTATACACTGACATCATGATGTCACGGATTTTTGATTCTGTTGCAAATTGCCATTCTGGATAATCTGCCGTTAACGTCATGCTAGCTCCTGTTAAGTTTGCAATCGTTTGAATGCGTTCATTTATTTCTGTTTTTAATGATTTAACCGAACTACGAACAGCTGAGT
>DNGE01000090.1:1127-14082 GCA_003486705.1 Bacillota bacterium
TAACCGAACTACGAACAGCTGAGTTAAACTCAATGCTATTTTCTTTTGTTTCAACGACTCCAATATTATTAGAGCTTTCGACTAATCCAGCCACGTTTGCACTCATTGTTTGAGGTCCGTAAGGCATTAATTGTAAAATAGCGATTAAATTATTTAATGTTTGTTCACTCATGACTTTAGCCGATGCCTCACCTGCTAAAACCTCAATCTTGATTCCCGCATCTGCTGTTGCAAATTCATTTTGCACTGTTTTTTCAAACTCAGACACGATGGTTTTTAATGTTACAACCTCTTCTTTTGCAACCGTTAAGATGACTTCAGCGCGTTTTGGAATGGCGTTCATTTTTTCCCCACCATTAACTGATGAAACAGCGACCGTTAAGTTTTTAGACACAGCGTGTAATAAACGACCTAATAATTTATTTGCATTCGCACGATTTTTATTAATTTCAACACCTGAATGTCCACCTTTTAACCCACTGATAACCACGTTAACTGTTTCATGATCACCCGTTAATAATTCTGTCCATTCAATGGGTAATTCTACTGTGTTGCGTACACCACCTGCACAAGAGGCAAGTGCGACTCCTTCTTCTTCAGAGTCTAAGTTTAATAAAATGTCACCTTTAACATGTGAAGGATCTAAGGCCATAACCCCATCCATTCCCGTTTCTTCTTCAACCGTTACTAATACCGTTAACGCAGGGTGTTTTAAATTAGCGTCCGCTAAAATAGCCATGGCCATGGCCACCGCAATTCCATTATCTGCTCCTAACGTCGTTCCGTGTGTGCGGATATAATCCCCATCCACATAAATTGGAAGTGGTTGTGTCGCAAAGTCAAAATCGCTATGATCGTCTTTTACACATACCATGTCCATATGTCCTTGAATAATAACACCTGGTGCAGATTCATATCCAGCAGTTGCAGGTTTATTAATAATAACGTTCATGCAAGGTTCTTGCACAACATCTAAATTTAATTCCTTCGCAAAATTCACTAAGTAATCACTCATTTGTTTTTCATTACCTGATTCATGAGGAATTTTTGTTATTTCTTCAAAGTATTTAAATACTGCGTTTGGGTTTAAATGTCCTAAAACTGTTGACATAAGACCGCCTCCTTTTTTTTATATTCTACCATAACTTACATAAGCTGTGAATTTTTTTCCTTTCATACAGGAGATGATTCGATTTCTTATCTAGTTTAGCTCGAATTTAAAAAAGTATAAGGTGCTTAAAGCTAAATGTCAGATTCCTATTATTCACTTTAATCTCCACTACAAGATTCCACAAAAAAACTAAAACAACTGCCCTATCTTCAACCACTCACACTGCCCGTGATGTTTCTCACATATTTTAACAAAATTCTTTGTTATTAACGGTCAATGTACTATAATATTCTTATGACTTTTTGTCTAAAGACAGTTGAAGAATTGGAGGCACGTTATGAATTTCAATTTAGATGATTTATTAAAATCTAGTGAAACATCCATAATAAAAATGGTTGAACTTTTACAACAATCATCACCGATTGCACTATCTTCATTTAAAAGTGATGAAACAGCCTTAATTATTGTTGATATGATTAATGGATTTGTGAAAACCGGAGCACTCTCATCACCACGCATAAAAGAGATTGTTCCAACTGTTTGTGAACTGATTACAGCGTGTCAGGCTGCGTCGATTAAAAGCGTTGCATTTGCCGACAGTCATCCAAAAGATTGTATTGAATTTCAGTCGTATCCCGTGCATTGTTTAACCGATAGTGATGAAAGTGAAATCATCGATGAAATTAAAGAGATTGGACATTACGACTTAATCTTAAAAAATTCAACAAATGGTTTTTTAGAACCTGCTTTTCAAAAGTGGCTTAAAAACCATCCATCGATTCACCAATTTATCATCATCGGCGATTGCACTGATATTTGTGTGGAGCAATTTGCGATTACGTTAAAAACGTATTTCAATGCTATAAACAGACAAAGTCGCGTGATTGTGCCAATGTCTTGTGTGGAGACGTATGACCTTTTGGAGCATGTTGGCGATCTGATGAATTTAATTGCTTTATACAAAATGCATCTAAATGGGGTTGAAGTCACACCCCACATTGAACAGTAGAAAGAGGAATCATTTATGAGTTTTAAAAACCTAAACCTGACCATGCTTGTTGATTTTTATGAGTTAACCATGGCAAATGGATATTTCGAAAATGGAATGGAAGATCAAATCGCTTATTTTGATATGTTCTTCCGACGCGTTCCAGACCAAGGCGGTTTCGCCCTTATGGCAGGTGTTGAGCAATTAATCGAATATTTTAAAGAGTTACATTTTTCAGATGAAGATATTGAATTTTTACGTAGCAAAAACATTTTTTCTGAAGGATTTTTAAATTATTTAAAAAACTTCGACTTCTCGTGTGATGTATACGCGATTCCCGAAGGAACACCAATCTTTCCAAATGAACCGATTTTAACGGTTAAAGGGCCTATCATTCAAGCACAATTTATTGAAACCATGATTTTACTTGCGATTAACCATCAATCGTTAATCGCAACAAAAGCCAATCGTATCGTGCGTGCGGCTGAAGGTCGCACGGTGATTGAATTTGGTTCTCGTCGTGCCCAAGGGGCTGACGGTGCCATTTTAGGTGCGCGTGCGGCTTATATTGGAGGAGCAACAGGAACGGCTTGTACGATCACAGACCGCGACTACGGGGTACCATCACTTGGTACCATGGCACATAGTTGGGTTCAAACCTTTGACACAGAATATGATGCCTTTAAACGATATGCTGAATTATATCCAGATAACTGCTTCTTATTAGTCGACACTTATAATACGTTAAAATCAGGAATTCCAAATGCCATTAAAGTGTTTAATGAATACATAATTCCTAAAGGCTTACGCCCAGGTGGGATTCGCATCGATAGTGGAGACGCAGCTTATTTATCTAAAAAGGCACGTAAGCTTCTTGATGAAGCGGGACTTCATGATTGTAAAATTATGATTTCAAACTCTTTAGACGAGTATATTATTAAAGATTTACTCATCCAAAAGGCACCGATTGATGGATTTGGGGTCGGTGAACGCTTAATTACTTCAAAAACAGAACCTGTCTTTGGTGGCGTTTATAAAATTGTGGCCGTTGAAAAAGAAAATGGCGAATTAGTCCCTAAAATTAAAATCAGTAATAATATTGAAAAAATTACAAATCCAGGTTACAAACAAGTGTATCGTTTATTTGAACGCGATACAAACAAAGCAATCGCAGATGTTATTACACTCGCAAACGAAGTCATCGATGACACAGTTCCATACACTATTTTTGATCCAGAACATACGTGGAAGCGCAAAAAAATTGAGAACTTCTATGCCAAAGCCTTATTACAACCGATTTTCCTAAATGGAAAACAAGTTTATGAAAGTCCAAATCTTCAAGACATCGTTGAATATACTCAAGCACAAATCGCCACACTATGGGAAGAGGTCTTACGTTTTGAACGTCCTCACAAATATTATGTGGACTTATCAAAAGACCTTTGGACACTCAAAACAGAATTATTGGAAAAGTTCTCCGATTAACAAACATCAGCCCATATGGTATAATAAAATAGCTCCAAAAGATTAGAAATTTAGTAAGAAAGCGTAATTCATCACACTATTTCACTAAATTATAAATTTTTTGTTGCATTTTACCCCTTGGTTTGATAGAATAATTTTGTTGTATTTCAGGAGGTGAATCAAATGCCAAACATTAAATCACAAATTAAACGTGTTAAAACTAACGAAAAACGTCGTCAATTTAACGCTTCTTTCAAAGCATCTCTTCGCACTGCGATCAAAAACGTTGAGTTAGCTGTTGCTAACAATAACGCTGAAGCTGCTAAAGAAGCTTACAATACAGCTAACAAAAAATTAGACAAAGCTGTTGCAAAAGGTATCTGCCATAAAAACTTTGCAGCTCGCCAAAAATCACGTTTAAGCAAAAAAATTAACGGATTAGGATAATAAAAAAAACCGACTTCTCAGTCGGTTTTTTTTATTGCTCATTTTTATTAATTTAATTGGCGAACTTCCACTGTTACATATGGATCATTTGTGAATTCAGTTTTTGCCATCACATATAACTCATTAATCGCTTCAACAGATGGGAATGAATCACTATCTGCTACTTGTACAATGACTTGTACAGCATCTTCATTGACACGCACTAAGACATCATCATATCCTTTAGACTTAATCATTGACTCTAATGCTTGAGCATGTTCATACTCTTTATTGATTTTAGCAATACTGTCTTTTGCATCACTTTTTGTAGTTGCATCTGAATCAGCACTTGCAATCACTGATTTTAATTCTTCAACTTTTGCACTACGTTGTGTATCTAATTCTAAACGTAATGTATCAAGTGGGTTCGATACAGCATCTGTCTCTAAGTTAATCCCTGGCGCTGGATTTTCACTCGATACTTTTGAATCTGGCATTTCATCACCTAATGCATAATAAAACACTGTTAATAACGCGAATACTACGAATAAAGCTGCTGTTACATAAGAATTTCTGTTCATATTAATTTCCCCCTAGGTCTTTTGTATTTAACATTGATATTTTATGAATTGGAATGTCTAGTAATAAACTGATCGCCTGAGTCACCTCATATGGTGCGCTCAAACTACCACTGTATACAATGACAACCCCATTTGGTACCGTACTTGTTTGATTCGATGTAAATAGCGAAGTTGTCGTGACTGTTTTTTCGGTATAAGCCACATTTACACTTTGAATTTCGACACTTCCTATCGATTCAAATAACTGCTCAACTTGCAACTGATGCGTTTGTTCTACACTACTCTTTGAACTGCCTAAAGAAAAATCTACGCCACCTAGTAACAATATCGCAACCGGTATGACTAAGATTGCCACTTTAGCAATTGCAAAGATATCAATCTGTTTAGAAGAGGCTTTCGCATCTTTACTACCATGATTTTTGATACTTTGGTACATCCCACTACTTAATTTATTAGTCTCTACTTTTTCGTTCATTGCCCTCCCCCCTCGAATTTTATGTCTGAGATTGATATTCCTATTTCACTTGCTAGACAATACTGATTTTCTTTAGTTATCGTTTCTGAGTTAATAATGAGTACGTCTTCTAATTCAAAGGAATAAATCTCGACCTGACAAGTTTCTTCAGCACTTCGTATAAGTTTATCAATATCCGCGACAGTAAACTCACTAATGTCTTCCCCTAGCTGATTTTGATAATACTTAACCGATTCATTGAACCCCTCTTCGCTAATAAAGGTAAATGAATCCAGATAAGAACTTACTTCATTACCCATTATACTGAGCACAGGTTTTAGTATGATAACTATTATAAAAAAATGTAAATAAAATGTAATCATTTTTTTATAAGCTTCCGGAATAACTAAAAAATTGACAATAGCTATCAGAAATAGCATCGCAATTATTTGTTTGGCGTAATCATAAATCATATTTTCAAACATCCTCTCTATAAATGTCGACAAGTCCTAGTTCGTAAATAGCATCATATTGGAACTGAATAAAATAATAAAGAACGTAAAGATAAACATGATCGCAATAATAAACATAACAGATAATAAGTTCAGTGTTGCAGTATTAAACACATCCAAGACCGCAATGAAATCTTTCTTTAAGACAGGTTGTAAGACTGCTGTAAGCAATCGAAACAAGAAGTTAACCACACCCAACTTAATCACAGGAAACGCGACAAAGATAATGAGGGTAATGATACTGAGTAACCCGATACTGTTTCGCATAATGGAAAGCGTTGAAATAACAGACATCATGGTATCCGTAAATTTCGTTCCAATGACAGGGATATGATTGACTAAACTTTGAGTAGTCCTCAAAAACAAACCATTTGCAAAACTAAGCGTCACATTCTGAATGGACATGAGCGTCAAGAAGAAGGCGAAATAACCACCTAATGTCCAAATGGCTACTTTATTAATAAATGCGGTCATTCGCGTGTATAAATCGTCTGTGGTTAATTTGTTTAAGAACCCAAAGATAGTTCCAATTGTAATTAGCGGCATACTGATTGCATTAATAAAGAAATAGGAAGCATTAATCAAAAAGACGATCGCCGGTTGAAACAAAGCATGATTCCAAAGCGCACCCGTTATGGTGATCATGGATAACAAAATAGGAAACAGCACCACCACAACATTCATATAGCGCGTTAAAATATCCAACGTATAATTATGATAATAGACAAACAATTGAAACAGCTGAACAATTAATACGAATTTTAAAACCGTATTGGCAATCTTTTTATATTTATCTGAAAAAACCTCTTGGATATGTTGATATAACGCAACCAGAAGCAAGAAAATTAAAACACTTTTAAACTGAAAAAAAGCGACATTCACTTCGTGCATCGAATAATCAAGTAGCGACTTAAAAAAGCCAACCAGATTAAAATTTTCGACATTTAACAAATTACTTTTATCAAAATAATCCGCTTGAAGTAACCAATCATACTGGGCGTACAAATCCCCCCATATATCTTCAAGCGGACTCAAATCTATATTTAGACCCTCCATATTTGCTCCCCCTAAAAACGACGTATCTTACTACAGAATAGATAATATAAGTTCAAATAATGTGACAATAAGCGGAAGACTATACAATATCAAATAAAGCTTAACTACAATTTCAACAACCTTATCCAAGTCACTTAAACCCGCTTGTTTTAAAACAGCCGTGACAAATTCGGAATAATATACGATTCCGATTAACTGGATGACAGAACTAACATATTGTTGCTCAATATTAAATCTCAAAAACACATCTGTAATATGCGTAATAATCGTTGATAAATATTGAAGTGCTAAAATATATAAGAACGTCATCAATACAAATATGAATCCTGGTGCGAATTTTTCATTCATCTTTTTTAAGATCATGTACACAAAAGCGCTACATATAATGAGTGAGAATACTTGTACGATATCGATGACTGTCCCCCTCCTTATAACATAAAAATATCTTTTAAGTTATTTAACAACACACTTACAAGCTGGGTAATAAAGATTAACATATAGACATAACCCGCCAACATCACTAATTCATTAATATTTTCATTAAAACTGAACTTCTTCATCGCCCAACTTAACAAACCTAATACAAATCCTATTCCTGCAAACTGAAAAATTTCAACTACATCAATTGGCACGTTTAACACCTCTAACCTTTTTTATTTTTTTGCTATTTAACTCTATGACCCCCTTACTTTAAAAATGACACAAAAGTTTTAGATATTTAAACAGAGATTCACTTGACTGTTTTATATGCCATATGATGCTAAATTCCTTCCTTACACCATCTAAATTATTCTAAAAATTGACAGCTTCTTGCTGACTGACCCAATTAATACAAAAACATAACGTGCGAATGTCCCTATTTAAAACCATTTGTCACACTTAGTCCAAATATCTCATTTACGCACAAAAAAAGTCTCAACCAATCACTTGGTTGAGACTTTTTACTTTTATTATCCGCGTTGAACGTAACGTCCATCGTTTGTATTGATAATTAATTTATCTCCAACTTCAACGAATAATGGAACTTGTAATGAGTATCCAGTTGAAACTGTCGCTGATTTTGTTGCATTTGAAGCTGTGTTTCCTTTAACACCTGGTTCACACTCAACAACTTCTAACGTTACTTTTTCAGGTACTTCAACACCTAAAATTTCACCTTCGTATTGCATGATTTTAACTTCCATTCCATCAACTAAGTAGTTTACTGTATCACCTAATTGCTTAACTGGAATTTCTAATTGCTCATACGTATCGTTGTTCATGAATACATATTCATCACCCATTGAGTATAAGAATTGCATTGAGTTTTTCTCAATATGAGCTTTCTTAACTTTTTCACCCGCATTGAATGTATTATCAATAACAGCTCCTGTACGTAAGTTACGTAATTTAGAACGTACGAACGCTTGACCTTTACCTGGTTTTACGTGTTGGAATTCAATAACTTGAAAGATATTTCCTTCATAGTCAATAGTAGAACCCGTTTTGAAATCATTTGTAGAAATCATAAAAATCCTCCTTGAATACTATACAAACTACCCACTAGTAGTATGAATATCTTTATCGTATTTAATTATAACGATTTATTGGAAAATTGTCTATCCTATCGCTATAAAATTATGTAGACTTATTCGTATTTTATCAGTCTAATTCCCCTTTTTTTATTTAAACTTCTCTATTTTTTATTTGTATTCCAATAAAAGTGTTTTCTTTTTTAATAAATAGACACTCGCTTACATTTAAGCACGATCACAACTTTTTATTAGTTTCTCACAATCTTACAATAATAATTCTTTATTTTTAGCTTAAAATTATGTAAAATTATTATACGAAGACTAGGAGGAAGATATTATGGATTGGACAATAATGATTATCGCCATTTTAATTGGGTTAAGTGTCGGGTTATGGATCGTCATGCGACGCGAAGCAAAAAAATGCGTGGTTAGCTTATCTGAACAAGAGTTCATTGAAAACATGCGTAAAGGTCAATTAGTTGATATTCGCTCAAAAGAAGCGTTTGAAGCTGGACATATTAACGGTGCTCGTCATATTCCATTTGCCGTGTTAACACGCCAACCAGGAAAATTACGTAGTGATTTACCTATTTACTTATACGATGACAAAGGAAAACAAACACGTCGTGCTGCCTTAATGTTGTCTGGTAAAGGATACAATAACTTATTCCAATTAGAGGGTGGACTTGAAAACTGGACTGGCCCTTTAAAAGCTAGTAAAAAATAAAATAAAAACCCGAGCCATCGGGTTTTTATTTTATTATCAACCTGATATTGAATAATAAAAAAAACACACATAAATGTGTGTTTTAATTTTGGTTTAAATATGATTTAACCAATTCACTAACTAAGGTTCCATCAGCTTTACCTTTTACTTTAGGCATAAGCGCCCCCATTAGTTTACCCATATGAGCTGGTGATTCTGCGTTAATCATGTTAGCTGTTTCTTTTATAATTTGTTTAAGCTCATCCTCGCTTAATTGCGCTGGTAAATATGTGGAAAGAATTTCTAATTCAGCTGTAAGTTTATCAGCTAAGTCATCACGCCCCGCCTCTTTAAATTCAATATAAGAGTCACGACGTTGTTTAACTTCACGAGAAAGAACTGTTAGGACTTCATCATCATTTAATTCTTGTGATCCTGATTTAAGTGCTTCATTTTGCAAAGAAGCTTTTAACATTCGAATCACAGACAAGCGATCTTTTTGTTTCGCTTTCATCGCTTCCTTCATATCTGTATTTAATTGTTGGAGTAATGTCACTGAGATCACCTATTATTAGAATTTGCTACGTTTGTTTGCAGTCTTACGAGCTGCTTCAGACTTTTGTTTACGTTTGATACTCGGTTTAACGTAATATTCACGTTTACGAGCTTCAGTAAGGGTACCTACTTTAGATACTTCTCTCTTAAAACGACGTAATGCGTCGTCTAATGATTCATTTTTTCTAACTACAGTTTTAGCCACCACTAACCCTCCTTCCGCTTCGCTACGATTAACATAGTTATTATACAATATTCGAGACCAATTGTAAATAACACAAAATAAATTCCTCAAAAATGATTTTATGATATAATGATTGAGGATACTAAAGATATCAATTATTTACAATTAGAGGTGGAGATTTATGAAATTTGTTTCAAACATTCCGTCGACTCAATTTGATGCATTTGTGGCGACTCATAATAAAAATCATTTTCTACAAAGCTCGCATTGGGGTGAATTCAAGGCGTGCTCATCTGAATGGACTTATGACTTAGTCGGTTTAGTTGATGACGATCAGAACTTAATCGCAGCAGCCTTAGTATTATTCCGCATGCTGCCGATTATTAAACGTCCTTTTATTTATATCCCACGTGGATTTGTCATCGATTTTAACGATAAAGCCTTATTAAATACTTTTACAAAAGAAATGGCACACTATGCAAAATCTAAAAAAGCCATTTTCTTTAAAATTGATCCTGATATTAAATATGTCGATCGTGATGTTGAAGGAAATATTTTAACTGACGCAACGCCAAACCAAGAACTTATTCAATCATTAAAGCAAACTGGATTTAGACATCTAGGTTTTACACAAGATTTTGATTCATCAATACAACCTAGATTTACATTCCGCTTAAATCTAACACAAACAGAAAAAGAACTTTTAGCTAATTGTCATTCTAAGACACGCTACAATATCAAAATTGCACAGAAAAAAGGAATTGAGATTGTAGAAGGAACGCGTGAAGACATCAAGACGTTTGAAGAAATTATGCGCGTGACAGGACTTCGAGATGGCTTCTTAACACGTCCACTTTCATATTTCGAGCAAATGTACGATACGCTATCACCTCAAAACATGTGCAAACTGTATTTAGCTAAATTAAATACAAAAGCAGCGTTAGAAAACTTAAAAGAAGAATTAACTGTGACGCAATCGCTTATTGCTCAGTATGAGTCACAATTAAATGAATCGGATTTAAATGATAAAAAACGCACGAAACTTGCAAACAAACTTGAACCAGAAAAAAATAAAGCAAACAATTTAACACAGCAGTTAGTTGAAGTGGAGCGCTTATTTGAAAGTCATCCCGATGGGATCACCATGTCAGGGATTATGGCGACTTACTTTGGTAACAAAGCTTGGTATTTATACGGAGCGAGTGACAATGTTTATCGTGAATTCATGCCTAACTACTTAATTCAATGGCACGCGTTAACTGAAGCAAAAGCGGCCGGTTACGAGGTTTATGACTTCTTTGGTGTCAGTGGTAACACAGATGAATCTGATCCACTACATGGCCTTTATCGCTTTAAAAAAGGGTTTGGGGGCGAATTCACTGAATTTATTGGGGAGTTCGATTACGTTGTAAGTCCTTTAGGTTACTTTATCTGGACCAAACTCCTGCCTCAATTTAAAAAATTCAAAAAGATTTTACGCAAACGTAAAACAAAATAAAACAAAAGCACCTCGTTTACAGAGGTGCTTTACAATTAACTCCATTTAACAAAAAGTCATCATACAAATTTGTATGATGACTTTTTTCTATTTTGCCGCTAAACGTTGACGTAATAATTCTTTCGCCACTTCACGGTCATCTAATTCAATATTTCCACTTTTCCAATATTGTAACTTTTCATGTCCGCGACCTGCGATTAAAATAATATCATCTTTTTGAGCCTTTTCAATGGCTTCTTGAATCGCTGCACGTCGGTCAACAATAACACGATAATTATTTTGTTGAATACCTGCAACCATTTCATCTAAAATGTCTTCAGGTTGTTCTGAATGAGGGTCATCCGTTGTAAAAATAACATCGTCTGCATAATCAACCGATAACTTTGCAATGACAGGACGTTTTGTACGGTCGCGATCACCCGGACACCCAATGACAACCTTTACTTCTGTTTGTTTAATATCATTAACAAACTCAAGTACCTTTTCAACTCCATCAGGTGTATGCGCATAATCCACGATCACAGTAAAATCTTGACCTAAATTAATTAATTCCATACGACCATCAACTGGCGCTAGCTGCGCTAATTGAGTTAAAATAGCTTCCATTGAAAGTCCAGCCGAATAAGCCGATCCGATTGCCCCTAATACATTATAAACATTAAACGTACCAAGTAATGGTGTATTCACCTCATAAACATGTTGGTTAAATCTTAAGTTAAACGTCGTTCCTTGCGCAGTCATTTTAACATCCGATGCATAAAAATCAGCCTTCGATTGAAGTCCAAATGTATAAACATTTTTCCCTTTTAAGCGATCGACTAATTTCTCACCATATGGGTCATCAATATTAATAATCCCATACCCATCTGGACGCAGCATCTTAAACAATTTAAATTTCGCTTCAAAATAATCGTCCATTGTCGGGTGAAAATCAAGATGTTCAGGTGTTAAATTCGTAAACAACGCCACTTTAAATTCACAGTAATCAACACGATGTAATTCTAACGCATGTGATGACACTTCAATCGCAACGTTTTTCACCTGCTTTTCAACCATTTGTGCAAATAACTTTTGCAAATGAAGTGCATCCGGCGTTGTATTTTTTGGTTCTAAAAATACATCAGCAAATCGAATCCCATTCGTTCCAATATAACCGACTTCCCCCTCAAACCCTCTTAATAAATGTTCAAGGATATAAGCTGTCGTCGTTTTACCATTCGTCCCTGTTAAACCAAATAATTGTAAAGCTTTTGTTGGTTGACCAAAAATCATATGCGCAAGTCTAGGCAGTTCAACACTCGTATCTTCAACCACAATTTGTGGAATTGTGACCCCCTCCACAATATGCTCACACACAATAGCGCAAGCCCCTGCATCTTGTGCAGCCTTAGCAAAGCGGTGTCCATCTACAGTATAACCTTTAATACAAACGAATAAATCGCCTGTCTTAACTTGACGATTATCTGTCGCTAATCCCGCTACCTCAAAATTATAATCAACCTGATATAATGTATTGATATTCATCCTATTCATCCTCTATCTATTTTGTTTCAACAATTTCACCTTCACTAATTGGGTAATTTGCTTTTACGATTTTAACCGGTACCACTTCGCCCACTAACTCAGGTGTTGCTTTAAATTCTACTTTAACATAATTCCCAGCACGTCCAATATAATATCCTTCTTTTGTCGGAGACTTTTCTTCAGGGATAACATCTAATACTTTTCCTTCACAGCTGCTAACATATTCTTTCGCTAACTGTTCACCAAGTGCTAACACTTGATTCACGCGCATTGTCTTAATCATTTCAGGAACTTGCCCTTCCATTTTAGCTGCCGGTGTTCCGTTACGCATTGAATATGGGAACACATGTAATTCGAAGAATCCAATACGTTTTAATGTTTC
>DNGE01000090.1:14290-17975 GCA_003486705.1 Bacillota bacterium
AAAGATTGCTTTTAATTCATTAATTTTCGTTTCAAATTCTGGCACCGTATAATGACGGCGCATACGTTTTAATACACTTGTTGATCCAGATTGAATTGGAATATGTAAGTGATTCACAATCTTATTTGATTTTTTCATTACTTCGATGACTTCATCTGTTACTTCAGATGCTTCAATTGACGAAATACGAATACGTTTTAACCCTTCAATTTTATCCATCTCAGCTAATAATTTTGCAAATGTGTAATCTTCTAAATCTTCTCCATACGCTGCTGTATGAATACCAGTTAACACAATTTCATAGTAACCATTAGCAACTAATTGTTTGACTTGTTCTAAAACAATATCAGGCTTTTGTGAGCGCACTTGTCCGCGAGCCCATGGAATAATACAATACGTACAGAAATTATTGCATCCCTCTTGAATTTTTAAGGTTGCACGCGTACGATTTGAAAACTGTGTAACATTTAACGTTTCAAATTCATCCACTTTAAACACATTTTCAATTTGAGAAATCGGTTGACGTTCCTCTTGATATTTTTTAACTAATTGTGGAATTGATTCACGACCATGTGTCCCAATAACAATATCCACACCTTCAATATCCATAATCTCTTTAGGTTTTGTCTGCGCATAACACCCCATGACACACATAACCGCTTCTGGATTTTGACGAATTGCACGTCGGATAACTTGACGCGATTTTTTATCTCCTGTATTCGTCACCGTACACGTATTAATGACATACACGTCTGCAGGTTCTTTAAAGTCCACTTTCGTATATCCTTCATTTTTAAATAATTCCCATACCGCTTCTGTTTCATATTGATTTACTTTACATCCTAACGTATGAAATGCAACAGTTGCCATTTTATTTCAGTCCTTCCCATACGATTTCATTAACCGTCGATCTAAGTTGTTTTATAATTCTAATTCATATGATATTGCACTTAATATATATATCGGTGCTGTTTCTGTTCTTAAAATACGTGGTCCAAGCGCACAAGCTTTAAAACCACTTTCTAACAATGTTGTTACTTCTTTTTCACTAATACCACCTTCAGGACCTACTAACACTAATACTTTAGCACCTGTGTGAATTTGTGATAACGTCTGTTTAAGTTGAAAAAGCTCTCCAGCTTTCGCTGTTTCTTCATAAGCGAATAAACAGATATCAAATTGCTTTGCATATTGAATAAACTGTTTAAACGTTTGAACCTCACTAATTGTTGGAACGACTGAACGATGTGATTGCTCAGCAGCTTCTTTTGCAATTTTACTCCAACGCTCAAGCTTTTTCTTTTCCTTTTTTTGATCAATTTTCACAACACTACGTTCCATACTCACTGGAACAAATTCAAAGGCTCCACATTCTGTACCCTTTTGAATAACCCACTCGAATTTATCACCTTTCGGTATTCCTTGGGCAATTGACACATTCACTGGCAATTCTGCATTTTTCTCTATGGTAGAAACGATTTGACACACAATCACTTGAGCGTCTACCTTTATTATTTTAACAATAAAACTTTGTTTGTCCTCATTACAAACAATAATTTCATCACCTTCTGATTGTCTCATCACACGTGAAATATGATGAGCGTCATCTCCAGTAATTTGAACAATATCTTCATTAAATTGGTCATTGTTTAAGAAATAACGTTGCATAACGCTGGCCTCCACTTCGATATCTATTGTTTAGCAACAATGGCAACCCAACCATTTTTTTCTTTGACCTCAACAAGATCAAATTGATGGTCTTCAAGCGCCTTTATGACTGAATCTTTTTCATGCTCCACAATACCTGAACAAATAAATAATTGTCCTTTCGGTAAGACCTTTACCACATCATCTAACATATTGATAATAATTGGAGCTAAAATATTTGCCACCATAATCGTTGGTTTTTTCGGTAATTGAATAACCCCATCAATTAAATTGTTTTTCTCCAAAATAATGTTATCACACTGATTCATGGCTACATTTCCTTTGGCACGTTCAACAGCCATTTGATCCAAATCAACCGCATAAACTAATTCAGCACCAAGTTTTGAACCCGCAATTGCTAAAATACCTGAACCTGTCCCTACATCAACTAACACGTCACCTGATTTAAGATACTGACAAATTAATTCAAGACATAATTGTGTTGTTTCATGTGTACCTGATCCAAAGGCCATCCCTGGGTCCAACATAATTTCCACGATGTTTGGATCTGTGCTTGGTTCATACCAACTCGGTTTAATCCAAACATTATCCGTGATTTGGATTGGTGAATAATGTTTTTTCCAACTATTTGCCCAATCTTCTTCATCTAAAGTTTTAATCTCTAATAATTGGTGATTCACGCCTTCTATCTTTAAATTTAATAGTTGCGTTCTAACAAACTCCAATTGATTTTCAATATCTGTTGTCACAGCTAAATAACCTTTAATCACGACACCCTCACTTGGGTAATCATCAGGATTAAGGCGATAAATCTCACCAAAATGATCTTCGTGTATTTCATTTACAATATTTGAATCTTCAACCAACACACCTTTTGATCCCGCTTCAATAAAAATATTACTTACTAAGTCAAAAGCTTCATGCGTTGTATGAAAAGAAAGTTCTAACCAATTCATGGAGTCACCTCAATTATATATTTCATCAATACATTATAACATAAGTGTATTAAAACTAAAAATATTGTACGAAATTTGTTACCGATAATTTTACGCTTTTAGTCTCACTTATAGCTTTGTAATTTTTACCTTTTCTTAATCAAAAAAATAACCGTAAAGATAAGTTTCTTTACGGTTAGATCAGGTTATTTAAAAGCTTTTTTCACTTTATCCCAAATGCTTCCTGTTTTATCTTCTAAAGCATCAAATTCACTTAACAACTCACGTTGTTTTGAACTTACTTTTTTAGGGACGATTAATTTAACTTTAACATATAAATCACCATTTAAATCACGGTTGATATATTTTATTCCTTTATCGCGTACACGGAATTCTGTTCCCGGTTGCGTTCCTTCTGGGACTTTTAATACAACTTTCCCCGTTAACGTTGGAACCTCAATTTCAGCTCCTAAAACGGCTTGACTATACGTGATTGGTACTTCACAACGTAAATCAAATCCATCACGCACAAAGAAATCATGTGATTTCACACGGAATGCGACATATAAATCACCGCTAGGTCCGCCGTTACGTCCAGCTTCTCCTTGACCACTTAAGCGAATTTGCTGTCCATCATCAATTCCAGCAGGAACCTTAACCTCAATCGTTTTTGCTTTATTAACAGCTCCACGACCATTACATGAATCACATTTATGCTTAATACGTTTACCTTTTCCAGAACATTCCGGACATACTGTTTGTGTTTGAACACGACCTAAAATCGTATTTTGAACTTCGACAACACGTCCTGAACCTGAACAACGTGTACATGTTTCAACGTCATCTTTAGAGCGAGCGCCAGAACCTCCACATTTTGTACACTCTTCTTCACGATTGACTTTAATTTCTTTCGTTACCCCAAATGCCGCTTCTTCAAACGTAATCGTGATCGATTGTTTTAAATCATTCCCACGAGCTGGACCGTTTGGATTACGGCGTCCGCCACCGCTGAATCCACCAAATCCACCGCCGAACATGCTTTCAAAAATATCACCGAGATCATCGAATCCGCCACCGAATCC
>DNGE01000090.1:18191-26247 GCA_003486705.1 Bacillota bacterium
AATCCACCAAACCCACCGGCTCCACCGAATTGTTCAGCACCTGCGTGACCATAACGGTCATATCCTGCTCTTTTTTGTTCATCACTTAAAACATCATAAGCTTCTTGAACTTCTTTAAATTTTTCCTCTGCATTTGCTTCAGTAGAAACGTCTGGATGATACTGTTTTGCTAACTTACGGTAAGCACGTTTTATCTCTTGATCAGTCGCTGTCTTTGAAACACCTAACACTTCATAGTAATCGCGTTTTGCCATGCTTAACCCTCCTTCTTCATATTAATACTATATCATGAAAAAAGTCAAAGTCATAGTAGACTTTGACTTTTAGTTTTCTTAAACTTCTTTGTATTCAGCGTCTACAACTGAATCATCACTTGATTGCTGTGTTGCATCTGCTGCTCCACCAGCTGCTTGTTGTGCCTCAGCTGCTTTTGAATAGACTTTAACGGCTAATTCTTGAGCTACTTTTTCTAACTCTTCTTTCTTAGCTTTAATCTCATCTGTATTTCCTTCTTTTAAAGCTGCTTCTAATGCTTCAACCGCTTTTTCAACATTTGCTTTTTCTTCTTCAGTTGCTTCAGCACCTAATTCAGTAACTGATTTTTTAGCTGCAAAGATTAATTGTTCCGCTTCATTTTTTAATTCCGCTTCTTCTTTACGTACTTTATCAGATTCTGCATTCGCTTCAGCTTCTTTAACCATGCGATCGATTTCATCATCTGTTAAACCTGATCCTGAAGTGATTGTGATACGTTGTTCTTTTTGTGTTCCTAAATCTTTCGCTTTAACATTAACGATACCATTTGCATCAATATCAAATGTTACTTCGATTTGAGGAATTCCACGTGGTGCTGGTGGTATATCTCCTAATTGGAAGCGTCCTAATGTTTTATTATCTGATGCCATTGGGCGCTCACCTTGTAACACGTGAATATCTACAGCCGGTTGGTTATCTGCAGCTGTTGAGAAGACTTGTGATTTTGATGTTGGAATTGTTGTATTACGTGGGATTAAAACTGTCATAACTTGACCCATTGTTTCAATACCTAATGATAATGGTGTAACGTCTAATAATAATACGTCTTTAACATCACCTTGTAATACCCCACCTTGGATTGCAGCTCCCATAGCTACTACTTCGTCTGGGTTAACACCTTTATTAGGTTCTTTTCCTAATTCTGATTTAATAGCTGTTTGAACGGCTGGGATACGAGTTGATCCACCAACTAATAATACTTGGTCGATATCGTTAGCTGTCATTTTAGCATCTTTTAAAGCTTGGCGAACAGGTCCCATTGTACGCTCTACTAATGTTGCTGTCATTGATTCAAATTGTGCACGTGATAATGTTTTTTCTAAATGTAATGGCCCAGTTGCATTCATTGAGATGAATGGTAATGAAATTTGAACTGAAGTTACACCTGATAAGTCTTTTTTCGCTTTTTCAGCTGCATCTTTTAAACGTTGCATTGCCATTTTATCTGCTGATAAATCAACACCATTTTCTGCTTTGAACTCTTGTACTAACCAATCGATAACGATTTGGTCAAAGTCATCTCCACCTAAACGGTTATCTCCTGAAGTTGATAACACTTCAAATGTTCCATCTGCTAACTCAAGAACAGAAACGTCAAATGTTCCTCCCCCTAAGTCATAAACTAAGATTGTTTGTTCTTTATCTGTTTTATCTAAACCGTATGCTAATGCCGCCGCTGTTGGCTCATTGATAATACGTTTAACATCTAAACCTGCAATACGTCCTGCATCTTTAGTCGCTTGACGCTCTGCATCATTGAAGTAAGCTGGTACTGTAATAACTGCTTCAGTTACTGTTTCACCTAAGTAAGCCTCTGCTGTTGCTTTTAAGTTTTGTAAGATAATAGCAGAAATTTCTTGTGGTGTGAAAGTTTTTCCTTCAACCTCTACTTTATAATCTGTCCCCATATGTCGTTTAATAGACATAATCGTGTTCAGATTTGTAATTGCTTGACGTTTTGCTACGTCACCTACTTGGCGCTCTTCACCTTTAAATGCTACAACTGATGGTGTTGTACGAAGTCCTTCAGCATTTGCGATAACTTTCGCTTCTCCACCTTCCATTACAGCAACACATGAATTTGTTGTTCCTAAATCGATACCAATAATTTTACCCATGATTTTTTTGCCTCCTAAATGTTTTATATTTTAATTATTCGCTTACTTTAACCATTGATGGTCGAATGACGCGGTCTTTTAATTTATATCCTTTTTGTAATTCTTGTAATACCATTCCAGAATCTACACCTTCTACAGCTTCTTGCATCACGGCTTGATGTACGTTTGGATCAAACGCTTCTCCTTCAGCTGCAATCACTTCAACACCTTCATTTTTTAAAGCGTCTAGTAATTGTGAGTAGATCATTTTAAATCCTGTTAAGAAGGTTTGCGTTTCTTCATTTTCAGGTGCACTCATTAAGGCACGCTCAAAATTATCAATCGCAGGAATGATGTTAGTTACAACAGATTGTGAACGATATTTCATATCACGTTGTTTTTCCTCATTCATACGGCGTTTAAAGTTTTCAACTTCCGCCGCTTGACGTAGCAGTTGATCTTGTACTTGAGCAAGTTGTTCTTTTACAATACTAACTTCATCTACTGTTTCGACTGCTTCTGTTTCAGCGCATTCACATTCATGCTCAACTGAATCGTCATGATGACATCCTCCACCACAACAAGTTTTTTCTTCGTTTAATTCTTCAACTGATTGGTTCTCTGTGTTCAACCGCTCCACCTCCTATTTATATAAATCAGACATTAGTTTTGCCACATATTCAAGAAGTGGAATAATTTTACGATATTCCATTCTCGTTGGTCCGAGTAAGGCAATTTTACCAAACTCATGCTCACCAATTTTATATGGCACTGAAATTAGCGTACAATTTTCCATCGCTTTAATTTCATTTTCCTGACCGATTCTTACTGTCAATTGATGTGTATTTTCATCATGCTCTATTACTTTAACAATTTCATCCGCTTCGATCATATTAAATAATCGATAGGCAGTTTCTAAATCGTTAAATTCAGGTTGTTTTAATAAATTTGATTTTCCACTTAGAATATACTGACTTTGATTAACTGAATTTGATAACATTTGAAGAACCGTATACATAATATCATCTTTGTAATTCATGTATTCTTGTAATTGATTTTCAAAACTTTCTGTTAACTTCCCTTCAATTTCACTAATATATTCTCCTACAATTAACTCGTCTAATGTCTTCATGATATGTTCTAATTGGTTCATATCAACATTGCTTGGGAGTGTAATTGTTCGATTTTCAACATGCCCTTGATCCGTAATTAAAACGAATACGGCTTGCTTTTCAGAAATCGGAACTAATTGTATTTTTTTAACACGATTAAAATCGCGAGTGGGACCTAGTAAGATTGATGTGTAATTTGTTAAGCTAGAAAGAAGTTGAACAGCTTCTTTGATTGTTGATTCACGTTCAAACTTTTTATCACTGATAAGGTTTTGAAACATGCTCAACTCAGCACTGGATTCAACTGGATCGGCATTAACAATTTGATCGACGTAATATCGATAACCTTGTTGGCTAGGAACTCGGCCACTTGATGTATGAGTCTTCTCAATATAGCCTAAATCTTCTAAATCAGCCATTTCATTTCGTATTGTTGCAGAAGAGAACTTGAGGTCCTCTTTCTTCGATAAGACCCGCGAGCCAACTGGCTGTGCTGTTTTAATATATTCCTCTACAATTGCTTTCAACACGATTACCTGGCGTTCTGTCAGCATCTTATCACCTCTTTGTTAGCACTCATTAATCTTGATTGCTAACATTATTATATCTAACCCTATTAGCACTGTCAACAAACTAGTGCTAATTTTTTATACTTTTTTATTCTATTAATATTTTTGGTTTTTATGCTTCCTTTTTATTAACTTTTATTCTGTATTTTCATAATGTTAATTTCACGATAACTAAACACATCAAGCAATACAGCAAATAAAAAAAAGAGGACTTTCAGTCCTCTTTTAATCTTATAAATTACCGTCAAGTAATCCTTTTAATGCAGGTTTCGGTTGGAACCCAACAACTTGTTCAACTACTGTTCCATCTTTAATTAATAATAAAGTTGGAATAGACATGATTTTGTAAGATGCCGCTGTTACCGGGCACTCATCTACGTTTACTTTTACGATTTTTGCTTTCCCATCATACTCAACTGCAAGTTCATCAAGTAAAGGCGCGATCATTTTACATGGTCCACACCAGTCAGCGTAAAAATCAACTAATACAACGCCACTATCTGTTACTTCTTTAAAATCTCCATCTGTACAATAAATAACTGACATTATTTTTCCTCCATTCGTCTGTCCCTTTAGGATATAACTTAGTTT
The DNA here is from genome assembly GCA_003486705.1 of Bacillota bacterium. GTDB lineage: Bacteria > Bacillota_I > Bacilli_A > MOL361 > Turicibacteraceae > Turicibacter. Next base: position 22,596 of record DNGE01000090.1, read on the forward strand.
AACATAATTTAGGTAAAATTCAACTCATTTGCTTTCGCATTTCTATTATACGCGAATTTTGTGCAACTATGCTTTTCGTTATTTTAACTCGACTACTGTCGCGCCCGTTCCACCTTCACCAGCGCCACCAAATCTAAACGTTTCAACATGTTTGTTTTTCTTTAAATATTGATGGACCCCTTTACGTAATGCCCCTGTTCCGTGACCGTGAATAATCGTAATCGATTGATACCCAGCTAATAAAACGTCATCAAAATACTTATCTAACATTAACATGGCATCTTCATATCTTTCACCACGTAAATCAAGTGATATTCCAACATTCGTACGTCGTTTCATCACCATTTTACTCTTCGGTTGCTCTTTTGGTTTAGCTTTACGCACATACTCTAAGTCATCTTCTTTAATGTTGACTTTCATCATGCCAAGTTGAACCATCCACTCATTATTTTTCGTTTTTTCAACGAGTTCACCTTGTCTATTTAATGAGATAACTAAAACTTCATCCCCAGGCTTTAAAGCTTCTCGGTTATAAGCTTTACGTTTAAATTGTTGTGAGTGTTTTTCTTGGTTTTTCTTTAAAGCTGTCAATTTTTCTGTCAACTCATGGTCTTTAATACTTAAATCCGCATTCTTTTTCGCTTGACGTAATTCTGCAATAATTGCTTCCGCCTCATCTTTTGATGCTTTAACACTTTCTAAGGCTTCTTTTCTTGTATCTTCTAAAATTTTAAGACGTTCTGCTTCGAATTTTTGAATCTTTTGTTCATAGTCAGTTTTTAAAGATTGTGCCAATTCGTTTTGTTGTTGCAATAATTGTATTTCTTGATCAAGTTGCAACCCTCTATCTTCAAGCTTCGTAATCAATTCTGTAATTTCGGTTTTTTCAGTTTCAACTTGTTTACGCGCTTCATCTAAGATAGCATCTTTTAATCCTAAACGCTTTGAGATTTCAAATGCATTTGAGCGACCTGGGATCCCAACTAACAAACGATACGTTGGTGATAAGGTTTCAACATTAAATTCAACTGATGCATTGATTACATCCTCTTGTTCATAGCTATAAGCTTTTAATTCAGGATAATGTGTGGTCGCAATTGTACGCGCTCCACGTATTTTAACATAATTTAATAGTGACACAGCGAGCGCTGCCCCTTCTTTTGGATCCGTCCCAGCACCAAGCTCATCAAATAAAATTAAGCTATTAACCGTTAACTTTTCTAAAATCTTAACAATATTTGTCATGTGTGAAGAGAAAGTTGATAAACTTTGTTCAATACTTTGTTCATCTCCAATATCGGCAAATACATGATCAAAGATTGCCATTTGTGACGTCTCATGGGCTGGAATTAATAGTCCTGATTGCGCCATTAACGTTAATAAACCAACTGTTTTTAATGTCACTGTCTTACCACCTGTATTCGGTCCCGTAATAACAATGGTCGTATACTCATCACCAAGTTCAATATCATTTGCAACAACGACATGAGCTGGAATTAAAGGATGACGCGCTTGTACCAAACGAATGATACCTTTTTTATTTATTTTAGGTTTTGTACCATTGATTTGTTTTGCATATTTCCCTTTGGCAAACATAAAGTCAATTTCACTTAAAATATCAACATTCAATGCCAATGAATCCGTATGCTTCGCTACTTCTTCTGTTAAAGCACGTAAAATTCGTTCAATTTCACGTTTTTCTTCTACATGATATTCTTGTAATTTATTATTTAAGTCTACGATTTCTTTTGGTTCAATAAAATATGTATTTCCTGTTGAAGATTGATCATGAATCGTACCTCCAAACGTATTTTTGTAATCCGCTCGGACTGGAACAACATAGCGATCATTTCTTAACGTGACAATGCTATCTGTTAATTTAGTGCGTTGATCTTGTACAACAGATGCTAATCGATCTTTAATACGTCCTTCAGTGCTTTGAATTTGGCGACGAATCGTACGTAGTTCTGATGACGCACTATCAAGGACGTATCCTGATTCATCGATACAATTCATAATGGCAGTTTGTAAACTGTTTAAAGATACTAAGGTTTGCACATGTTGTTTGAAAATAGGCGTGTCGACTTTTATTTCCGTTAAACGCTCACTAAACGCTTTTAATTGTGAGACCCCATATAAAAGTTGACTGATTTTTAATAATTCTTGTGCACTTAATAAAGCCTGAATTTTTGCACGCTTAATAGGCTCGGTAATGTCTGATACGCCTCCAAGTGGTGCTTCACCTAATGCATAAATTATTTTTAGGGCTTCTTCTGATTGGCTTAAGCCATACAAAACATCGCGTTCATCAGTTGAAGGCTTTAATAATTCGACTTTTTTATGACCTAAAGATGACGCACATAACGCCTCAATATTTTGTTTAATCTTATTAAATTCTAAAATGTGTAGTGCTTGTTTCACAAAACTCACTCCAAATACTATCAATATCTTTTTTATTTTAACGTTCTTCTGTTATTTTAGCATGACTTTTATTAAAATCATAGTATTTCTAGTTAGTGGAATTTGAAAGATTGTGTCAATGCATTTTATCTATTGATCGGTACAGATTTACTTAAACCCAAATCTGTCTCTCAATACTAAGCTCTTTATTAAATCTATATCCTGTTTAAAACTGGTGCAACACAATCCTTTAACCCTTACATGACGTAAAAAAAGTAGTCATCTCATTAGACAACTACTTTTTTACTATTCTGATTTTAAATAGGGTGATATATCGACTTGTAATTTATTGATTGTGTTCACGGCATCTTGATACTTATTTTCCTTTAAGTAATAAGCAACAAGCGCAACATTTGTTGACTCATAATCTGTTCGCTCTGTTAATTGCGTGCCTCGTGTAAACATTCCTAGTACTAAGAACACAATGGTTCCCGTTGCTAATAATGAACGAGACAAATAGTTTTGTTGCTTCGGGCTACCCAAGATTGAGGCGATTAAAAATCCACCTAAAAACCCACCTAGATGTCCAAACACATCGATTGATGGATCAATGATGCCCCAAATGAATGAAAAGGCTAAGATTGGTAAGATTAAGCCCTTAATTAAGTGGATAAACATTTTTCGGTTTTCAAGACACATAAATAAGATAGCGCCGATTAAACCAAAGGCAACCGTTGAGGCACCAAATGAAATATTTTCAACATAAGCAAAACTAAATAAATTCCCAATCACCGCTGATACAAGAATAATGATAACCGTGCGCCACCACCCAAAATAACCTTCCATCAATTTACCTATTTGATAGATAAACACTGCGTTGAGCAGAAGATGAATGACATCTAGATGAACAAAAGCAGGTGTCAGTAATCTCCAATAGTCACCCGCTACAATTAACGGGTTATATTTGGCACCGAAATGAATGGCTGTAGCCCAGTTCGTATCAGGTTGAATCTGAATAAACACAAACATAACGACAATTAAAAATAAGAAAAAGCTAATGGCATAGGGATGTTTTTGAAAACTTATCATTTTTCGAATACTTAATGCCTTTTCTTTAGAAACAGCTTGCATTTGCGAGACTAGTTCACTAATTGTACTTTTAAACGTATAATCTTTTAATTTCGGATAGATATTAATTAATTCATCATTGCGAAGTAAATCATCACTGGTCGAACCATTAATAATTTTAACA
>DNGE01000090.1:26426-48796 GCA_003486705.1 Bacillota bacterium
GTTCGATAGCCGAACGTTGCATCGGATCAACATTCAACACTAAGACATTTAAACGAGACATTAAATATCGTTGTCTAACACGATTTCTTACACGTTTAATTTGCTTCATTAATAGTTGACTTTGCATCTCGTTATAGATAGATTTTTGATTTAAATAAATTAATTGAACGGTTGGGTGATTTAAATTTTCCAACCAAATTTCATTTTCATTTCCGACAAAAATGTATGCTTCTTCAGCCATTAAGTAATTCATGATGTTCATGACTAAATCACTTTTTATATCTAAGCGAATCTCTTTCATCACAGCTTGCTTTTCCATTTATAAATCACCTATAATTTATTTGAATTTCGAAGACTTTCTAACATCTCTGTGAAGTAATCAGGTAACGGTGCAGAGAATTCAACGTATTCATTCGTTTTTGGATGAACAAATCCAAGTGTTGCAGCATGTAAGAATTGCCCTGTTTCTCCAATAACTTTTCTTGGTCCATATTGTGGGTCCCCCACTAGTGGATAACCAATGTATTTCATATGAACACGAATCTGATGAGTACGTCCCGTTTCTAATCGACATTCAATTAATGTGAATCCTGCAAAACGCTCGATGACTTTAAAATGCGTCACAGCATGTTTTCCACCTTCAATAACTGTCATCTTTTTGCGGTCTTTTGGATCGCGCCCAACCGGTGCATCGATTGTACCAGTATCATGCGGAATTTCACCATATACAAGTGCCACATATTTACGTGTTACTGATTTTTCGACTAACTGATTGACAAGTGATTCATGTGCAATATCATTTTTAGCAATCATTAATAACCCAGAGGTATCTTTATCGATGCGGTGTACAATTCCCGGACGTAAAACGCCGTTTATACCTGATAAATCTTTAACGTGAGACATTAACCCATTAACAAGTGTCCCACTCATGCTTCCTGGTGCAGGGTGTACAACCATATTCGATGGTTTGTTTACAACAATCACATAATCATCTTCATAAGCAATATCTAAATCCATCTCTTCTGCAACAACATCTAATGCTTCAGGTTCTGGAATTGTCACTTCAATTTGGTCATCTAATTTACACTTGTAATTTGCTTTACCAACTTTCCCATTTACTGTAATACATTGATCTTTAATTAACGTTTGAACAAAAGAACGTGATAAATCTTCTAATGCCTGAGAAATCACCTTGTCTAAACGTTGACCTGCTAAGTCTTCTGTAATTAATAACATTTCTTGTTCCATATAAGTCCATCCTTTTTCTTCTGGTTGTCTAGTTTATTTATTTTGACTAATGATTAAGATTGAATACGGTCTGTAGTCTCAATCGTCTCACACTTAACTTCAGCTGCTGGATTCTTTGCAAAAATTTCTTTTAATGCATCGACTGCCATTAAAAAGACCCCAATACAAAGTGCACTATCTGCTACGTTAAAAATAGGGAAATCATATCCAAAAATATAAACATCAATAAAATCTGTCACTTGTTGGAATAACAAACGATCAATAAAGTTACCGATTGCTCCCCCTAAAATTAAGGCTAATGCAATACCTAATAAATATTCTTTTTTAATATTTATCGTATTCATCCAATATAAAATAATACCGATAACAATTAAAGTTACCACATAGAAAAACATCATTTTCCCTTGAAATATCCCCCATGCTGCACCTGCATTTCGATGTGAAGTTATAGATAAAACCCCATCAATTAGAGGAATTGATTGTCCAATCGTCATCGTTGTAACAATTAAATATTTTGTCAGCTGATCAATTAAAATTGTAATAACTGTGATGGCAACTAATAACCACATAACACTCTCTTCTCCTTTAGTATTCGTATTTTTAAACATTTTAACATTATAACAAACAATTGCCTTTTTGTATATATTTATTCCCTTTTCAGGAAATCGCTTTTATCGACTAATTCTTAATCTAAATACGTCTCTAATTGGACTAATTGTACCTCTAACCCTTTTATTTGACGGTAAGCCACCTGTGCCGCATCTAGCATTTTACGAGACGCAATACTGCTTTCTGTCGTTTTATATTTATCACTTAAGTAAATAATTTCTTTCATACCTGATTGAATGATATATTTTGCACACTCATGGCACGGAAATAACGAAACGTATATTTTACAATTTTTTAGTTGCGTCGTGCTATTTAATATTGCATTTTGTTCAGCGTGAACGACGTATGGGTATTTTGTTTCAAGATACTCCCCCTCACGATTCCATGGAAATTCATGATCTGAACAACCTTGAGGGAATCCATTATATCCAATTCCAACAATTCGATTATCTTGATTGACAATACATGCACCAACTTGTGTTTGAGGATCCTTACTTCTTTTACTTGAAAGTAGGGCAATCCCCATAAAATAATCATCCCAACTTATATAATTTTCATTCATGCTATCACTCCTTCAAATTCAAAACAAAAATATATTACCAATTATTTTAGCTTTTTCAATGTATTTATAAACATTGCCTTCATACCTTTTTAAGTCGACATATGTTTATGTAAATCATATTTATATTAATACTTACAAAGCATCTTTGCCCCAATGTTTATACAAATAGTCGTAAGCATCGACTTTAATTTAAACATAACATAAAATGTTTAAAAATAAAACAAAAACCTATCACGTGATAGGTTTATATTCGTTTGATATTACGCAACTCATTTCCTAAAAATTATTGCGTACACCTTTATTATTTTATTTCTAATTAATTTTATTCTTAGTTACTTTGAATAAACAAGCGTTCCTTCAACAAAAGTAGAAATAGCCTCTAAGTTTTCATCCCATACGACAAGATCAGCATCTTTCCCAATTGCAATGGATCCCTTAGTCGCTTCAACTCCTATGCTAGTTGCCGGATTTAGTGAGGCAAAGCGATACACTTCATTTAACGATAAATGTGAATGCTCTACATAATTTTTTATCGCTTGATTCAACGTTAAGACACTTCCCGCTAACGAACCGCTACGTAATCTTGCACATTTATTACAAACCACTACTTCTTGTCCACCTAAATCGTACACACCATCATCCATTCCACCTGCTCGCATACTATCTGTAACTAATACAACTCGATTTAATCCAACATTGTCACTAAACCATTTAAACAACCCTTTATGAACATGAATTGTATCCGCAATAATTTCAGCAAAAATATCTGATGTTAAAATGGCACCGACCACTCCTGGATCACGGTGATGAAGGCCAGTCATTCCGTTAAATGTGTGTGTCGCATGGGTAATCCCATCTTCAATCGCTGATTTCGCTTCTTCATAAGTTGCTGACGTATGACCGATTGAAAGTTTAATATTTGTATTCGCTCTTACCGTTTTAATAAACTCATGATTTTCATCCTCTTCAGGCGCAATCGTGATTAATTTGATCGTATCAGAATATGGTTGAATTTGCTCAAATGTTGGTTTGACAATATATTCAGCATTTTGAGCACCTTTGAATGTTTCACTAATATAAGGTCCTTCTAAATGACACCCTAGAATTTTTGCCCCTTTTGAAGGCTGTTTCATCATTGTTTCAATAGTGTCTAATGCGTTTTTGATATCTTGTTGACTCATTGTCATCGTTGTCGCTAAATAACTTGTCACTCCAAATCGTGCAACTGTTTCGCTAATCGTTTCTAATGCCTTTGCACTTGCATCCATTACATCATATCCACCACATCCGTGTATATGTACATCAATTAACCCTGGCCCAACTAATAACCCTTTTGCATCAATAACTTCAGCTCCATTAGGAACTTCCTCGCATATATCTAAAATTCGTTTATCAAATACCAATACTTTATCTTCAATAAGCTTGTCATCTATCATTAACTTTCCATTGATAATCGCCTTCATAATACCCCTCCACTTTAACTTGTCTATACAATATTTATATCATACTTTGATACCTTTTGAAAACGATATACTTGACCTTTTTAATGAATATACTTATTTTTCGAACAGCAAAAAAAACTCAGTTACCTATTAGGCAACTGAGTTTAACTGATTATTTTAAGATTAAGCAATAACGTCTGAACAACGACCACAAATTCCTGTTTCGTTTACGTCATCTACAACTAACCAACAACGTTCACAAGTATGACCTTCAGCCGCCTTAACTAAAACAGCTAACCCTTCAAATTGTAAAGCTTCAGCTGGAGCTGCTTCCGTTGAAACAACTAATTCTGATACAATAAAGATTTGTTTTAAATCAACTGTTAAAGACTCTAATAATGCTTTGTTTTCAGCACTTGGATATAAAGTCACAGACGCTGTTAATGACTTACCAATCACTTTTGCGTTACGTGCTTCTTCTAAAGCTTTTAAAACATCTGATCGTAAAGCAAGTAATTGGCTCCATTTTTGTGCTAATTCAACTGTATTTTCATAAGTTTTAACCTTAGGCATATCAGCTAAATACACTGACTCTTCTTTTTGACCTGGAATAAAGCTATATACTTCATCCGCTGTATGAGGAATAACAGGCGCTAATAAACGAACCATATCACATACATGGTGATATAAAACGGTTTGAATAGAACGACGTGCTAAACTATCATTTTTCTCGATATATAAAATATCTTTTGTGAAATCTAAATAGAATGCACTTAAATCATTTGAGATATAGTTGTTTACTTTTTTAAATACATCATCAAAACGATACTCTTCATACGCTTCACGTAAATCTTTAGTTAATTCATTTAAGCGAACCATCATAAATTGATCCACTTCATTCATGTTTTCAAATGACACTAAGTCAGTTGCAGGATTGAAATCAAATAAGTTTCCAAGTAAGAAACGGAATGTATTACGCATTTTACGGTAGCTTTCAGCAACTTGCTTAATTAAATCATCTGAAATACGTACGTCTGATTGATAATCAACAGATGCAACCCATAAACGAACAATATCCGCACCAAATGTTTTGATTAATTTTAGTGGGTCTATTACGTTACCGATTGATTTAGACATCTTACGTCCTTCACCATCTAAAACAAATCCATGAGATACAACTGTTTTATAAGGCGCTTTACCTGTCATTGCAACACCTGTTGATAATGACGAGTTAAACCATCCACGGTATTGGTCAGAACCTTCTAAATATAAATCAGCTGGATATGGTAATCCACGCTCAACTAATACACTGTGGTGAGATGATCCTGAATCGAACCAAACGTCCATGATATCCGTTTCTTTACGGAACTTCCCGTTCGGTGAACCTGGATGTGTGAATCCTTCAGGTAATAATTCTTCCGCATCACGCTCAAACCAAATATTTGATCCATGTTCACGGAATAATGCAGCTACATGATCAATAACTGTTTCGTCTAAAATTTCCTGTCCATTTTCCGCATAGAAAATTGGAATTGGAACACCCCAAACACGTTGTCGAGAAATACACCAGTCTGCACGATCTTTAATCATGTTTCCTAAACGTACTTCACCCCAAGTTGGTAACCAGTTTACATTTTTAATTTCTTCCATCATTTGTCCTTTTAATGCCTCAATTGAAGCGAACCATTGCTCAGTAGCACGGAAGATAATTGGTTTTTTCGTACGCCAGTCATGTGGGTATGAGTGAGTGATAAAGCGTAATTTTAATAATGCGCCACATGCTTCTAAAGCCATTCCAACTTCTTTATTTGCATCTTCATAATACATTCCGGCAAATTGGTGAGCTTCATCTGTCATGTATCCACGGTGATCAACTGGACATAATACTTCTAATTTGTATTGGCGACCAGCATTAAAGTCATCTTCTCCGTGACCAGGAGCAGTATGAACTAAACCAGTTCCGGCATCAAGCGTAACGTGCTCACCTAAAATTAATAATGAAGTACGGTCAAATAACGGGTGTTTTGCTGTCATGTATTCAAATTCTGACCCTTTATGTGTGCCAACAATCTCGTATGTTTCCCACCCTAATTCTTCAGATAACTTTTCAACTAACTCTTTAGCAACGATGAATTTACGTTCATTTGCTGAGACAATAGCGTACTCTAAATCAGCATTTACACAGATACCTAAGTTTGCAGGAATTGTCCAAGGTGTTGTTGTCCAAATAACAAATTCTTCATCACCTGATAAAATTCCTTTTCCATCTGCTACTTTGAATGCAACGTAAATAGATGGTGATTTTTTATCATGATATTCAATCTCTGCTTCCGCTAATGCAGTTTCTGAAGATGGAGACCAGTAAATTGGTTTTAATCCTTTGTAGATTAAACCGTCTTTTACCATTTTTCCAAATACTTTAATTTGTTGTGCTTCATACTCTTTTTGTAATGTGATATATGGGTTATCCCAATCACCAAGCACACCTAAACGCTTGAATTGAGTTTTTTGACCTTCTACTTGTTCTAAAGCATACTCTTTACATAATTCACGGAATTCAGCAACCGTCTTTTCTTTACGATTTACTTTTTTATTGTTTGTTAAGGCTTGTTCAATTGGTAACCCGTGAGTATCCCAACCTGGAATAAATGGTGAGTAGAACCCATCCATGTTTTTATAACGCACAACAAAATCTTTTAAAATTTTATTTAATGCATGTCCCATATGAATATTTCCATTTGCATATGGAGGTCCATCGTGTAAAACAAATGGTGTATTATTTTTGTTTTTTTCTAATACTTTTTGATATAACGATTCGTTGTACCATTTTTCTTCAATCTGTGGTTCGCGTGTTGGTAAGTTTCCACGCATTGGAAAATCTGTCTTAGGCATTAACAATGTATCTTTTAATTCCATATTTGTCACTCCTTTTTTTTGTGTGCACTGAATGCTGAAAATAAAAAAAACTTTTCATCTCAAGGACGAAAAGTTCGTGGTACCACCTTAGTTTACAATAAATAACAAACGTTTTTTATTGCCTTAAACTATTTATCGCATAGTATACGTCATGCTTTCACATGAAGGCTCCTGGGTGATTCTAACTGTCATTTTTATCGGCCTTTCACCACCACCGACTCGCTAAGAAAAAGAGAACAGATTAGCATGTCCCAATCAATGCACATATTTGTTATCATTTTAATGAATTTATGAAAAAAAATCAAGAGTTATCTTAGGATTTTCGCCAACAATTTTTAATATCATCTATTTTTAGTTGTAAAAAGTCAATTAATTCATCTTTTACTTCTAAATGACGCGTCTCAAAGCGTTCGGTTTCTTCCATTACTTTTTCAACATCTTCAATGGCTTGCCCAATAATAACTTTTGAAATTTTTTCCGTCTCATCAATAATTTTGATTGCATCCAGTTTAGCATGTGTTTTGATGAGTTCAATTTGTTCTAATTCATTTTGTATTCGTTGTTCTGAAGAGTCATGTAATGCTCTTACTTCTTTTTTTAATGATTTATTTTGCTTTTCTAGCACATCAATTTGTTCAATTAATAAGCAAAACACTTTATACAACTCATCTTCAGAGAATCTTCCCCATGATCCCTTCATTTTTTGTTTCAGCAATTCTGCCGGTGTCATGTTTTCCCCCCTATGAAATAGTTTTACCAATATTTATGATTAACTTTCCACTTTTAGTTGTCGCTTTTTGTGACAAGAGTTTATATCGTCCATATTTTCTGATTGATAGTGTATCTCCAATGACACATTGGCGCGAATGATTTTGTTCAAGCTTAAAGTTAAGTTGAACCGCTCCGCTCGAAATTAATTCACTAACGTCTTGTCTTGATTTTTTTGTAATGCCTGCAACCACAACATCTAATCGCATAGATGCTAATATTATTTCAGAAAAATCATAATTTTCTATCCGCTTAATATGCTCTATAGATTCTTCTATTAACGTAATGTCATGTCTACCGACCTTATTAAAATGCAATTTAAAAAACGCTGCATATTCCTCACAAATTGCAATGAAAATATCTGTATCATCCTGTTTGATAATATCTCCAATGAGTGAACGATCAACTTTTAGGGCAGTTAAAGAGCCTAATATATCTCGATGTTCTAGGTTGACATATCGAGCAGGATAGATGACTTTTATCCCCGTAACGATATCTCCCTTTGTGGTGTGAAAGGCGTTTTCATGTGAAATAATAGCACGTTTACGTTCTGCACCAATAAATCCACCATCAAATTTTACATTCACTTCTGTGTACTGATTACACACTGTCTGCAAAATAACTTGTTCTCGAGGTGTTAGAAATTTAGTAACCTTTACAACTTGCGAATAATAAACTAGTTCTACCCACTCGATTGCTTTAGTAACAAAATCACGTTCATGCCTTTCAAAATGCTCAAACATCATCTTATCCTACTAAACGAGCTAAACCAACCATTGCAAATTGTAGCACCATATAAGCAAAAATCGAAGAAAAGTCAATCATACCAATTGGTGGAAGTACTTTTCTAAAAATTGATAAATACGGTTCGACGAAGTTGCTTAAGATGCGTCCAAGCTGTGTTGATCGACTTTCAGGTACCCAACTCATTAATACATAAATTAAGATTAAAAATGAGTAAATATTTAATACCTGATAAAAAATATAAATTAAATTCATATCATTTTACTCCTCAATATCTAATTGTAGTTCTTGAAGTGTTACTTCACCTTCTGTTTCTACAGTTCTTGGTGTACATAAGAATAAATTCATTCCTACGCGTTGAATATCTCCATCAATGGCATAAATTGTTCCGCTTAAGAAGTCAACCACTCGTTTAGCAATCGGTTTTTCTAAACGTTGTAAGTTAATAAACACTGGATAATTTTGTTTTAAACAATCTGCAATATCTTGTGCATCAGAGTATTCATTTGGTTCTCTGATAATGACCTTGTTTAAGTTGCTATCAAATTTCATTTTTGTTGCTTCATTTTTTATTGCCATAACATTACTCTTCCCCTTATTGCTAGAATTATTAATTGGATTAATTGCCGTTAAAACTGGCTTTGCAGCTGGTTTTGTTTCAATTAATTCATCTTCGAACTCTTCTTCTACTTCTTCATACTCTTCGAATTCTGTTTCATATTCATCTTCTAACCCAATAATTGTTTTAAATTTATCTTTGAAACTCATCTTTATCTCCTCCTAATAATTAACTGTTCCAAGTGTATTTCTTTTATTATTGAAACAATACAGATCCAAGTCTAATGTAAGTTGCCCCTTCTTCAATAGCAATGTTATAGTCATTACTCATCCCCATTGAAAGTTCTGTACAAGGCGCATAGGAAATTTCTTCTGCCTGTATTTGTTCTTGTAACTCCCTCAGTCTACTAAAACATGAACGAACCAGTTGTTGATCTTCCGTATTTGGCGCCATTGTCATCAGTCCAATGACATTAATTTTATCATATTGTTTTAGTTGTTTAATAAAGGGTTGGAGTTCATCAGGATGGATACCGTGTTTACTCTCTTCACCACTTACATTTACTTGAATAAAACAATCGAGTCTATCTTGGCGATGTTTATTAATCTCTTTTGCCAATGATAAACGATCCAATGAATGCAAACATTCAATTTCATTAATGACATCTCTTACTTTACGACTTTGTAGCGTTCCAATCAAATGCCATTTGACTAGACGTTTCATCTTTTGTTTTTTTTCTAGTAAACTTTCCGCGCGATTCTCACCCATGATGTGAATTCCATTATCAACAAGTTCTTCAACTATTTCCTGATTCACATACTTTGTTGCTGCAACAATATGAACCCGTTGCTTTGGGTGAAGGGCTTCGATTTGTTGGTTTACTTGCATAACATTGTTTTTTATATTCATTTTCTTACACCCTTTTAACCAGATCCATCATTCTAGTGATATTATAAATTATACCATAATTAATATTCTATGGAAATTTTTTTTGTTAATTCAAATCATAAATGGTATGTTTTTTCAAGTTATTCTTAGCTTATTTAGCGCTGCCTATTTCATCATATTTATCTAATATGTATACGACCTCACACAGACATAAAAAAAGTGGGTCTTTTCAAGATACGTTGTTCTTAATAAGACCCACTTATTTAATTTTCTTAATAACCCGATGTTATTCTTTCCGCAACATTTACAATAATTACATCTTCTCCAATTTTTAAAATTTGGTTCCAAGGTACAATAACAGCCCCTTCATCCTTTGCAAAAAATGAAGCAAAACGCATTGAAGATTGAACCGTGATTGCAAGTATTTGCCCTGAACTTGTATCAATTTTCAAACTTGAAACAAACCCTATTCGTTCCCCTGTTACAACATTAATAACGTCCTTTTCTTCAATGTCAGTTAAAGTCATAATTGAATCTTTCATTTTCCATTCCCCTCCTTAACCCGTTTTGTTTATATAATATGTGTGAAATAGAGGAAATATGAAATAACCTGTTCATTGTTTGATATGTCATGTAAATTTCTAAACGGCTATCTTCTTCCATAAAGTATTGCATTTAGTTAGTCTTAAAATCAATAACGATTAGATTATAATGTGTTAAGCCTTTGAACTCACTTTGTCTTAACCATATCTCAGTTAAGTGTTATTGCAGTAAAACTATTGGAATAAAAAAAACTCGCATTAGCGAGTTTTTTATTAGAAAATTAACTTTTCATCATTTCTTCCATGAGTTGTAAAGCATTTTTTTCTAATCGAGAAACTTGTGCTTGAGAAATTCCAATTTCAGCTGCAATTTCCATTTGCGTTTTTCCCATAAAATATCTGTCATGAATTATACGTTTTTCACGTTTTCCTAGTCTGTTAAATCCTTCTTCTAGCATTAACTTAATACTCCATTTTTCATCCGTAATACTATCATCACGAATTTGATCTATTAAGTGAATGGTATCACCACCATCATTATAGATAGGAGCAAAGATTGAGACAGGATCTGATATGGCTTCGACTGATAATACCACATCGATAGGTTCACAGCCAATGATAGCTGCTATTTCTTCATTTGTTGGATCACGTTGAAGTTCAACAGATAATTGATCTTTTACTTGTAAAACTTTATAAGCAGTGTCTCTTAATGAGCGTGAAACACGTAAGGAGTTGTTATCACGTAAGTAACGTCTAATTTCACCAATAATCATAGGTACAGCGTAAGTTGAGAATTTTACTTCGTGTGATAAATCGAAATGATCAATCGCTTTCATCAATCCTAGGCATCCAACTTGAAATAAGTCATCTAAGTTTTCACCGCGATGATTAAACTTTTTAATAATACTAAGCACAAGTCTTAGATTACCTTTTATTAATTTTTCTCTGGCTTCTCTTTGACCAGATTGAAAATCTTTAAATAACTGGGTCATTTCAACGTTCGAAAGTACTTCTAACTTTGCTGTATCTACTCCCACAATATCGACTTTATGTTTTGACATAATGACCCTCCATCTTGCTAAGTTGTATCTACTGAAAAGTATGAGCAAGATTAAGGGTTATCATTCATCACATTGTCATATATTTTGATTATTCTTCGACAATCTATTTAGTTTTCAAAACTTCTTTTCTGATTTTATCAATAATTTTCTTTTCTAAACGCGAGATATACGATTGAGAAATATCTAATTTTTGAGCGACTTCTTTTTGAGTTAACGGGTCTTCACCACATAATCCAAATCGCATATACATAATTTCTCTCTCTCTTCGTTTAAGTCGATTTATGGCGTCAAAAACAAGTTGACGTTCGACATCTTCTTCAATATCTTTATATACTTCATTTTCTTCTGTCCCTAAAATATCTGATAACAATAGTTCATTTCCATCCCAATCGACATTTAACGGTTCATCAAGTGAGACTTCATTACGAATACGATTCGTTTTACGTAAGTGCATTAATATTTCATTTTCGATACAACGCGAAGCGTATGTAGCTAATTTAATGTTTTTATCCATTTTAAATGTTTGCACACCTTTAATTAACCCTAATGTACCAATACTGATTAAATCTTCTAGATTGACACCAGAGCTTTCAAATTTTTTCGCAATATATACGACTAAGCGCAAGTTATGTTCAATTAACGTTTGACGAGCGTGTTCATTTCCATTCTGAAAATCGGTTAGAATCGTGAATTCATCATCTTTTGACAACGGTTCTGGTAACGTCTCATTTCCACGTATATAGTTAACAAATTTATTTTTCGTGTAAAACCTTTCAAAAAACTTAATAACCCCTTGAATTAATGTGTACATACTTTCTCCCCCAAATTCTTCTTTCTTCTAACATCCCATCACAATCTTAGGCTGCAATAAAAAGTCATACTCTTTAAAGCCTTCATCCACGATTCCGATCATTCCACGTGTCGATACTTTTCCATCAATGATAATGATCGTTGGTTTTAGTACGAGTAACTTTTGTGTCGACGCGTTTATCACTGAATATTCCGTATACCAATACTCTATCTGTCGCAAGTCAAGATACTCCAAAAGATTATCATTGGTAACCAACTGTTTAGGCAACATCATGATTGGCTGCAGTGTTTTAGAATCAACGAGGTGATTTCCTGTGTCAACAAATCCGACGCCCGAAATTTGTTGTTGTCCAATCATTATCGTCACATCGTGCATAAATTGTGTAATGGTCAATTCCCTTTCCATAAATTTATGATGTAAGATACAACATGTTGTGATGAGTACACTTAATCCAAACAAGATAATAACGTACGTAATGATCCCTACATCAAATTTAACAAAATGCGATATGGTATAGATTCCCCCACTGATAATCATACTTAAGCAATAAAAATAAAGGATTCGTTTAACTAATTGTTTAAGATTTTGATATTTAAAGGTTATCCATATCACTAAAACTGGCACAAAACTTAATAGAACCGGCATATCTACCACATATAAAACAAGACTAATACATTGACTTACTACTAGGCCAGCTATTAATCTTTTACTTATAAAAGTTTCTTCTGTTAATAAAGCAACCCCAGTGAGGATTAAATAGTCATATAATAAGTTTTGTATAATAAACAGGTCAAGATACAATTCATTTTCCCTCCAGCTTTCCACTCCTTTTGTTAGTATTATTTTAGCTTATAGAATAAGTAAAATCTGTCATTTTTTTGCGGCTAGCGTGTCTAACTTTTTCTTTTTAAGAAAAATAACACATTCTTTGTTCACGAAGCTTCTTTTATGCATAAATGAGCCATTTTTCTTCGAATTTTCTGTCAATTTGCACTTCATTCAATAACGTCTCTATTTCCCTAAACTCTAGTTTGTTTATTTTATAAATTTATGTCTAAATTTGCTTACCAGAAGCAGTGTTGATTAAATTTTAATGGATGTACTTACACGTAAGGATAGCGACTACTCTCACTGTACCGGTTTGTGTATCGGGTACAAATGAGCACTTAAGTACCTTCATACTTTCATTGATATTGCATATCATTGGTATTAAAAAAACCTTATGCCAAAGGCATAAGGTTTAAATCACTCTCTTATTTATAACGGTTAATTAACCAGTTAGGAATCATATCTACATTGTCTCCACCAAATGGTTGACGCTTTGGTTGAGCTGGTTGTTGTTGCGTTGGTTGCTGTTGAGCTGGTTGCTCAGGTTGCTTAATTTCTTGCTCTTGGTTAGGAGATGTAAATGTTTTATTACGGTTGTCTCCAATTAACATCTCAACAGGTTTCGCTGCAGCATTTGTTTCATCGAATCCAGTTGCGATTACTGTGACAATTAACTCATCTGTTAAATCAGGATTAATTGTTGCACCGTAGATAATGTTAATTTCTGTTGTTGATGCATCACGGATTGTACGTAAAGCTTCATCAACTTCGAATAATGCAATATCCGTTCCACCTGAAATATTAATAATCGCATCTGTTGCACCATCAATGTCATTTTCAAGTAAAGGTGAAGCAATTGCTTTTTTAGCTGCTTCAGTTGCACGGTTTTCTCCAGTTGCTAAACCGATACCCATGATAGCAGACCCTTTATTGTACATAACTGTTTTAACATCAGCAAAGTCTAAGTTGATTAAACCAGGTACGGCAATGATTTCAGAAATCCCTTGCACCCCTTGGCGTAATACATTATCCGCTTCACGGAATGCCTCTAACATTGGAGTTGAACGGTCAACAATTTGTAATAAGCGATCATTTGGTACAGAAATTAATGTATCTACATTTGCTTTTAATTCTCCGATACCTTTCATGGCAAACTCTGTACGACGTTTACCTTCAAATGTAAATGGACGTGTGATAATACCAACTGTTAAAGCACCTGCTTCTTTAGCCGCTTTTGCAATAACTGGGGCAGCACCAGTTCCAGTTCCACCACCCATACCGCAAGTAATGAACACCATGTCTGCACCTTTTACAATTTCTTTGATTTCGCTGATTGATTCTTCAGCTGCATTTTTTCCGTAATCAGGATTTCCACCTGCACCTAAACCTCTTGTTAAATCGCGACCGATTTGTAATTTGCGATCAGCAATTGCAAGGTTTAATGCTTGAGCATCCGTATTTACTACTACGAATTCTACACCTTGTACATCGTTTTCAATCATTCGGTTAACGGCATTACTTCCTCCGCCACCTACACCAATAACAATAATTCTTGGCGCATAAGTAAATTCATAGCCTATTCCAAAACCTTCCATCCCTATTACCTCCTAGTACTTTTACTTCTACTCTTCTTTTTCGTCAAATATCATATCAAAAATACGGACTAGTACGCCACTATTTTCTAATTTATTATCCATAAATGACTTTTCTTGACTTTTTTGTTTGGTTTGATTGACAGCCTGTGGCTGTTTTTTAGATTCAAACTGATCTAACTGTTCTTTCTTTACGGTGTCATACTGTTCACAGTTAACACTTTGATGTTTTTGGCCAGTTAATAATGACATCTCATGTTCGAATGTCGCCATCCCGATCAAACTAACAAACTTAGTATGCCGAACGCCGAGCATCGAAGGTCTAAAAACTTCTATTTCTTGGCCAAATATAGAACGAGCTAATGAACTTAACCCTTTTTGTTCACTCGCTCCCCCAGTGAATACATAATGGATAGAGTCATGTCTGAATCCATTTTCAGTTAAGTATTGTTTGACTAACTTCAAGATACCTTCATATTGTGATGTCATAATATCAGATAATCCTTTAGTCGTCACACATACTATTTCGTCAGTTTTTTCTTCAGTATAGATTATTTCAAGTAAATCTCCTTGATAGTTCAACTGACCGAAACTTACTTTTAAATGTTCAGCCATCTCTAAATCAATATTATATGTGTTTGCGACTTCTTCTGTTACCGTCTGTCCACCTGTAGATAATGAAACTGTACTTAATAATTTTCCTTCATTGACGACACTCACAGTAGTCATTGAGTGTCCAATATTTATTAGGCATGTTCCTTCGTTCAGTTGTTTCGGACTTAAAGCATACATAAGTTCAGACATTGCACCAAGTACAATATCTGAAATCCTAAAACCAGCTAATTCTACAACGTTAATTAAATTATAGACAAGCGAAGCATTTGCTGTAATTTTTTGTGCTCTTAACATTAAACTTTGTCCAATAATTCCAAATGGATTTTGAATCACATTTTTATCATCTACCATGAATAATCTAGGCACAACATTTACGACAATTTGATCACGATAGACTGGTTGATTAAGCACACTTCTAAACAACTGTTTAATCTCAAGTGTATTGATCGGTTTGTTTGCTTGCAAACTAATTGAAGTTTTAACATTATCTAAATTTATATCAATGCTTGGAATAGATAATATAACGCCTTGAATTTCTTGATTCAAATCTAACTCAACTTTATCTTTAAGTTTTTTAAGCATATCAACGGCTTGGTTGACATTTATGACGTTGCCATGTTCAATCCCCTCTGTCTTCACTTCTGCATGTGCTAATACATACAGTCGCTCTTGACGAATGTTGCAAACGAGAATCCTCGATTCTGCACATCCTATTTCCAAACATGCATAAATATTATTCTTCACCTCAGACCACTCCACTAATGTATGGTATTCCTACCAAATTATCATAATTTATTTTACTATATTTTTGCACTAATGAAAAGAGTATTTGTGAAATATCCAACGGTTATTAACAGGTAAATTTTAAAAAAACTCCCTCGAATAGATGATAAGAATCAGTCATCTACTCAAAGGAGCATAAAATTATCCACATTTACTCAACTGACGTGTCACTTTCAGTTGTGGGTAATTCATTAGAAGAGGTTGAATAGGGTTGAAAATGATCTCCAACATCTAAATGATAAATCCCTTTTAAGTCACCATGTAATTCAGTTACTTTATCCACCATTGTTTGATAATACTTTAACTTGTCAACCATGGTATAACTATTAACCTTAATCGTATTCCCATCAATTGTATACAACGAGAAACGATTTGAATCACCAAAAATAGGTTCATAACGGATTTCTTTAATAATATTTAAAAATATCGGATCCATTTGGGTAATAGCCTTCACAAACAAGGTTAGAGGAGCAGTATCTTGCTCTTCTTCTAATCCATAGATCACTAGACCTTGGCATTGTTGAGAAATAAAATGAGTTTGATCAATCAACGTTGCATCACTTAAAACATAGGAATAGCCATCTTTTTGCAAGACACATCCTAATACATTTTTTTCTGTTATCGAAATCACTAACTCAGAACGATTTTCTTTTTTAACACTGACCTGCTCAACCATCGGATGCTCACTAATATTTTGTGATATTTTTTTAAAATCTAGTGATATCATTTTAGAATTTTCAGGGATATTACTTAATTTAATCACATCAGAACGTGTTAGATAGTTTAATCCCTCAAAATAAATCATTGAAAGTTTACTTGATGAGGAAGAAATATAAAAAACCATTCCCACAATTAACAACAAAAGCGTAGCAAAAGTAAACCGTGATACACTTTTCTTTAATTTTCTTTTCTTTCTTTTGGGTGTTTCCCCCCTATAAGAATCCATTTGGATTACTTTTTCTCGCCCCAAATTACTCACCTACCAGTTAAACATTTCAACTTCAGGATGCAATTCAATACCATACTTTTCAAGCACGACTTTTTGAACATACTGAATTAATTCATAAATATCCGTAGCCGTCGCTTCTCCAACATTCACAATAAAATTAGCATGTTTTTGCGAAACCTCAGCACCGCCAATACGATGACCTCTCAATCCAGCATCTTCGATTAACTTCCAAGAAGCGTGAGGTAGAGGGTTTCTAAACGTACTTCCCGCAGATGGGAAATTAGTTGGTTGAGATTGCGTTCGTCTTTCTCGGCGACTTTTCATAAGTTCTTTAATTTCTTCGATCTCTCCATGCTCTAACTTAATAATAGCTTCTACTAAAGTCCAATCACGTTTTTGTTGCATAATTGACGTTCGATACATAAACTCAAATTCATCATTATTTTTCCAAACTAAATTCCCATTTCCATCCAACACTAGGGCTTTTACTAAAATATCCTTTATTTCCTTATTATAGGCACCTGCATTCATAAAAATGGCACCACCGATAGACCCTGGAACTCCTGATAGAAACTCTAATCCAGATAACCCAGCTTTCGCAAGATGGTTAGCTAGCACAATCGTTGAAACACCAGCCCCAACTGTTACCACAGTGTCTTCTATATGAATGTAATCTAATCCTTTATCACATTTAATTACCACGCCATTAAACACTTCATCTGACGGTAATAAATTTGACCCTTTTCCAATGACTTTAAACGCAATATCATTTTCTTTAATTATTTGCAGTGTTCTAACCAATGACTCTTTTGAATTAGGTACAACAAAAGCTCTAGCAGGTCCCCCTACTCTAAATGTTGTATGTTTTTTTAACGGCTCATTCTCAAGTAATAAACCTAAATTTTCTTCTTCATACTGGCTTATAAATCCCTTAATCATTAAAACACCTACTTCTTTTCTATTATTTCATTTATCGTTGTCATCATACGTTGCGCTGCATCTTGAATCCCTAGTTGCTTCGCGGTGTTTTGCATTTGTTTACGCCCCGTTTCATCTGACATTATACTTTCGACAGTCTTAAATAACACGTCACCATTTAAATCTTTCTCAAGTATTAATACCCCACCACCATGATCTGTCACACTACGTGCGTTAAATTCTTGGTGATTCGCTGTTACATAAGGCGAGGGAATTAATATCGAAGGAACTCCTAACGATGTAATTTCTGATAAGAAAGTGGCCCCTGAACGACCGACAAATAAATCTGTATGCACTAAATACTGTGGCATATTATTAATAAACGGTAAAACTTTAACATTTTTCAGCTGACCTTTTTCGTTAATTTGTTTATTAATTTCTTCATAGTGTTTATTTCCAGTTACAAAAATCACTTCGTAATTCGCTTTTTCAAAATGAATAACGGCATCAATGACGGCTTGGTTAATCGGTTCTGCACCACGCGAACCACCACTAATCATCAATGTTTTTTTATTAGGATTAAGCCCAAGTGCTGCTTTACCTATTTTCGTTGTTTTAACAACTTCTGAAGCACGTGGATTACCCGTTAAGACCACTTTACTTTCTGGGAAATACTTTCTCGCTTCTTCAAAGCAAATAGCAACTTTATCAACATAACGTGCCAAGAACTTATTTGTCACACCAGGTAAACTATTTTGTTCGTGAACAATTGTTGGAATTTTCAACTTTGCCGCACTGTAGACAACAGGACCACAAACATATCCACCAGTTCCAATTACAATATCCGGTTTAAATTCTTTTATGTATTGTTTCGATACGGCAACTGATTTTAAGAACTTCATGATTGTTTTCACATTATCTAATGACAATGAACGTTTAAAACCAGCAATCTCTATACTTTTAAACGGTAAGCCTTCGCGACTTACAATTTCTTTTTCTAATCCATTTTCTGTCCCGATATACAATACTTCCGTATCAGGATATATATTTTTAAACGCTCTAACTAAAGCTAGTGCAGGATAGATATGGCCACCTGTACCACCACCTGAAACTAAGATGCGCATATTACCACTCCATATTCATTCATTAATTTAGACAATAATCATCTTCTATTGTAACATATTTTTTCAACGACTAGATAGAAGAAATTACAATATCAATAAATATTAGTCTTTTTTCATCAGCATATGCTGAATCATTTATTGAAACATCTATATTATTTTTACAAATACATGCTTTTAATGAAAATTTACAACTTTATCACATATACATTACTATATATATTCTGAAATAAAGGTGATTATCTATGAAAAAATTACACTCTTTAGATTTACTGACGCTAATTATAGCGCTCACGATTACTTCGATTGGATTGATATTTGTCCTCTCATCATCTTATATTTGGGCTGAATATAAATTCGATGATGCCTTGTACTTCTTTAAAAGGCAAGCCTTATTTGCTGCTCTTGGTGTTGTAGGGATGTTATTCGTTTCTCGTATCGACTATAATATCTATAAAAAACATGCAACATTATTATTCTTAGGTAGCGTATTCCTACTCACATTAGTACTTGTACCCGGAATCGGGATGGTCAGAGGAGGGGCTCGAAGTTGGATTGGAATCGGTGCATTCTCACTTCAACCATCTGAGTTTGTTAAACTTGGACTCATCATCTTCTTAGCTAAGTACATGAGCAATTACGCCGAAGAGGCGAAATCATTTAAAAAGGGCGTTATTCCTCTCATGTTTTTTATTTGCCTCGTCTTTGGGATCATTATGCTTCAACCCGATTTTGGAAGTGGGATGGTTATCGTATGTACAGGTATTGTCATGTTGTTCGTTTGTGGCGTACCTATTCGTTACTTTGTCTACTTTATGTTAACCGGATTAGGCGGAATTGTTGTACTCATTCTCTCTGCACCGTATCGTTTAGCTCGCATTACCTCATACTTAGATCCGTGGAGTGATCAACTTGGTTCAGGATTTCAAATTATCCAATCATTATTTGCTATTGCGCCTGGCGGACTATTTGGTGTTGGATTAGGAAATAGTGTTCAAAAATACTACTACCTACCAGAACCTCAAACAGACTTTATTTTTGCCATTGTATCAGAAGAGTTAGGATTTATTGGAGCTATTGGGGTCTTATCATTATTTGCCTTTTTCTTTGTTCGATGTACCTATATTATTTTTAGAACCGAAGACTTATTTGCAAAGTATTTCGTTGTTGGAATCATGTCTATGCTCATGATTCAAGTCATGATTAATATCGGTGTTGTTATCGGCTTGTTACCCGTAACCGGAATTACACTTCCTTTAATGAGTTATGGGGGATCTTCATTAACGATTACACTGCTGTCCATCGGTATT
Organism: Bacillota bacterium; assembly: GCA_003486705.1. Lineage (GTDB taxonomy): Bacteria > Bacillota_I > Bacilli_A > MOL361 > Turicibacteraceae > Turicibacter. Next base: position 46,693 of record DNGE01000090.1, read on the forward strand.
ATCTTAAATATAAGTAGACACACCCAATAACTAAACTACTTTACTTAGCACCTAATCACTTAGGTGCTTTTGTTTTTGCCCATCTTTCACATTATTAATGTATTCATAAAATTCTTTTCTGATAATAAAATTCTATTTTTTGCACTACTGCGTGCAAAAAAAAGTAAGAATCTGTGTTAGATTCTTACTTTTTTATCATGATATTTTATTTTATCCCACTTATTGTTCTTCCTAAACTAATAATTATATTCGTTAATTACTTATAACGTCTATACCTCAGTTAATTTATTAACTAGCTCAATAAAGTGGTCACCACGTATTTCAAAGTTTTTATATTGATCCCAACTTGCACAAGCTGGAGATAATAACACAATATCTCCTTCTTTTGCACACTGATTTGCTTCTTTAACACAATCATCCAATTGTTCAAACGACATACATGGTACATTGTGTTCATCAGCTAAGATTTTAATACGTTCTTTCGTTTCACCGTAACACATAATAGCTTTAATACGGTCAAAATACGGTATTAAACCACTTAGATCATGACCACGATCAAGACCTCCAGCAATTAAAATAATATTTTCTTCGAAAGCTTTTAAAGATGTTTCAGTTGCAATCATATTTGTCGCCTTAGAATTGTTATAATATTTAACACCCTTTACTTCTTTTACAAACTGTAATCGATGTTTAACACCTGTAAATGTCTTAAGCACTTCAGCAATTGCATTCGTTGCACAACCATACAATTTACAGACGGCAACAGCACCCAAAATATCTTGGATATTATGATCACCTTTAAGTAATACTTCACTCAAATGAATGATAAACTCATCTTTAAAATAAATCCCATTATTTTGGACATAGGCTCCACTTGTTTTTTGCACCAATGAGAACGGCACAGTTTGACACGTAGCAGAGCTAATTCCTTCGACAATGATGTGATCGTCTAAATTATAAACACAGAAATCAGTTGATGTTTGATTTTTTATTAAATTTAACTTTGCTTGGCGATATTCTTCAATGTCTGTATGATAGTCTAAATGGGCTTCCGTAATATTTAATAACAATGAAATCGCCGGTGAAAAATCGTCGATTCCCATTAATTGAAATGACGATAACTCTGTTACTAATACATTTGAAGATTGAGCGTTTTGTGCAACTAAACTTGCTACTTCCCCTATATTACCTGCAATTAGAGGTTCACGATTCCCAAGCTTTAACATCTCATAAATTAGAGTTGTTGTTGTTGTTTTTCCGTTTGTTCCGGTAATTCCAATAAATGGAGCCTCACAAATATCATACGCTAATTGTACTTCGGTTAAGATAGGGATTTTTAGTTCTTGAGCCTTCATTAGCAACGGAACTTTACGATACGGAATTCCTGGATTTTTAAAAATATAATCAAACCCACGATCTAACAATTCAACTGGGTGACCACCCGTTACGACTTCAAAACCTAGAGCTACCATTTCTTTTGCATCCGCATTTTCTTCAAGAGGCGTCATATCGTTCACTACGACCTCAGCATTTAATTGCTTTAGAATGGTTGCTGCCGCTTTTCCACTTTTGGCCAATCCCATAACCAATATTTTTTTGTTTTCATACTTTTTTATTTGTTTCATGATTATCTTCCTTTTATCACGACAATATTAAATGACAATAAATAATCCTAATAGACCACAAAGCAGTCCTACTAGCCATAAGACAGTTACTACTTTCCACTCACTCCAACCACACAATTCAAAATGGTGATGTAACGGTGCCATTTTAAATATACGTTTTTTCGTACGTTTAAAGTAACTAACTTGAATAATAACTGATAAAGTTTCAATAACATACACTAAACCAATGATAACAAGCACTAGTTCTTGCTTTAACAAGATAGATATTGCTGCAATGGCGCCACCTAAAGCTAAAGAACCTGTATCACCCATAAATACCTTGGCTGGATTTAAATTAAAAATTAAAAAGCCTAGCAATCCTCCAACCACAGCAAAACAGAACAAAGCAATATCCATTTGCTGTTGCGCCAGTGCGATCATACCAAATGTACCGAATGAAATAACACTTGTCCCAGTTGCTAATCCATCTAATCCATCTG
>DNGE01000090.1:48981-53047 GCA_003486705.1 Bacillota bacterium
CTAATCCATCTAATCCATCTGTTAAATTGACAGCATTAGAGAATCCAACCATCCAAAACAGGATAAACAATCCATATGCCCAATATAAATTCACTTCAAACAACCCAAAGAATGATAAGGCCGTTGAGTAATTACTTTTTAAGAATAAATAGAAAAATAGGCAAGCTACAACTAACTGTGCTAGTAATTTTTGTTTTGGTTTTAATCCTTCATTATTTTTCTTAACTACAATAATAAAGTCATCTACAAATCCAATGGCACCAAACCCGACCAGTGAAAGTAATAAAATGATTAACTCATTACTCATTGTCGCATAATCGGTGAAAATCGTTGTGATGATAATCCCTAATGCAATAGAAGTAATAAAAATTAATCCTCCCATTGTTGGTGTACCTGATTTTTTCTTATGTGAAGCAGGTCCTTCTTCACGAATAGCCTGACCAAACTTTAATCGATGAAGAAAGGGAATAAAGACTGGTCCGATTAGTGCTGCAATAAAAAATGAGACTATTAATACGAATAATATTGATTTTGACATGTTTAAATACCCCTTTTTCTAATCACTTCTTCAACGACTATTTTATCACTAAATGGGACAATTTTACCATTAATATTTTGAGTTTTTTCATGCCCTTTTCCGAGTACAACCACAATATCTTTCGGTTTCGCCATCTCTATTGCTGCTTCGATAGCTTTATCACGATCAACAACAATCGTATAATTTTGATGACTTGCCCCCGTCAGCATCTCGTAAATTATGGCTAACGGGTCTTCATTTCTAGGATTATCACTTGTGAAAATGACATGGTCAGATAAGTACGTAGAATGCTTACCCATGACTTTACGTTTTGTCTTATCACGATTTCCACCTGCACCTAGCACTGTAATAATATTACCTTTTGCTATCGTGTTCAAACAAGTAAGAACTTGAAAGATGGCATCTGGATTATGTGCATAATCAATGACAATTGTAATATTATTTTGCGTTTTATAATATTCAAAACGCCCTTCTACGATTGGCATATTCTCAAGATGTTTTGAAATTAGTTTAGGATCATAACCTAGTGAATAAAAGTACCCGATGACAGAGAGTACATTATAAATATTGTATTTTCCAAACAGAGGGATTTCAACATTTGTTATGTATTTATTTTTTACATATAACTTAAACTCGCTACTTTCTAGCTTATAAACAATATCTTTTGCACATATATCAGCCGTAGTATTACAACTATAAGTTAGAACCTTTCCATTACAAACATTAATAAAATACCCTGAATGTTCATCATCTAAATTTATAATTGCCGTTTTGTCTAAATCATAATCATTAAATTGGATAAATGGTCTCATTTTTGTAAACAAATAATCGTCAAACGTTTTATGATAATCTAAATGTTCCTCTGTTATATTCGTAAATATCAAACGATCGAACTCAATTTGATCAACTCGATTTTCTTTAATTCCATGTGACGATACCTCCATAACCATGTAATTCAAATTATGTTTAACACCCTCTAAGAGAAGTTCATTTAAATCAGGACTCATTGGGGTTGTATGTGAGGCTTGAATTTTTTGTCCGACCCATGACCCATTCGTTCCAATTAACCCTGTATCAATCCCCAAACATTCAAACACATGTTGAATTAAGTAGGTAATTGTCGTTTTACCATTTGTCCCAATCACCCCTACTAAATTAAGGTCTTTTGATGGCTTCTGATAATAATGGGAAGCCACAACTGCTAATGCCTTTTTTGAACTTGGAACCCTAAAATATTCTCCAGCTCCATTATAATTTTTTTCACCTACGACAGCGATCGCACCTTTTTTAAAAGCATCTTCTATAAAGAGATGCCCATCCACCTCAACTCCTGATATTGCAAAAAACACACTCCCAACAACAACTTCACGTGAATCATAAACAATATTTTTTATTTCTAAATTCTCACCTAGTAATTCATAGCCTATTAAATGACTCAGATGGTTTAAATCCATAACAATCACACCCCTTATACATATTACTCACCCAAATATAAACGAATTGTTCCACCTTCTATTGTTCTCGAATAAGCTTCAGGTGATTGTGAAACAACTTTTGTACCTGTCCCATAGTACTCATAGTTATATAGATATGAGTCTGTTACTTCTGATTTTGTTTTTCCAACTAAATCTGGTACCGTAACATATTTTGTATCCAACCAAGTGTATTCCTTCTCAATTTGTTCCGTTTGTGGTTCAACACCAATATAAGGTAATGCTTCAGCCAAAATTGATCTAACTATTGGCGCCGCAACAACCCCACCGTACTGAATTGTATTTTTGGGGTTATCAATTGCAATATAAACGACTAACTCTGGGTCATTCATTGGTGCAATCCCGACAAAAGAAAGAATGTACTCCCCACTAATATAAGCTCCATCTTTTGCTTTTTGAGCAGTACCTGTTTTTCCACCTACACGGTAACCGTCAATATAAGCGCCCTTACCACTACCTTGTGCCCCTACCATTTCAAGTGCATATCTCATTGTTTCTGATGTTTCTTCCGAAATGACCTGACGTTTAACTAGAGGTTGTCTTTCATACAATACTTCATTCGTATACGGATTCAACATGCTTTTTACCACGTATGGTTGCATCAAATACCCTCCATTAACAGCAGCACTTACGGCCGTCACTAACTGAATAGGTGTCACTGAATTACCTTGTCCAAACGCTGATGTAGCTAATTCAACATTTCCAATGTTATCAGGGTCAAAAATAATCCCTTGTGATTCACCTAACATATCAACACCTGTTTTTTCATTAAAGCCAAATGCTTCAATATATTCAAACAACTTCTCTTTACCAAGTCTCATCCCTAGTTCAATAAATCCAGGGTTACAAGAGTTCATGATAACTTCTAACATCGTTTGTTCACCATGTCCTCCGGCTTTCCAGTCCCTTATTCGTTGTCCATCAACAATGGCATAGCCTGGATCATTAAATGTTTCATCAAGCTCCATGACACCTTCTTCAAGCGCTGCAGCATAGGTTACAATTTTAAACGTAGAACCCGGTTCATATGACGACCAAATTGGTAAATTTCGATTATAAACTTCTTGATCATAATCCTGATAGTTTTCAGGATCATACGTCGGCCTTGAAGAGAGCGCCAAAATTTCTCCTGTTTTTGGATTCATAATAATACCAATCATTTGATCAGGCTCATACTTAGCGACAGCATTATCCATTTCACGCTCTAAGATTTGTTGTAAATGCAAATCAATAGTTAATTCGATATCTAACCCTCTTGATGCAGGTGTATACTCATCAGAAAATTGTGACAATTCATTACCTTTTGCATCAGAAAAATATTGCCATATCCCTTTTGACCCCATTAAATATTCATTATAGACATACTCCAATCCCGTAATACCCTGGTTATCAATCCCAGTAAAACCAAGGGTATGCGCTAATAAACTACCATAAGGATATTCTCGTTTAACATCATTTACTAAGTATACGCCTGCTAAGTCAGCATCTTGAATCGCTTGTACTTTTTCTAATGTTAATTTTCTTCCTTCAGGTTGAATCCTTTCAACTGATACATTTTTCGTTACATGTTTTGTTGCTTCTTCAACACTTACTTCTAAAATTTCTGCTAAGACTTGTGCTGTTTTTTCAACATCCTCAACTTGTCTTGGGATAACAATAACAGATGGTGCGACAACATTTCCAACGATTACTTCATGATTTCTATCATATATTAACCCACGTTGTCCCTCGATAGGTAAATCTCTAGACCAGGAGTCTTCTGCTTTTTCAACTAAAGTATCTGAACTAAAAATCTGCAAATAAGCAAGTCTTGCAAATAAAGCGATAAAATAAACTGAAAAAATTGAAAGTAAAATAATAAGACGGCGTTGTATTGTAATAGACTGCTTCATATCGTTCCCCCTTGAAATATTATGAATATTATTTGGTCAGTTTTAAATATACATACTAATTATATGAAGGGTATTTTATTTTAGTACAGTAAAGGGCAAGGACAACCTTTTTATACATTTCAACTATCATTCACTTTCAAAAA
>DNGE01000090.1:53283-53438 GCA_003486705.1 Bacillota bacterium
TTCAATTATCTTTATTTTTTTACACGATTCATTTATAAAAAAATTAAATTGTCGGAGAAAAAAGGACAATCAATAGCACAAAATACAACACTGTGAACACCACAATCATCCACAAACTTAAGTAGAACAAACAAAAAAGACAAGTTCTCGAATAA
>DNGE01000090.1:53609-56173 GCA_003486705.1 Bacillota bacterium
AAAAAGACAAGTTCTCGAATAACTTGTCTTTTTTCATAAATGATTCATTTAAAATACAATCAAATTTACGAACTATTTAATTTTATAACTACTCCTCAGATTCATCCAGAAGTTCTTCATCCGAATCTAATACTTCATCTTCTGAATCACTTGTGGTCTGATTCGAATCGCTATAGGGGGTTAACTCAACACTTAAGGTTACGTCTTTTGTCACCGTTTGATTTGGAGCAATCGACTGTGATACAACATGTCCCTCTCCTTCAAAGTTAACCTTAATACCTGTTAGTGAGCAAAACTTAAAAACATCATCTTTTGTCCACCCATTAAAATCAGGTAAATCAAATTGGTCACTTGTTTGAACGAAAACCTTACTCCCCTCAATCACAAGACTATCTTTTGTAGGATTTTGTGCATATACTTTCGTTCCGTTACCTATAAGAACCGGTTCTAAATTTAAATCAGTTATCTCTTGTAATACATCATCTACTTCACGATTTATGTAATTACCAATTTCAACTTTTGAATAGACATCTTTTATATCCGTAATTGGAGTTTTTTCAGCACCTAAATACATCAAAGAATTTTGCATAACATACTTGTAAATTGAAGAGTTCATGTCGTGCCCACCACTCTCTGGTCTATCCGTCGCAATATACATCACAAGCTCAGGATCATCAGCTGGAGCATAACCGATATAGCTATACACATAATTATCTGATAAATACCCACTTGATCCATTTGCAATCTGCGCCGTCCCAGTCTTTCCTGCACTTGTAAAATTATCTAGCACATATGCTTTACCAGAACCAGTTTCATGCTCAACCACTCCAACCATTAACTCTCGTACACGTGCTGCTGTACTCGCTGTAATTGGATTTCCAGCAATAATCGGTTGTGTTTCATAAACAATTTCATCCACATTAGGATCATACACTTGCTTAATAATTTGTGGTTTAATCATTTCTCCATCATTAATAATAGCAGTAATCGCTTGAATATGTTGCATTGGCGTTGTTAAGATCCCTTGCCCGAAACCAGCTGTCATTTTTTGCGTGATATCCCAATCTGTTGGCATTGTTCCGGCACTTTCTCCCGATAGCGGCAAGCCAACTGTCGAACCAAACCCAAATGCAGACAAATAATCAAGATTTGTTTCCGGTGTAATTTGGTTAGTTAAAATATCAATAATAGCTGTATTAGATGATCGATAGAATCCTTCATTAAGCGTGATAGTTCCCCACGTCTGATTGTAATCTCGAATTGTCGCCCCATTTACAAGGCGAGAACCCGATTGAAAATATTGATCACCCTTATATTTCCCTTCATTAATCGCCGCCGCATACGTATATATTTTCATCGTAGAACCCGGTTCAAAAGGATCGGAAATAACTGGATTATTATAATTTTCAATATCACGAATATTTGGGTCAAAACTCCCTCGGCTTCCAAGCGCTAGAATTTCACCTGTTTTAGGATTAGCGACGATTGCAACAATACTTTCTGGATTAGATTCTTGGTATACTTTCTCCATTGCTTCTTCTAAAAAGGTTTGAATCGTCGAGTCAATCGTCAAACTAATATCCAGACCATGTTTGACAGGTTCAATCACATATTCTTCACGATTAGGTTGCACATAACCGCGTTTATCTTTCAAATATTCAATCACACCATTTTGGCCAGCTAAATATTCATCAAAATATTTTTCAATTCCCATTTCACCAATCAGGACACTATTTTGCTCATCCCACTTTGTATATCCAATTGTGTGAGAGGCAAACACGCCATTTGGATAAAAACGTTTAACGTTTTCAGTAAACCGAATTCCTGATAAGTTCATTTCCTCGATTTTTTCTTTTTCTAAATAGGTTAATTGTCTTCCAGCACGGCCAAATTCAACTTGCTTCCGATCTTCCTTTGACAAGATTTCTACAATTTCACTAGGTTCTAAATCAATAACTTCACTTAACTGCTCAGCTGTCTTTTCAAAATCTTCAACCACATCTCCATAATCTTCATATAGATTAGCATAAACCGTATATGATGTTAACTGCTCGGCTAATGCTTGTCCTGAACGATCATAAATCGTACCGCGCTTTCCTTGTACAGTTTCTTTCACTAAATAAACATCTAACGCATATTGATTTAAATCATGTCCTAATTTTTCACCCGTGACTGCAATGGCGATAAAATTATATGCGATTAATAAAAAAAATAACAAGAAGACAGATGCACTTAAAACTAGCATCCATCTTCCTGTATTATTTAGTCTTTTATCTTGTTTCATTTCAACCACCCTCATGAATAACTGAGTTTACCTCAATTACTTTCAACCATTAAAATTACTCTCCTAGACTGATAATATTATTAAATGTTTCAAGTCCATTCTCTTTAGCAATCTCCATTGCACGTGTATAAGTAGATAACTCAGCAATTTTAGCGTATAATTCTTCATTCATAACTGATTGTTTATCAATATTCAATTTCATTGTTTCAGTTTCATAATGAAGTTTATTAATTTTCGCATCTAAATACAGCTGTCCGCCTAGCAACACAAATGCTGCTGC
>DNGE01000090.1:56399-59351 GCA_003486705.1 Bacillota bacterium
AACGTATGAAGTGAATATATACTTTTACGTTTCTTAACAATAGATTTTTTAACAAGTTTTCGTTCTCTTCTGTTAATTTCTACTTGTTCAGTTTGTTTTACATGTTTTACTGCTGCACTCATTTGCCTTGCCCCCTATTATTTCACCTTCATCGCAACCCTCAACTTTGCAGAATGTGAACGGTTATTTTCAGTCAATTCTTCTTCGCCTGCGATAATTGGTTTTCTATTAATAACTTTAAATTCTGGTTGATATTCCTCTGGAATAATTGGTAATCCACGTGGAAAATCTTTTACTTCACTTCTCGCTTTAAACATATGTTTACAAATACGATCTTCTAATGAATGGAACGTAATAACAGCTACACGACCGTCTACATTTAATATATCCATAGCATCTTTTAATGCATATTCGAATACTTTCAATTCATCATTTACAGCAATTCGAAGTGCTTGGAATGTTCGTTTCGCCGGATGTCCCCCCGTACGTCTTGCTGGTGCAGGAATTGCAGTTTTAACAATATCAACCAATTCAAATGTTGTTTCAATCGGTTTTTTTTCACGTGTGCGTTCTATCGCACGTGCAATTTGTTTCGAGAACTTTTCATCACTATAAACGCGTAAAGCAAATTCAATATCTTTATATTCCCATTCATTTACGATTTCATAAGCTGACAAATCAGCCTCTTGGTCCATTCGCATATCAAGTTTAGCATCGTAGTTATAACTAAACCCACGTTCAGGCGTATCAAATTGTGGTGACGAGACACCTAAATCAAAAATAATACCATCGATACTATTCACACCTAAATGCGCTAGTTCATCTTTTAAATGAACGAAATTACTTTTAATGATTGTAAAATTATCTCCGATAGCTTCTAAACGCTTTCTCGCATTTTCAATAGCGAATGTATCTTGATCAAATGCATATAGATGGCCTGTTGTTAGACGCTTAAGTATTTCGCTACTATGACCTGCTCCACCAAGCGTACAGTCAACATAAATTCCATCTTCTTTAATATTTAAGTTATCAATTGATTCACGAAGTAATACTGAGTAGTGATTGAACATGATGATACCTCCTATAAATCAAAACCAATATTTTCAGCAATATCTGAAATAATTTCTTCAGATTCTTGAAAATAAGAATTCCATTTTGTTTTTTCCCAAACTTCTATTCGATTCGAGACGCCGATAATAACACAGTCTTTTTCAAATTGAGCATACTCAATTAATGGTGCTGAGATATTTATTCTTCCCTGTTTATCAAAATCACATTCAATAGCTCCAGATAAAAAGAAACGCACAAACTGACGAGCATCTTTTCGATTAACAGGTAAAGCATTTAATTTCTCTAAAAGTTGTTGCCATTCACTTAATGTATAAATAAACAAACATTGGTCAATACCTCTTGTAATAACACACTTCTCGCCTAGATCTTCTCTAAACTTAGAAGGAATGATTATACGACCTTTTGTATCAATACTATGATGAAATTCACCAATGAACATTTATTCTCACCACTTTTCACCACAAACTAGCTATTATCAACCACTTTTCACCACTAATTATACAATATCTGGACATCTAAATAAATATTTTTTCCTTAATTTTATTCTTTTTGTCATGATTACCACACTTATTTCATATTATTTTTACTCTAACTGTTAGTTTATATTCTAAGTCTTCAAAAGATTGTCAATAAATGATACATCAACTCTAAATTTTTACGACTTTTTAACTCATTTCCCTTTATACGGTAACTTCTCAACCTCATATAAATAAAAACGGAGAAAGGTTAAACACCCTTTCTCCGATTATTTATTAATATTGATCTTCGTCGTACTCGAATTCGTCTTCGTCGTAACCACCTTCAGCAATAATATCATGATATTGCTGAATTAAATCATTAAAAATCTCCCATACTTCTTCACGACCGTCATGTGTTTCAGAAGAATAACCGACAAATACATCGCCTTCTTCAAATCCTAACGTCTCTTTGATTTCCTTTTCATGCTTTTTGTATTGGTTTTTACTAATCTTATCTTTCTTTGTTCCAATAACAAGTGTAGGAATCTCGTAGTATTTATACGTTTGATACATCGCAACATCTTCAGCTGTTGGCTTATGACGATAGTCGACTAATAAGACACCTAAAATCAATTGTTCACGTTCAACTAAATAATTTTCAATCATTCGACCGAATTGTTCTTTAATTGTACGATTAACCTTCGCATATCCGTAACCTGGAACATCGACTAAATTCATCACATCATTAATATTAAAGAAATTCAACACTTGTGTTTTTCCAGGTCGACCTGAAACTTTTGCTAAGTGTTTTCGATTTGTTAAGGAATTAATAAACGATGACTTCCCTACATTTGAACGTCCTGCAAAAATAAACTCAGGTAAGTCAGTTTCTGGATAGTGCTCTGGTCTAGTTGCTCCTTTAATGTACTCTGCTTTTACTACTTCCATTTATATCAACACCTTATCTTAATGCGTGTGCTAAAACTTCCTCAACAGATGCCACTGGAATAAATGTTAATTCGTTCTTCACACTCGCTGGAATATCATCAATATCTTTCTCATTATCTTTTGGCATAATAACCGTTTTAATACCCGCACGATGTGCGGCAATAGATTTTTCTTTTAATCCACCAATTGGTAACACGCGACCTCTTAATGTGATTTCACCTGTCATTCCGACTTCACGCTTCACTGGTTTCCCAGATAAAGCTGAAATTAATGCCGTAATCATTGTTACCCCAGCTGATGGACCATCCTTTGGGATTGCTCCTTCTGGTACGTGGATATGTAAATCATGTTCTTTAAATAACATTGGATCAATACCATACTTCTGAGCATTAGCTTTTACATAACTAATAGCGGCAGTTCCTGATTCTTTCATGACGTCGCCAAGCTTTCCAGTCAGAACCATCTTACCTGATCC
>DNGE01000090.1:59644-65643 GCA_003486705.1 Bacillota bacterium
ACTTTCAATTATACCATGTTTAAACTTATGTTTCCCTAGTAATTCAACTAGTGACTCAGTATTTATCGTCATCGTATCAAGTTTTTGAGCTAATAGTTTTCTCGCAGCTTTACGGCAAATTGAACCAACAACACGTTCTAGTTGACGCACACCAGCTTCACGCGTGTAATATTGAATCAAATCTAAAATAACAGTCTCTTCAAAAACAACTTGCTCAGTTGTTAACCCATGTGCTTCTAATTGACGTGGGATTAAATGTTTATTACCGATTTCTGCTTTTTCTTGTTCTGTGTAACTACTCACCTCAACGATATCCATGCGATCACGTAGTGGTGCTGGAATATTTTCAAGATAGTTTGCTGTTGCAATAAATAAGACATTTGATAAATCATACGATTCTTCTAAGTAATGGTCACTAAAGTGATGATTTTGTTCAGGATCTAAAACTTCAAGCATCGCAGAAGCTGGATCTCCCTTATAATCAGATGACATTTTATCAATTTCATCTAGCAAGAAGACCGGATTTACTGTACCAGCTTTTTTCATAGATTGAATCATACGCCCTGGTAATGCTCCTAAATATGTACGACGGTGTCCACGAATCTCTGATTCATCTTTAACACCACCTAAGGATACTTTAACAAATTTACGTCCTAAGGCTTCAGCTATTGATGAAGCTAAAGAAGTTTTTCCCACACCAGGAGGACCTACTAAACATAAGATCGTTGATGGATTTTTACCCGTCATTGTCTTAACTGCTAAGTACTCTAATATTCTATCCTTAACTTTCTCAAGTCCAAAATGGTGTTTATCTAATACTGTTTCAGCGTGTAAAATATCTGTATTATCTTCTGTCGACTCACTCCAAGGTAAGGCTACTAACCATTCTAAATACGTTCTAACAACACCAGATTCACTCGAATTACTTGGTAGCATTTCAAAACGCTTTAATTCATCTAACGCTTTTGCTCTTACAGCTTCAGGCATCTTTAACTCATCGATTTTTTCTCGTATTTCTTGACCCACAGTTTCTTTTGAGTAATCATCACCCAATTCTTTTTGAATTGCTTTAATTTTTTCTCTTAAATAAAACTCTTTTTGATGCTCATCAACCGATTTTTTAACTTCTTGATTGATTAATATTTCAAGTTGACTCATCTGTTTTTCTTTTTCAAAATCAGTTAACAACAATTTCAAACGTTCACTAACTTCAGCTGTTTGAAGATACTTAACCTTTTCGGCTTCAGCTATTTTTAAGTAAAACGCAGCAATGTCACTTACTTTTTCTGGTGTCGCAGCTAATTGTAACATTGGTAAAACTTCATTTGGATACTGATATAATAAACTTCCATTCTCAACAGATTCGTTTAATAAAACTCTCATCATAGCTTGTTCTTCATCAGAATCATTACTAATTGAAGGCATTGTTTTTACATTCGCTTCAAAATATGCTTCCGTTTGAATAAACTGTTCTACTTCTACACGAACTAATGAATTAAATTTCACTTTGTAATGTCCATTTGGAAGTTTTATTTTCATCACTACTTTGGCAAGTGTTCCGTACTTTAATAAATCGTCACCCGTAGGCATTTCAATTTTCGGATCTTGCTGAGAGACTAAAATAATATAGTTACTATTATCCTCACACATCTCTAATGCTTCGATTGAGCTTGGACGACCTATTTCTAAACGTGTCTCAGTATTAGGTAATGGTACAACACCACGAACTGGCAATACTGGTAACGTATAATTTTCCACCTCTTGAGTGTTAACTTTCATTCTTTCACCTCATTTTATCTATTACTAACTAACTCACTTACTTTTCTACCTTATCCTGTTCATCAGTTGAAAGGACTCTCTATGTAAATATAACAAATTTAGATTTTTTTTCAACTCTTTTGATAAATTATGGTGTTTTAGCAACGCATTCATACATTAATTATCTGGTTAAATATAAAAGGAAGCACAACGGCTTCCTTGTTTAGAACTAATATAATACGTCAATCAGTTTCAAATAAATTAAGCAACGCCATCTGTGAACACAAGTGTTGGTTTTTCGCTACCCTCAATAACTTCTTTAGTAATAATACATTGAGAAATATTTTCAGTCGATGGAATTTCAAACATAACATCTGTCATAATTGATTCAATAATCGAACGAAGCCCACGTGCACCCGTTTTACGCTCAATAGCTTTTTGAGCAATCGCTTCAATAGCATCTTCTTTGAAAATTAATTCAACATCATCCATTGAGAATATTTTTTTATACTGTTTCGTTAACGCATTTTTCGGCTCTGTTAAAATACGAACCAAATCTTCAACTTCTAATGGTTTTAGAGCACCGATAATCGGGAAACGTCCAATAAACTCTGGAATTAATCCAAACTTTAATAAATCGTCCGGTTGGATTTGATTATATATTTCTTTTTTAGTTAAATTATTTGCTTTCGAATCCGCCCCAAATCCGATTACTTTTTTACCAATACGGCGTTTTACAACTTCTTCAATTCCAGCAAATGCTCCACCTGCTAAGAATAAGATATTCGTTGTATCAATTTGAATAAATTCTTGATTTGGATGCTTTCTTCCACCTTGAGGCGGTACATTGGCAACAGAACCTTCTAATATTTTAAGCAAGGCTTGTTGAACCCCTTCACCAGAAACATCACGAGTAATTGAAGGATTTTCTGAACGACGAGCAATTTTATCAATCTCATCGATATAAATAATTCCGCGTTGTGCCTTTTCCACATTGAAATCAGCCGCCTGTAAGAGACGTAGTAAGATATTTTCCACATCTTCACCAACATATCCAGCTTCCGTTAATGATGTCGCATCTGCAATTGCAAATGGTACATCTAAAACTTTAGCTAGTGTTTGCGCTAACAATGTCTTACCACTACCTGTTGATCCTAACAATAGTATGTTACTCTTAGCGATTTCAACTTCATCATGAACTTCAGTGTTTGAAGTCAATCGTTTGTAATGATTATATACCGCAACAGCAAGTACCTTTTTCACATCTTCTTGCCCGATAACATATTCATTTAATAAGTCAAAAATTTCTTTTGGCTTAGGTAACGTTTTAAATTCCTCATTTAATTCATCAATTTGTTCATTCTCGATGATTTCAGAACACATTTGAATACATTCATCACAAATATACACACCTGGCCCTGCAATAATTTTATTTACTTCATCGTGACTTTTACCGCAGAATGAACACGTGATATCGATGTTATTCATATCTTACACCTCCACACAGTGATTTGTTTTATATAAATATATGTTTAGATACATATAACTATGACCTCTAATATCACTTTTAGGAGTTTTCAACGTCAATATTAGACATTTTCTGCCACAGCTTATATTGCGCAAAATGAGGCACGAATGCTACGCGCCTCATTTTACTATACTATTTCCAACTAATTTTAAAAATTATTTACGAACTGCACTTTCAACTAAGAAATCAACAGCTTTTTGAACTTTTAAGTCTTCACGAACTACTTCTAAGTTCGGTAAAGTTGCTTTTAATTCTTCAACTGTACGTCCGTAAGCTTCTGCAATTTCAGCTAATTTAGCTTCTAATTCAGCATCTGTTACTTCAATATTTTCAGCTTTAACAACAGCTTCTAATGTTAAGTTATAGCTTAAACGTTTTTCAGCTTCTGGGCGTAATTGTGCTTTAAATCCTTCTAAATCAGACCCAGTAAATTGTAAGTACATATCTAAGCTAAATCCTTGCATAGAGAAACGTTGCTCAGCTTCTTTAACCATTTGAGCTACTTCTCCATCGATCATTTCAACAGGAATGTCAAATTTAGCATTTTCAGTTGCTTTTTCAACTACTGTATCAATGACGTTGTTACGAGCTTCAGTCGTTTTACGTTCTTGAACCATTTTCACGATATCAGATTTTAACGCATCAACCGTTTCAATTCCTTCGCGATCTAAATCCGCTACGAATTCATCGTCTAATTGTGGTAATTGACGACCTTTAACTTCGTGTAATTTGATTTTGAATACTACAGGAGCTCCTGCTAATTCTTCAGCATGGTAGCTTTCTGGGAATGTTACGTTGATTTCTTTTTCTTCACCAGCAGTCATACCGATTACTTGCTCTTCGAATCCTGGGATGAATTGTCCTGAACCGATTACTAATGGGTGGTTTTCAGCTTTTCCACCTTCGAAAGCTACATCATTATTGAATCCTTCATAATCAATAATAGCAGTATCTCCGTTTTCAACAGCTCCATCTTTAACTACGATTTCAGCATGTTGTTCTAATAATTTGTTTAATTCAGCATCGATATCTGAATCAGTTACTTCAGTTGATAATTCTTCAACTTCGATTCCTTTGTATTGTCCTAATTCAACTTCTGGTTTTACAACTACAGTTGCATGAACAATTAATTCTTGACCTTTACCAATTTGCTCAACTTCCCATTGTGGTGCAGCAACTGGAGAAATTCCAGCTTCAACAATAGCAGCGATATATTCATTTGGTAATAATACATCTAAAGCATCTTCATATAATGCTTCTACACCAAATTTGTTCTCGAACATTTGACGTGGCATTTTTCCTTTACGGAATCCTGGCACATTTAAGTTTTTAGATACTTTTTTGAATGCTGAATCTAATGATTTATCGAATGCTTCAGCAGAAATAGTCATCGTTAATTTTACTGTGTTGTTTTCTAAAGTTTCAACTTTAACTGACATATAATATACCTCCATACGTTAACTTGATGCTAAGATCGTTTTTACAACTGTTAAATTATATCATACGCAAAAAATAATTGCTATATTAATGATGTTAAACTTAGTAGATATTGTCTTAGTTTACAAGTTGTGTAGTTTATTATAGGTTTATTTTCAACCCTTGAATCAATTATAACACTTTTTTGTTCAGTTTCTATTCCAAATTGCTGAATAAAAAAGTTAATCACTGTCATTTTATCAATCTTCGCCTCAAATGGGCAGATAAATTGATAAAAAAATGCGAGTTGCTGGTTCATTATTTCCAAAGCCTCATCACTTAATTCGTACACATCTACTAATAGTTCATTGGTATTCGTGATGACATTGTGAACATTATCTAACAACTGTTCGTCTAAAGTTATTTCAACCACCTCATCATCATGATGCCATAGCACATTAAAATTTAATTCCTTTTTAATCAGTAACTCAGCTACTAAAGTTTTCGTTATGGGATGCCTATCTAATGTAAAATATTGAATCAACTCTTCTTGACAAGACTGCAACTCCTCAACAGTTAAGTTTTGCATATCTGATAATATATAAAACTGTTCTTGAACCGATGTCTCATTTATAAGTTGATCAATTTTTTTATTTACCTCTTGCATCCAGTAACTTTCATAATAAGCCTTTAACTCAGCTATTAATTCAAGCAGAGCCTTATAATAGGAAGATAATACACCTAACTCCTCTGCATGCTTTTGCTTTGTCGCATGTTCGCCTGATTTACCATTTACTTTTAGTTGAACTAAAACATCATGCGCACGTACTGTTAAATCCACTGTTTTTTGTTGTTCTAACGCTTCGATAAGTGTTTGACACATTTCAAATTCTTTCTTTAACACGTAACAACTCAACAGTTTTTTATTAAATAGAAACCAACTTTCAGCTAAGTAGTGTTTAAAATCAATATCTTCAATGTAACAAATCGCTTGATCAACATATCCTTTTTCAATCAAGTCATCACATTTTTGCAGTTGTTCCTTATAATTAGTCGGAAAATCATAAATAACGGCCATTTTTATCTCCTAATTGTTTTGAATCTCTTTTTTTTCATTATATTTTTTATATCTATATATACAAAAAAAGAACTAACCACGTAGTTCTACATATTCATAAATGGCGTCCCGGAAGGGATTCGAACCCCTGACCGACGGCTTAGAAGGCCGTTGCTCTATCCTGCTGAGCTACCGAGACACAAGTATTTATTTATAATGGCGTCCCGGAAGGGATTCGAA
>DNGE01000137.1:0-191 GCA_003486705.1 Bacillota bacterium
AAAAAAATTTGACTGTCTATTTTAAAAATCAATTTTTTTTAAAAAAATGTAAACGATTACTTGAAATGTATATACAAATGGTATATAATACAATTAAGCAAGACGTTGTATATACATTTAAATAAACAATGATGAGAAAATGTATTGTATGTATAAACATTCAGGGTTGCTTAGTTCTTTATTTTATGGAG
>DNGE01000137.1:378-830 GCA_003486705.1 Bacillota bacterium
TTGCTTAGTTCTTTATTTTATGGAGGTGTCAGTATGGTAAAAATTATGTTAGCGTGTTCTGCGGGGATGTCAACAAGTTTATTAGTGACAAAAATGGAAGCGCACGCAAAAGAAGCTGGGGTTGAGGCAAAGATTTGGGCTATTTCAGAAGTGAATTTACCAGATGAAATTCAAAATTGTGATGTGTTACTATTAGGACCTCAAGTTCGCTATGTCTTACCAAAAGCAACT
The DNA here is from genome assembly GCA_003486705.1 of Bacillota bacterium. Taxonomy (GTDB): domain Bacteria; phylum Bacillota_I; class Bacilli_A; order MOL361; family Turicibacteraceae; genus Turicibacter. The sequence continues at coordinate 610 of DNGE01000137.1, forward strand.
GATTTAGCAAAACCACACGGTATTCCAGTAGAGGTCATCAACATGATGCACTATGGACGTTGTGACGGGGCAGCTGTCTTAAATCGTGCTTTAGAATTAGCAAAGTAAGCGGTTAAAAATTTTTAACCACAAAGAAAACGCTTTATCAAAATGAGAGTAAAATCATATAAACGAGAGGGGAAGAAATATGGATTATTTTATGGCTTTTATGGACAAGTACA
>DNGE01000137.1:1002-7354 GCA_003486705.1 Bacillota bacterium
TTTATGGCTTTTATGGACAAGTACATCGTACCGATTGCTGTTAAAATCGGTGCACAACGTCACTTAGTTGCGGTTCGTGACGCATTTATCGCAATGATTCCAGTTACAATGATCGGGGCATTTGCAACTTTGATTAACAATTTGCCATCAGACGGATACAAAGCTTTCATGGCGAATGTATTTGGTGAAGGATGGACTCAATTAGGTGGGGATATCTGGTGGGGAACCATTGCTACGATGGCATTATTCGTTGCAGTATCTGTTCCATACTTCTTAGCAAAATCATATAAAGAAGATGGTTTACAAGCTGGTATGATTTCATTATGTATTTTCTTATTAGCAGCACCACAAGTTGGTGGTGAAGCATGGGGGAATATTAACTGGTTCTACACTGGAACAAGCGCCTTATTTACTGCGATCATTATTGGTTTATTATCTGGTGAAGTATATGTTAAATTATCTAGAATTAAACAAATCACAATTAAAATGCCAGATGGTGTACCACCAGCAGTTGCTCGTTCATTTGCTAAATTAATTCCAGGGATCTTAACGATTTTAATTTTTGCTATCGTAAGTATGTTAATCCGTTTCGCTGCAGATGGTCAGTTCATCACAGATTTAATTAACACTTACTTAGCAGCACCATTACGTAATGTTGCAGATAGTTTAGGTGGAGCATTATCAATTGCCTTCTTCGTACATATTTTATGGGTATTTGGATTACACGGGTCTAATATTGCATTAGGTATTACAAAACCTTTAACAATGGACTTAGGATCTTACAATGCAACTTTAGCTCAACAAGGAGCGACTGATGGATACCATGTTATGGCTGGTGCCTTCTTCGATGCATTCGTATACATGGGTGGAGCAGGTTTATGTATCGGTTTAATCATTGCGTTAATGATTGCAGGTCGTCGTCGTAAAGATATGATCGCTTTAGGAACATTACCAGCATGCTTTAATATCAATGAACCAATCATCTTCGGTTTACCAATCGTAATGAACCCTGTATTTATGATTCCATTTATCTTAGCACCATTAGTTGCAACTGTTGTTTCTTACTTAGCAATTCAATGGGGATGGGTCCCACCTGTAATTATGCCTGAAATTCCTTGGGTAACACCACCAATCTTCGGGGGAGCTATGGCGGTTGGACACTGGTCTGGAGGGGTATTATCATTCGTTAATATCTTAATCTCAGTTGTGATTTATCTTCCATTCGTTGCTTTATCTGAGCGCATTGATTTAAAACGTGCACAAGAAGAAGCTTCAGCTAAATAATAATTAACAGTAAAGGCAGAGCGAGCGTTTGCTCGCTTCTGCTTTATTATTATTAAAAAGGGATTGAGTGATTGTTGTAGCTACTTTAAAGCGAAAGGAACAGACTTGTCAGAGTTATCTTCCTAGTTACCACAGGCATCTCAATAATGAAGAATATAAAAGGAGGGTCTTAACATGAATAAAGGTGTAAAAATTGTAACAATTGGTGGAGGATCAAGTTATACACCAGAACTTGTAGAAGGATTTATTAAACGTCACGCTGAACTTCCAGTTCGTGAATTATGGTTAGTAGACATTGAACCAGGGCGCGAAAAATTAGAAACAGTAGGTGCATTAGCAAAACGTATGGTGAAAAAAGCTGGAATTGACATGACCATTCACTTATCATACGATCGTCGCGAAGCTTTAGAGGGTGCTGATTTCGTGACAACACAATTACGTGTAGGATTATTAGAAGCGCGTATTAAAGATGAGCGTATTCCATTATCTCACGGTGTTATTGGCCAAGAAACAAATGGTGCTGGGGGATTATTTAAAGCGTTACGTACGGTACCAGTTATTTTTGATATCATTAAAGATATTCAAGAATTATGTCCTAATGCATGGTTAATTAACTTTGCAAATCCTGCTGGAATTATTACAGAAGCGGTTTATCGTTATACTAACTTCAAAAAATTCATCGGATTATGCAATGTTCCGATCGGTGTTAAAAATGGTTTAGCTGATTTAATGGAAGTTGAAAAAAATCGTATTGAAATGGATTTTGCCGGTCTAAATCACATGGTATACGGATTAAATGCTCGTATTGACGGTAAAGATGTGACAAAAGAAGCAATTGATAAATTTGTAGAATCTAAAATTAGTATGCAAAATATTAAAGCATTAGATTACAACCCTGAATTTATCAAGGCTTTAGGATTATTCCCTTGTCCTTATCACCGTTACTACTACAAAACAACAGAAATGTTAGAAGATGAATTAAAAGAATTCGCTAAAGGGGAAACACGTGGTGAAGTCGTTAAAGCATTAGAAGATAGCTTATTTGAATTATATAAAGATGAAACGTTAGAAATTAAACCACCTCAACTTGAAAAACGTGGAGGGGCTTATTACAGCGATGCAGCTTGTAATTTAATTTCTTCTATTTATAATGACAAACATGATGTACAAGTTGTTAATACAGTGAACAACGGGGCAATTTGCAACTTCCGTCATGATGAAGCAGTAGAAGTTAGCTGTTTAATTACAAAAGAAGGACCTAAACCATTAGCGGTTGGTTATTTACCAGATGCAGTGGACGGATTACTTCGTTCGATTAAAACATTTGAAAAATTAGCAGCAAAAGCAGCCGTATTTGGTGATTATAATGCCGCTTTATTAGCGCTTGGAACAAACCCATTAATTCCTTCTGATGATTTAGCGAAAACAATCTTAGATGAAATGATGGAAGCACATAAAACATATTTACCTCAATTTACAAAGTAGGTGGAAGAGATGACAACAATAATTGTAAACGCAGATGATTTCGGATTAAGCGAAGCCGTAAACTATGGTATTGTATCAGCACATCAACATGGCATTGTGAAGTCAACAACTATGATGGCAAACATGTCAGCTGTTGAGCATGGACTAGCATTATTAAAACAAAATCCTGAGTTGAAATGTGGGATTCACTTAACGTTAAGTTGTGGTAAGCCAGTGCTTGAAAATTTAAAAACGATTGTCGATGAATCGGGGAATTTCCATCGTCGCATCACAAATGAACTCATTGAAACATTTGATATAAATGAAGTGTATGAGGAGTTCAAAGCCCAAATTAAGAAACTACAGGACTTAGGGATTGATTTATCACACTTTGATAGTCATCATCACGTTCATACCTTAAAGGGACTAGAACCGGTTATTCGTCGCTTAGTTGAAGAATACCAACTTCCAATTCGTGGGGGATTTGAATATTCAATGGATTATGATAAAGTGGTTCCTGTTATTGATGCTTTTTATAAAGAAACAGTAGAAGAAGCGTTCTTTGAGAAAAATTTAAACATGATCGCACAGTATGAATTTGTTGATTTAATGACGCATCCAGCCTTCGTTGATGATGCGTTAGTTCAAACAACATCATATGCGCTAGATCGCATTAAGGAACATAAAATCTTAACGGCTGAAACCGTTAAAAATTATTTAACAAAACATAATATTACAATCGGAAGCTATAAAGCGTTATAAGGAGAGATAACAATGGAAGAAAAAATCATGGAAATTTCATTTAACATTATTGCAACAGCTGGAGATGCTAAAAACTTAGCAATGGAAGCGATTCGTGAAAGTAAGCAAGGAAACGTTGATGCAGCAAAAGATTTATTACAACAATCACGTCAAGGATTAGTAAATGCTCACAAATTCCAAACACAATTAATTACAGCTGAAGCAAGCGGAGAGAAAACAGCCATGAGCGTTATTTTAGTTCATGCACAAGACCACTTAATGACATCAATGACATTCCAACAATTAGCGGAAGAAATCGTTGAGTTATACGGTAAAATGGATCAAAAGTAATAGGATAAAGAGGATTGCCACTCCCGAATACTATTTTTGATATATATAAAAGCTCAGATTCCTGTCGGGATTTGAGCTTTTTTCGATTTAAACCAAACCAAAGATCCGGGCGATTGATGCAAGCATAAAACAGATCAACATCTCCGTAATCGTTGGAATGATAAAAGATAGTGCGGACCATTTTAAACTTTGCGTTTCTTTTTTAATCGTTAAACAAGTCGTTGCACAAGGCCAATGCATCAGTGAAAATAACATCACTCAAACAGCTGTTAACCACGTCCATCCATTAGCGAGAAGCAACGATTTTAACGCCAACAATCATTGATATCCACCATGCTGCCATGGGCCATATAACTCATAATAATAAGTGGTAGCACAATTTCATTCGCTGGAAATCCCAAGATAAAGGCCATTAAGATATAGCCATCCATCCCCAACATTTGAGCAAGCGTATTCAAAAAATTAGCCCAATACGTTAACAAGCTCATATCAGATATCGCGATATTTGCCATCCCCAAAATGACGATCCCAGAGATGTATAAACAATACCTAACATACAAGACTAAAATAAAGTAAAAGCTCAGACATGCTGAGCGTTTAGTTATGATATCCGTTACATATTATGACAAAAATTCAGGACGAAAACGCGACTTGACATTTTTGTGTTACAATAGAGATAAATGAACATAAAGGGGTGTAATTTATGGAAAATTTGATCAAGGACGTGACAGCAAACGTATTACACGTCGAACCTAATAATGTTGAGGTGGCTTACCGATTAATGGGTGGAATGTCTAATTTTATGTATGTGGTTAAAGTCAATGGATTACAATATACATTCCGAATTCCCGGTAAAAATGCTGAGGTATTTGTTGATCGTGTGGAAGAATTGGAAAATATTAAAAAAGTGGATGTTTTACACATTAATAATAAGACACTTTATTTAGATACAAAAACAGGCTATAAGCTAGCGGAATATGTTGAAGGGGTACCCTTAAGTGATAAAGAGAACCCAGAGGATTACTTAAATGAGGTTGCCAGTGTGTTAAAAAGGTTACATGAATCGAATGTTTCAGCGACAAAGGATTATAATCCAGAGGGGCGTTTAGCTAGTTATGAACAACTTGTTTTAGATTTAAACTTTAAACATGATCCAAAATATGACGAATTAAAATCAGAGTTTTGTACCTATTTGCCAGAACTAAACAAAATTGAAAAAGTGTTTTGTCATAACGATAGCCAAATTTCAAACATAGTGGTTGAGGGAGAACAAGTCTATTTACTTGATTGGGAATTTGGTGGAAACAATGATCCATTATATGATGTTGCTTGCGTTGGAAATAAAGAGTTTGAATTAGCTGTTAAATTCTTACCGGTTTATTTAGGTCGCGATCCAAAACCTTCTGAATTTAAGCGTCTTTATGTTTGGCGTGCGTTTCAATGTTTACAATGGCATAATGTCGCCATGTATAAAGAATTAATTGGGTTAAGCGCTGATCTTGGTGTGGATTTTAAGTTTGTGTCGGGACTTTATTTACAAAAAGCAGAACAGTTTTTAAAAGATGCGCGTCAGTATTAAACACTAAAAAAGTCATGTTTTAATAGTAAAATTAATAAAAATGTGTGGCGGAAGAAGTAATCTATGTTAAAGATTGCTTCTTTTTATTTAGTAAGGGGTGAAGTTTTGACAACGCAGTAAGGGTGGATAGTCTAGAAAAAAATGGTATAATATAAACAAATCGTTATAGTCGTTGTGAGGGTGTCCATGAGAAAAGTTTTGAATATAGTATTGGTAGTACTCTGTATAAACTGGGTGATTATTGGTGTCTATGGCATTGGTCAGTTAGATGAGACCTTTTTAGAAAATATGTTTGAACCATTTAAACAAAAGACGCAGGATGGTGAAGAAGGGAATCAAGATGCTGATAAATATTCAACGTCACTAGATGCGGGTGGTTCAAAAAACGATGAAAAATCGGAGTTAGTAAGTGGAAGTGACGTAGATGATGCCACAAAAAAAGAGCAGACAGAGTCGATTTTAGATGAAATGGATGAGGTGTGTGACATGATTGATGTGGACTGTCAATTTAAAGTGATGACGCTACAAGAGCGTTATGGTGAAAAGTTGAGTGAAACGGTAAAGTTAGATTCGAAAGTGATTACATATGATGAGTTAAGGTATGTACAAGTTCCTCATATTGGCTATGATGGGATGGTTCATTTGGGTGAAATCATTGTTAATGTAGCAGTGGTGGACGATGTTGTTGGGATTTTTAAAGATTTGTTTTTAGCGAAATATCCGATTGAAAAAATGCACACAATTGATTATTATCAAGGTTCTGATGATGATTCGATGGCAGATAATAATAGCAGTGGTTTTAATTTTAGGGAGATGGCCTCAGGTGGGAAGTTATCGCTTCATAGTTATGGGTTAGCGATTGATTTAAATCCGATTATGAATCCATATATTAAAGATGAAGTCGTGCTGCCAGCTAGTGGGGTGTCTTATGTT
>DNGE01000137.1:7605-37722 GCA_003486705.1 Bacillota bacterium
GAGGCGTTTGTGAGCCGTGGTTGGACATGGGGTGGCGATTGGAATAGCTTAAAAGATTATCAACATTTTGAAAAGAAGTTAAAATAGTTAAAGGGCTGCCTGATAAGTAATGGCAGCCCTTTTGATTATCTTCGTTTAATTAATACTTTTTCAGGGGTAATATGTGACGTTTGATCCCATGTATTTGAATCGAATTCATCATATTGTTCTAAGAAAGTAATGACTTCTTTTGTGACCGGTGTTGGGGTTGAGGCCCCAGATGTGACAGCAACGGTAGATTTTCCTTTTAACCAGTTAAGGTCAATGTCTTCAACGGAACCCACACGATAAGCTGGTGTGTTTGCACGTTCTGAAGAGATTTGAGCTAAGCGCTGTGTGTTATTACTTTTTGGATCCCCTACGACAATGGTTAACTCGGCTTCTGTTGCTTGGTTAGCGACGGCTTCTTGACGAACTTGTGTGGCGTTGCAGATTTCTTTAATAAATTGAGCGGTTGGGAATTTGGTTTTTATTTTTTCTGATAATTTAAATACATCCCAAAGACTCATGGTTGTTTGATTGGTAATTAATATTTTATCGTTTTGAAGGGTTAAGCCTTCTAAATCAGCATCATTTGAAATGAGATGAATATGCTCGGGATTCACGCCAAGCGCACCTTCTGGTTCAGGATGTCCTTTTTTTCCAATGTATAGGACATCAAATCCTTGCGCAATATGCTGTGCCATTAAATCATGTGTTTTAATCACGTCTTTACAGCTTGCGTCAATGACGTGTAATCCTTTATCTATTGCTTTTTGTTTCACATGGGGTGAAATACCGTGTGCGGTAAAAATGACGGTTCCCGTGTCGATTTGATTTAATAGTTCTTCACGTGTTTTATGTTTATCGTCAATGGTAATGACACCTAAGCTATCGGTTGCTTTTGTAATGTGTTCGTTGTGAACAATCATGCCAAGAACATGAATCGGTCGTGGAATGTTTGGGTCAAGAGCGGCATCTTGAACCATGTTTAAGGCGTTAATAACGCCGAAACAATAACCGCGAGGAGAAATTTTGATTACGTTCATAAGGATCACCTCATCTTTATTTTGCCTTCATTATATCATAATTCAACGTATTTCCCCAATAATAAGCGATATATGTTGAATTATAGTGAGGTTGTTTGGTAAACTAGAATTTGTGCGTATAAAAAGGAATTTTTAATAAAGGTGGCTGTCATCCTGTTAAAATTGACAACATTGAACAATACTACAACTAGAGGAGTGATTTAGATGTCGCAACGTTTTCAAGACTTACAATTAAAACCATATTTAATTAAAGCGATAGAAGATTTACATTTTGAAGAATTAACACAAATTCAAGAACAGGTTATCCCATTAGCATTAAGCAAAAAAGATATTATTGGGCAATCGCAAACGGGAAGTGGAAAAACGCATTCTTTCTTAATTCCAATTTTCCAACGTTTAGATGAAGATGTGCAACAAGTTCAAGCTGTTATTACAACACCAACACGCGAACTTGCAGAGCAAATTTATTCAGTGGCGCAACACTTAGCATCATTCAGCGGTAAAACAATTAAAATCGCGCGCTTCGTGGGTGGAACGGATAAACAAAAAACAATTGACAAATTAGGGGTACAACCTCAAATTGTTATTGGAACACCAGGACGTATTAAAGACTTAGCAATCAATGAACGTGCGTTACTTGTTCATAAAGCAAACATGTTTGTTGTCGATGAGGCTGATATGACGCTTGAAACTGGATTCTTAACAGATATTGACCAAGTAGCTGGTACAATGAGCAAAGACTTACAAATGATGGTCTTCTCAGCGACGATTCCACAAGGATTAAAACCATTCTTAAAAAAATACATGCGTCAACCAGAACACATTCATATTCAACCACGTCAACAAACAGCGGTTAAAATTGAGCATGTCTTATATCCGACAAAACACCGTAGTCGTACAAACATTGTCGCGAATATTTTAAAAACATTAAATCCTTATTTAGCGATTATCTTCGTTAATACAAAACAAAAAGCGGCTGAGGTTGCAGATGTGTTAACATCACAAGGCTTAAAAGTTGGACAAATCCATGGGGATTTAACACCGCGTAATCGCCGTCAAATGATGCAACGTATTCGTAATTTAGATTATCAATTTATTGTGGCGACAGATATTGCTGCGCGTGGAATTGATATTGAAGGAATTTCTCACGTTATCAATTATGAATTACCACAAGACTTAGAGTTTTATATTCACCGTGTTGGACGTACAGCTCGTGGAAATTATGAGGGTATGGCAATTACGTTATATGATACAAACGAAGAAAACTTACTTGTAGAACTTGAAGGTCGTGGGATTGAGTTTAACTACCGTGAAATTAGAAACGGAGATTTCGTTGAAGTAAATGCACGTAATGCACGTCAAAAACGTGAAAAAGGGATGACTGAAATCGATAAAATTGCGATCGCTAAAGTTCGTAAACCGAAAACAGTATCACCAGGATATAAAAAGAAAATGAAACAAAAAATGGATAAAGTTAGAAAACAAGAACGCCGTAAGCGTAAGTAAAGGAGAATTTCATGTTGAAAATTGGCTGTCATGTTGGATTATCAGCACCCGAAATGTTACTAGGCTCTGCAAAAGAAGCTGTTTCATACGGTGCTAATACATTTATGATTTATACAGGAGCGCCTCAAAATACGCGTCGTAAACCCGTCGAAGAATTAAACATTGAAGCGGGATGGGCCTATATGAAGGCGCACGGAATTAATGATTTTGTGGTTCATGCACCTTATATCATTAACTTAGGAAACTCTGTTAAACCAGAAACATATGAGTTAGCCGTCGAATTTTTAGCAAAAGAAATTGAACGTACAAAAGCGGTTGGTTCAAAAACATTAGTACTACATCCAGGGGCTCATGTTGGTGCAGGAGCTGAAGTGGGACTACAAACGATTGTTAATGGTTTAAATGAAGTACTAACAAAAGATACAGAAGTCAACATTGCACTTGAAACAATGGCTGGTAAAGGAACAGAACTAGGTAGAAGTTTTGATGAGCTAGCGCATATTTTTGATGGCGTGGTTCACAATGAGAAATTACGCGTATGTTTTGATACGTGCCATGTACATGATGCAGGGTATGACATCGTGAGTGACTTTGATGGCGTAATGGAATCATTTGATCGTCTCATTGGTAAAGAACAGATTGCTGTTTTTCATATGAATGACAGTAAAAATATCACAGGTGCTAAAAAAGACCGTCATGAAAATGCGGGATTTGGAGAAATTGGATTTGATGCATTAAAATATATTATGTATCATAAAGATTTCAAAAAAGTGCCGAAAATTTTAGAAACACCTTATGTTGCAGTTGAAGATTCAAAAACGAAGCTGCCACCGTATAAACATGAAATTGAAATGTTTAGAAAAGGTGAATATAATCCTAATTTATTAAAAGAGATTTTAGGTTTGAATGACTAATCAAAATCCCACTTGCCATAATGTGCAGGTGGGATTTTTTTTTTATAAGAGGAGAGGTGCTTAAACATAAGCAGAGGCCATCTGTTAAACAAATGACCTCCTGGTTGTTACTTATTAAAAATAATGTTGCGTTTGATTGTTGTGATTAGTTCATTAAATTTTGAAACGTTATGGATTGAAAGTTTGGTTCTTAATATGTCATGTTTTAATGAAAGTGATGTCTCATCCATGATGTTCTCCCAATCGCTACATAGTAAGTCATGAAATTGTTTAAGTACGTTTGAATCAATCCGTAAATCATTTTTTTTGTTTAAGGCTTCAAGTTCCTGAAGTGAAATTTGTGTTAATTGATTTTTTATGTTTTGATACACTTTCATCACCCCCCAGTGATCGCGTCATTTAATAAATATATTATTCACTATATTAAAAAACGTGTCATTGTATTCTGAAATTTTCGTGTTTTTATGCAAATTATGATAGAAAATGAAAGTTTTATGTTTGAATTTTAGAAAAGAAGAGTCTTTTTACAAGAAATAGTGTCGAACTTTGAATCATAAAAAAAGTGCAAATGATTGGATAATCCCTTTAATAACTTTTAAAATAAAAGAAGTAGCTATTTTAAGGAGAAGCCAATAGGAGGGTTATATGAAAACGTTAAAGATTGCAAATGATGTATACTGGCTTGGGGTTCAAGATCATGACCTTGAAGTATTTGATATTGTAATGGAGACGAAATATGGAACGTCTTATAATTCTTATTTAATTAAAGGAAGCGAAAAAACGGCGCTTGTTGATACGGCTAAATATAAATATGTAGAGCAGTATATCGATAAAGTATCATCGCTTGTTAGTTTAAACCAAATTGATTACTTAATTGTTCACCACACAGAACCTGATCATGCTGGGTCAATTGAAAAGATGCTAGAATTAAATCCAAATTTAACAATTGTCGCGAGCCCTGTTGCAATTAATTATTTAAAAAATATCGTGAATACGACCTTTAATACGTATCCTGTAAAAGGCGGTGACACCTTATCGTTAGGAGATAAAACATTAAACTTTATTAGTGCTCCAAATTTACATTGGCCGGATACGATTTATTCTTACTTAGAAGAAGAGCATCTTTTATTTACATGTGATTCTTTTGGAAGTCATTATGCATTTGATGAGGTGTTGATGTCTAAATTGCCAGCAAGTCAGAATGAAGCATACTTAGATGCGTTGTATCAGTACTATGTTCCAATCTTCTCACCGTTTAAATCGTTTGTGATTAAAGCCATTGAACTCATTTCAAATTTAGAGATAAAGATGATTTGTCCGGGACATGGACCTGTTTTAGATGATCGTGTTGAAGAAGTTGTGAACACGTATAAACAATGGTCAACACTAGAACAGTGTCATGAAAAATCGGTTGTTATCTGTTATACGTCAGCGTATGGTTATACGCAACTCATGGCAAAAACGATTGAAGAAAACATCTTGGCAGAAAATCTAAATGTTAAAGTTTATGCGTATGACTTAAATGTGAAAAATTATGAGGCGCTTAAACCAATCGTTTTAGAACAAATAAAGACAGCCGATGCTTTATTAATCGGTGCGTCAACGATAAATCGTGATGCCGTTGCGATTGTGTGGGATTTGCTAGCAAATTTATCACCTATTGTACACGGAGGGAAAATAGGAGCTGCCTTCGGTTCATATGGTTGGAGCGGTGAAGCACCTGATTACGTGCATGCACGTTTAGAACAATTAAAGTTTAAAGTGTTAGACCCTGTCAAAGTTTGTTTTAAACCGACGGAGGAAAAATTAGAATCATCAAAGATGCTTGGGCAACGTGTCGGACGTTGCGTTGAAGCAGGGAAGTTAGTTGATTAAGAAGATGTCGCTTGCGACATCTTTTTTTATGTTAAAAATTAAATCCCATGGTGCAAAAAAAGTGAGCGCTGCGGTTATAAAAGAGGCTAACCAAAGTCGTGAACATGTATTCGGTCATATTTATAGATACACTTTGCTTCGAGAGGGAAGAAGGGTGGAGGAGATGCTTATAAGAATTAAAGTGGAGGCAATTAACAAGGATAATGAAAGATTTAGATAGACAGCATAGAGAGATTGGTATCAGGCTGAAATCATAACAGATTGAAAAACTAGACAGTATAACGTCGAAAATAAAAATAGGACAAATGTACTAACTATTATTGACAACGCTTACAAATGGTGGTATTTTAATTATGTAAGCGGTAACTAAAGTTAGGTTGGGGAATATTAACTTAGGAATTTGCTTTAAATGAATGTTATGAAACAATATGAGGAGGCGTATTAATATGGGGAAATATGAGGCATTAGCAAAAGAAATTGTGCAACAAATCGGGGGGAAAGAAAATATTTCGAGTTTAACGCATTGTGTCACACGTTTGCGTTTTCACTTAAAAGATGAATCGCGTGCCAATGATGGAAATGTTAAAGCAATAAAGGGTGTTGTATCCTTAGTTAAAAGCAGTGGACAATATCAAGTTGTCATTGGAAATCATGTTCCTGAAGTGTATGAGGAAGTTTGTAAGGTTGCAAACTTATCAAGTCAGAACACTAGCGTGGATCATCATGGAAAGCAAGGCGTGTGGGCAACGTTAATAAATTATATTTCTGGAATATTTGGACCGTGTTTAGCTGTTTTATGTGCAAGTGGGATGGTGAAAGGATTTTTATCATTGTTTGTCTTTTTAGGGCTAATGAATGAAGCTCAGGGAATGTATCAAATTATTAATGGTATTGGGGATGCTTTATTTTACTTCTTTCCTGTCTTATTAGGGTTCTCATCAGCTTCTAAATTTGGTATGTCTCCATATTTAGGTGCGGTGATTGGTGCTGCTTTTGTTTATCCAGACTTGCAAGGGGTTGACTTGAGCGTTTTAGGAATGACAATTAACGTCACTTACACGTCAACTGTTCTACCAATTATCTTTACAAATATTTTGGCAGCGTGGTTATATAAAAAATTTAACAAGGTGATTCCAGATGTCGTTAAAACATTTTTAGTTCCGATGCTAGTTATGTTTATCGCTGTTCCAATTGGATTTTGTGTCATTGGGGTTGCTGCAAACTGGATAACGCAAGTGATTACTGATCTAATCATGGCTGTTTATGGCTTTAGTCCATTAGTTGCAGGACTATTCTTAGGAACACTGTGGCAAATTTTAGTAATCTTTGGGGTTCATAATGGCTTGGTTGCTATTGCCATTGCAGGGTTAATGACAACAGGTTCAACACCAATTTTCTCAACCATTACGGCAACAACTTTGGCACAAGGTGCTGTTGTTTTTGCAATATGGATGAAAACAAAAGACAAAGATTTAAAAGCAATTGCATTACCTGCTTGGATTTCATGTATCTTTGGTGTCTCAGAACCAGCCATTTATGGGATTACGTTATCAAGAATGAAGTATTTCATTATTTCATTAATTGGTGCTGGTCTTGCTGGTGCATGGGTAGGATTTACGGGTGTATTAACTAAAGTTATGGGAGGTTTAGGTATCTTTGCGCTTCCATCATTACTCGCTCAAAGCACATCAGATTTTATTAATGTTTGTATCTCAATCTTAATTGCCATTGTATTTAGCTTTACACTAACATGGATTATGTATGATGAAAACAAACCGAGCAAGGAAGTTTCTAAAACATCGTTAAAACAAAAGAAGTTAAAAGCTTAAGATAATAAGTCAGAAAACATTAAAAGTTAGCGTTACAAAATAACTAGGAGCGGAGAAGTAGGAAGACTCTTACTTCTCTAAAAATAATAAGGAGGAGCATTGTTATGACATTAAGACAGGATTTTTTATGGGGTGGGGCAACAGCTGCAAATCAATGTGAAGGAGCTTATGATGTTGATGGAAGGGGATTAGCTAATGTAGATATTACCCCTCATGGTAAAAAGAGATGGAATGTGGCATGCGGTAAGAACTTGGATTTATCAGTGGATGAAACACAGTATTATCCATCGCATGAGGCAATTGATTTTTATCATCACTATAAAGAAGATATTGCATTATTTGCAGAAATGGGATTTAAAACATTTCGTCTTTCAATCGCCTGGACACGTATTTTTCCTAAAGGTGATGAATTAACACCTAACGAAGAAGGTCTACAATTTTATGAAAATGTGTTTAAGGAGTGTAAAAAATACGGAATTGAGCCGTTGGTCACGATTACACATTTTGATTGCCCAATTCATTTAATTAAGGAATATGGTGGCTGGCGTAATCGTAAGATGATTGATTTTTATAAAAATCTAGTGACTGTGTTATTTACACGCTATAAGGGATTAGTAAAATACTGGTTAACATTTAATGAGATTAATATGATTTTACATCTACCTTTTACGGGAGCTGGTTTAGTATTTGAAGAAGGTGAAAATGTTGAACAGTTGAAGTACTTAGCTGCTCATCATGAACTTTTAGCAAGTGCATGGGCAACAAAAATTGCACATGAGATTGATCCTGAAAATAAGATTGGATGTATGTTAGCAGCGGGAAATACGTATGCCAATACGTGTGCCCCTGAAGATGTGTGGAAATCGATGCAACTTGATCGAGAAAACTTTTTCTTTATTGATGTTCAAGCGAGAGGTTATTATCCAAACTATGCGCTAAAGGAATTAGAACGAAAAAATATAGAACTAAATATTACAGAAGAAGATAAACAATTGCTAAAAAATCACACGGTTGATTTTATTTCATTTAGTTATTATTCATCACGTTTAACAAGTGCTGATCCAGAGATTAGTAAGCAAACAGAAGGAAATGTATTTGCTACGTTAAAAAATCAATATTTACAAGCAAGTGAATGGGGATGGCAAATCGATCCACTTGGCTTACGTATTACGATGAATACCTTGTATGATCGTTATCAGTTGCCATTATTTATTGTAGAGAATGGATTAGGAGCAAAAGATAAACTGGTTAATGAGACTGTTGAAGATGATTATCGTATTGATTATTTGCGCGAGCATATCAAAGCGATGAAAGATGCTGTTGAGTTGGATGGTGTTGATTTATTAGGATACACGTCATGGGGATGTATTGATTTAGTTAGTGCATCAACCGGTGAAATGAGTAAACGATATGGGTATATCTATGTTGATAAAGATGATCAAGGTAATGGAACGCTAAAGCGATATAAGAAAAAATCTTTTTATTGGTATAAGAATGTTATTGCGTCTAATGGAGAGAATTTAGAGTAAAGAATATGTCAACATTACCTATTGCAAGCGAAGCAAGATGCTTTGAGTGGACAATAGGTTAATGCTAACTATTTGTTAGGAAAAGAATGCGGTGAGATTTAGATGAACACAAAAGATGAAATATTAAAAGTTGCGATTGAACTGTTTAACGAAAAGGGATATCACCAAGTGAAAATGCGTGATATTTCTCAAGCGTTAAATATTAGTGTGGGCAACGTCACATATCATTATAAAAAAAAGCAAATGATATTGAATGAAATCATGAATCAGAGTTTTGAATTATTAAAAAGAGATAAAGTGGTTGAATCTTTTCAAGACTACTTTGAATTTAACCAGAAGATTTTACAGACCATTGAAGCGAATAAATTTTATTTTAATAATAAAGTCATATATGATGAACATCCTGAATTTCTGGTTATTAATCAAATTAGAAGAGATGAAATAAAACATCAATATATTCAGGCCTTAAAACAACTCCGATACCATCAACTGATTACGATGGAAGATGATGTCTTAGATGTCTTTATCGTGTTTACGCTACTAAGCCATATTGGCTGGTTGCAAGAGCCAATGCGTGCTGAAAAGTTAAGCGTTGAAGACTGTATTAGAAGTCATTTAGTATTATTAGCACCTTATTGTACAAAAAGTGGATTGAAAGCGTTAGAGGAATTGTGATAAATAGTAGTGGGGAACATGTTAGTCTGTTTAGAAAAACGGACTAACATGTTTTTTTATTTGATAGCAGGGGATAAATAGGACTTTACAACGTTGAAAAGATATGTTAAAAATTAGTTAGATATAAAATGATTCGATATCTAACTAATTTGGAGGCAGCGAAATGAAAGCAAACCTAAGACATATGAAGAATCATGTTTTACACGGCGCAGTGATGGCGTATATGAAAATTCAGAATAAAGTTGCCCGTGATGAGTTTAATAAGATGAATTTAACTGAGGGAAAACCTAAAATATTAGATTTCTTGCTTGTTAATTCTGGGTGTAGCCAAAAAGATATATCAAAAAATTGTCACATAGAACCGGCAACCGTCACGAGTATCTTAAGTAGTATGGAAGTAGAAGGTTTGATTACTCGAGAACGGAATGTTAAGGATAAACGCGTGATTAATGTGTTTTTAACTGAAAACGGCAAATCGACACAAGAAGAGGTAGAAAAAACGTTTAATCGCATCGATGAATGGTGTTTTGAAGGTTTTTCAAATGAAGAGAAAACACAAGTTATTGCTTACCTTAACAGAATGGAAGCAAATTTAAAGCAAAGAAGACAAGCGCAGAAAGAAATAATGTCAAAATCTAATATAGATCAAGGGGGAGTTTCATGTTTAAATTAATTAAATACTTAAAGGGAAGTGCGATTGTCTTTGCGATCATTGGACCGCTTATGATGTTAATTGAAGTCGCGATGGATTTACTTCAACCCGCCTTACTTTCAGATATTATCGATGTGGGTGTTGCTAATCAAGATATCAATTATGTCTTACGCGTTGGTGCAATGATGTTAGGGGTCGCTGTCATTGGAGCGATTACAGGAATGTCTTGTTCATTTTTCGCAGCGACAGCTTCGATGAAATTAGGAGAAGAAATTAGAGAAGAATTATTTGCTAAAATTCAAACATTATCGTTTCTTGACTTAGATAAGTTTAAAACGTCATCACTGATTACTCGTTTAACAAATGATGTGACACAAGTTCAAACGATGATGAATATTACCTTAAAAATGGCCGTGCGCGCACCGTTTACGTGTTTAGGAGGGCTCATTTTAGCGGTTATGTTATCACCAAAGTTAAGTTCTGTCTTTTTGATAGCTATTCCATTTATTGTTGTAGCTGTTGTTTTAGTTGTTAAAAAGTCTTCACCATTATTTAAACAAGTTCAAATGAAGCTTGATCAATTAAATGTTGTCATGCGAGAAAATATCTTAGGTACACGCGTAATTAAATCATTTAATTTAGAAGCCTATGAAAAGAAACGTTTTAATGGAACAAACGAGGATTTAACGAATGTAAGTATTGTTTCACAAAATATGAACTATTTATTGATTCCGATTACCTCACTTATTATGAATATTACGGTCGTCGCTATTTTATGGTTTGGTGGAAACATGGTTAATGTAGGCGATTTAGAAGTTGGGAAAATTATTGCCTTTGTCAATTATGCGATTCAGATTATGGGATCGACGATGATGGCGATTAACTTAATGATTAACTTCTCACGAGCTAATGCATCGGCAGATCGTATTAATGAGGTATTAGAAGCGACGCCATCGATTAGTCAAGATAAAGAGACTGAAATAGAGACATATGATATTGAGTTTAAAAATGTTTCATTTAAATATAATGAGGGCAGTGAACTCGTATTAGAAGATATCTCATTTAAGGCGAAACAAGGTCAAAAAATTGGGATTATTGGGTCAACGGGATCGGGTAAAAGTTCTTTTGTGCATTTAATTCCAAGATTATATGATGTAAGTGAGGGAGAAGTCTTAATTGGCGGTGTCAATGTTAAAGATATTTCCCTAAAACAGTTGCGTCATTCTATCGGGGTAGTGCTTCAAGAATCCATCTTGTTCTCAGGTACCATTGAATCAAATCTAAAATTTGGAGATGACAAAGCGACTTCTGAATTTATTGAGCAGTGTGTCAAAGATGCCCAAGCTTATGAATTTATTTCAACAAAAGAAGACGGGTATCAAACGCGAGTTGAGCAACGCGCTAAAAATTTATCAGGTGGTCAAAAGCAACGATTATCGATTGCGAGAACGCTTGTTAAAGATCCTAAAATTTTAATTATGGATGATTGCAGTAGTGCCTTAGATATGTCAACGGAAGCAAAACTTCAAGCAGCTATTCAAACGCGATATAAAGAAACAACGGTCTTCATTATTGCGCAACGAATTTCTGGGGTGATGGATGCCGACCAAATTATTGTTATGGATCAAGGGCGCATAGCAAATGTAGGAACACATGAGGAGTTATTAAAATCTTCTGATATTTATAGAAGTATTGCAGCTTTACAATTAGGGGAGGAGGTGCTTATCAATGAGTAAAACAACACCAGTGGCTAGACCAGGGATACCAGGTGGACCTGGTATGCAGAATATGATGAAAGAAAAAGTTAAATTAGATAATCCGAAAGAGACACTTTTTAGATTATTAACTTATATAACGGATAAAAAGCTAATGCTAGTTTTTGTGGTCTTGCTCGGAATTATTTCGACGCTTGTGACAATTATTGGAACAAAGTATAATGGTGATATCGTAGATGATTATGTTGTCGTAGGAGATATGAGTGGTTTAGCCAAAATTTGTATTATTTTAGTTGTCATGTATATGGTGTCGGCGGTGACGACATGGATTCAAAATCGTCTAATGGTTGAAATTTCACAAATGACGGGTGCGAAAATTCGTCGTGAATTA
Source organism: Bacillota bacterium (assembly GCA_003486705.1). Taxonomy (GTDB): domain Bacteria; phylum Bacillota_I; class Bacilli_A; order MOL361; family Turicibacteraceae; genus Turicibacter. The sequence continues at coordinate 19,759 of DNGE01000137.1, forward strand.
TTTGAAAAAATGCAGTCGTTGCCGATTAAATATTTTGATACGCACTCAAGTGGTGATTTAATGAGTCGCCTAACAAATGATGTCGATAATATTAGTATGACATTGTCACAAAGTATCTCACAATTCACGCAAGCTTTAATTATGATTGTAGGGATGCTTATTGCCATGTCTTTATTAAGTCCAAGTTTAATGTTTGTCGGTCTATTAACAACGCCAATTATGTTTTTAACGACACGACTCGTTGTGAAATGGGCACAACCCTATTTTATTGAGCGTCAACAACAATTAGGGGCGCTAAATGGTTATGTTGAGGAAATGGTTTCGGGACAAAAGGCAGTCTTATTGTTCTCTCAGGAAGAGAAAGTGGGAGCTGAATTTTCAGTTATTAATAAAGAGTTAACAAAAAGTGCAATTTTAGCAGAAAGTTTATCAGCCCTAATGGGACCTTTAATGAACTTTATCGGAAACTTAACATATTTAATCTTAGCAGTTTGTGGGGCTTATTTTATTTTATTAGGTTGGGATATTACGGTCGGGGTTATTTTTACGATTATTTTATATATGAGAAACTTTAACCGTCCAATTAATGAATTAATGAATTTAGCTAATACAATTCAGTCTGCTTTAGCAGGAGCTGAACGTGTTTTTGAAGTCATGGATGTAGAGCCAGAACAAGATAAACCGCAAGCCTCAGCTCAAATGATTGAATCAGGAGAGGTGGAATTTAAAGATGTCGAGTTCTCGTACAATCCTCATAAGAAAATCTTAAAAGGAATTAACCTAACAGCTAAAAAAGGACAAACGATTGCAATTGTTGGACCGACGGGTTCAGGAAAAACAACAATTGTTAATTTATTAAATAAATTCTATGATATTAATGGTGGCGATATCTTAATTGATGGACGCTCGATTGATGAGTATGAATTAACAACACTAAGAAAATGTGTCTCTATTGTTTTACAAGATACGTTCTTATTTACCGATTCGGTATTAGAAAATATACGTTATGGAAATTTAGAAGCGACAGAGGACGAGGTTATTGCAGCGGCTAAACTTGCCAATGCACATAAGTTTATTAAGCAATTACCGCAAGGTTACCACACAGTACTTGCGGATAATGGAAGTAATTTATCACTTGGACAACGACAATTGCTTGCCATTGCTCGTGCTATTTTAGCTAAATCGGCTATCTTAATATTAGATGAAGCCACATCTTCAATTGATACTCGCACTGAAGTAGAAATTCAAGAGGCGATGGTTAACCTTATGAAAGGTAAAACGACGTTTATTATTGCCCATCGCTTAAGTACGATTCAAAATGCCGATCTCATTATTGCGGTCAAAGATGGTGAAATCATTGAACGTGGAACACACGAGGAATTATTGGGGGAAAATGGTTTCTATGCCTCACTTTATCAAAGCCAATTCCGAAGTGGTTTAAGTTTATAAAAGGAACGCTTAGTTTATTAAAGCGGTAGAGGACTAAGTCAAGATGCATGATTTGATATTAATCTGTAAGCTATCAAGTAATTAATCTTGCGCAACCTAAACATAAAAAAGAGTCTAACAATGCCCACAGATTTATTCTGTGGGTTTTTTGAGCCCATTTTATTGTGTCATTGCTAAATCTTATCCTAAAGAATCAAAAAATGATAAAAGAATGTGTAAGTTTCACATACTTATCACCTATTATTCATCATTCGTTTAGATTCATTTGTTATCTTACTAGTATCGAATGAAAGACAAATCGATAAGATTATATAAAACAATCAGGAGGTCTTGATGATGAATAAAAAAGGTTTATTGTTATTATCTGTTTTAACGTTAGGAATAAGTACTGCAGCATGCTCAAATGATGAAGAGCAAACGGAACAAGATACAGTAAATGTCACAGATTCGGAGCAAGTACAGCAATCTACAACAGCTGATATTCAATTAGGCGATGATTTTACTGTAACAGGTGATGGTGTTGAAATTGATAATAACATCGTGAGAATTACGAAAGCTGGGACATACGAAATTAGTGGAACACTTGATGATGGACAAATTATTGTTGCAGCAGGTGATGAGGATAACGTTGAAATTATCTTAAATGGTGCCAACTTAACAAGTTTAACATCAGCTCCTATCTATGTTGAAAATGCAAAAAATACATACATTGTTTTAGCAGATGGGACAGAAAATGTAATTACCGATGCACAAACTTATGTATTAGAAGATGAAACAGTCAATGAACCGAATGCAGCTATTTTTAGTAAAGATGATTTAATTATTGAAGGGACAGGTTCATTAACTGTTAATGGAAACTATAATAACGGAATTCAAAGTAAAGATGATTTAAAAATTAAAAGCGGTACGATTACAATTACTGCAGCTAATGATGGTTTAAAAGGAAAAGATTCAGTGACAATTGAAGATGGTGTGATTAATATTGTTGCTTCAGGTGATGGCATCCGTTCGACAAATGATACAGATGAAGGACGTGGATATATTACCATTGAGGGTGGCGAAATTAATGTGACAGCTGACCTGGATGCAATACAAGCTGAAACAGACTTAACAATTACAGGTGGAGTCTTTACCCTTTCATCAGGTGGTGGAAGTGTAAATAGTAGTACAACTAGTTCGACGTGGGGTCAATGGGGACAACCTTCATCTACGACGCAAAGTAGTACAACAGAAACACAAGATAGTACGAGTGCAAAAGGATTAAAAGCAGGAAATGATATTACCATTGAAGGTGGAACGTTTGTGCTTGATACATCAGATGATTCTATTCATACAAATAATTCAATTATTATTAATGGTGGGAATTTTGAATTATCATCAGGAGATGATGGGATTCACGCGGATACAACGTTAGTCATTAACGGTGGTGATATTAATATCTTAAAATCATATGAAGGAATTGAAAGTCAAGATATTACAATTAATGATGGAACAATTCATTTAGTCGCAAGTGATGATGGAATTAATGCCGGAGGCGGAAATGATGGTTCAGGCTTAAGTGGACGTCCTGGACAAAATACGTTTAATACAAGCTCAAGTTCAAGTTCAATTATTACGATTAACGGTGGATATATTGTTGTGGATGCATCAGGAGATGGGTTAGATTCAAATGGTAATATTGTCATGACAGATGGTACAGTGATTGTCAACGGACCAACAAATAGTGGAAATGGATCACTTGACTATGATGGTAACTTTACACAATCAGGTGGTATATTAGTGGCAGCAGGAAGTGCCGGAATGGTTCAAACAACTAGCACATCATCAACTCAAAATGGTGTGAGTATCACCTTAACACAATCACAACAGGCGAACACATTAGTGCACATTGAATCATCAAGTGGTGAAGACGTTTTAACGTTCGCTCCTTCAAAATCATTCCAAAATATCATTGTTAGCTCACCTAACTTAAAAACAGGTTCAACATATACGGTGTCAACAGGTGGAAGTTCTACAGGGACTGAAGCAGATGGCATCTATACATCAGGAACGTATTCAGGTGGTTCACAAGTCGGAAGTTTTACAATTTCTAGCACTGTTTCATATGTTGGTTCATCAGGAGGCAACATGGCACCAGGTGGAATGGGTAGACCATAAAATAAACAAAGCGGCGTAAAGATACGTATAATGCTAACCTACTTCACTTATACTGAATAATAAATAAACAACGTGTTGATCGTCTTGTGGTCATGAGATAGACTATTACGAGTGTTTATAAAGAGCAACATAAAACATTTGAGCGGAGGGGAGTATGGCTAAGTATATTGATTTAACGCATGTGATAGACAGTAGCATGCCGACATACCCAGGAGATGATAACTTAAAATTAGTGAAGCACAAAACGTTAAGTCAAGATGGCTTTAATGATTCAAAATTAGAAACTGGGATGCATATTGGCACACATCTAGATGTGGCGAGTCATTTAACGGAAAAAAAGATATATGTCAGTGATTATTCGGTGGAACAATTAATAGGTCGTGGTTGTTTACTTGATGTTAGAAACGAACCGGTGATTCAGCTTAAAAAGCAGTATGAGGAACTTATTTTAGAAGGTGATATTGTGCTTCTATATACGGGATTTGATGATTATTTTAAACAAACGAGTTATTTTATACATCACCCAATCGTCTCATTAGAACTTGCAGAATTTTTGGTTTCTAAAAAAGTAAAGATCGTCGGTCTGGATTTTCCTTCACCGGATGTGTATCCGTATGCCATTCATAAATTATGGTTAGAACGCGGAATATTAATCATTGAAAACTTAAAAGATCTCCGCTTATTAGAAGAGGTTAAATCGTTTGATGTGATGGTTTTTCCACTTTATATTGAAGCGGAAGGTGCCCCTGCTAGAGTCATCGCCCAAGTAAAAGACCTTGAAGAAATAAAATAGTTTAATTGTCTCAGTCAAAGTCACAAAAAAGAATACAAGAAATGAAAACAGAGTGATAAAGATCCCAAAAAGGATGAATTTATCACTCTGTTTTTTGCTATGAAGTGGGGTAGTTAAAAAGATTTGGTGTCTACTAATTATTGAGGGGATAGCAATAAAGTGAAAAGAATTGCCCCTAATAAAAGAAATAGTCTGCGAGTGGCATATGAAGAACGGAAGATTTTTCTGAAAAACTATCAGACAAAACACAACAATGTTCGCCAAGTGGTCAAAAAAAGAATCCGATAAGGCAGGATAAGTTAGTTTTAGGTAAGCGTTTTCTGTTTTATAAGGTCAGAACTTTATTGAGCTGTAACTTTTTAATTAAAATATCATTTTTATCCATACGAAGTCAAAAAAGTCCAATTGACCTCATGACTGAAACCGGTTACAATGGTGGTGTAATAAGCGAAAGGCTTATCAACTACAACTCATTAGGAATTTTTTTGAGGGCCGCATGAGAGTAGGACATTTATGGGAGGGGTTTAAATGAAAAAAATCTTTAGCATCTTCTGCTCGATAGTGTTTGTTTCAGCCTTATTAGTTGGATGCGGGCAGGACACAAATCAATCTAATGGAGAGGATAATCCAAGCACTGAAAAACCAACAGATCCTGTAGCAATTACAATTTTACAGGAATTTAATGATGGGTGGGTCAGAAATCTTAATCCATTTATCGCAGATGCTTATCAAGTTGTACAAGGTTTTATGTATGAACCATTAGTGATTTTCGATACATTAAATAATAGCAAAGAAACAATGTGGTTAGCTGAAGATGTTATCTCTGAACCAGATAACAAGACGTTAACAATTAAAGTTCGTCAAGGCATTAAATGGAGCGATGGTGAAGAATTTAATGCTGAGGACGTTGCATTCTCATATACCATCTTTAAAGATCATCCGACCATTGATCGCGGAGGAATGTGGGGAGAAAATGGTAAACTTGAATCTGTTACAATCGTGGATGATTACACTGTTCAAATTGTCATGAAAGAAGAAAATCGTTTCCACAGAAACGATGTGTTATATCAACGTTGGATTGTGCCAGAACACATTTGGAAAGATGTTGAAGATCCAGCGACATATGTGATGACAGATGCTGTTGTAACAGGTGCATTTTCAGAAGTAAAATCATTTACACCTGAAATGATGGTATTTAGTCGCAATCCTTACTACTGGAAAGCAGATGAATTAAAAATTGATGAATTACGTGTTGCACAAGCAAATAGTAATGATGCTGCCCTATCATTATTACAAACAGGAAGTATTGACTGGGCCCATATCTTCATTCCAAATATTGAAGACACTTATGTAAAAGGTGATACACATAAAAAATATTGGTACGGAATGAATGATGCTGTGCGTATTTCGTTTAACTACGCAACTAAAAATGAAGATAACTTAAAAGCATTCAATGATGCTGAGTTTAAAAAGGCAGCATCTATGGCTGTTGATCGCCAAGGTATTATTGATTCAGCTGTTTATGGATATTTAGATTCAAAAGTTCCTGCCAATACAGGATTACCGCCTGCATTATTCGGATGGGAAAATGAAGAGGCAATGAATACCAATGTTGAAAATACAACCTATGATCTTGAAGCAGCTAAGAAAGTATTAGCAGATGCTGGATATGTTGATGTTGATAATGACGGATTTGTTGAAAACCCAGATGGAACAAAAATTGCATTTGAAATCGTTTCGCCTGCCGGATGGTCTGATTGGAATGCTGGCGCTGAAATGGCGGCAGCTGGAATGCGTGAAATTGGAATTAACGCAACGCCTAAGGCTATTGACTTAGGGTTAGTTATTGAAACGTGGGAATCTGGTAACCATGATGCGTTATATGGTGGATACGGATTGAATTCCAACATTTGGAAGTTTTATTTCGATACAATAGGGGATGATTCACGTGTCCTAACTTCAACGTGGTGGTCTGTTTGTCAAACAAACTATGTAAATGATGAAATCAATGCCATGATTGCAGAAATGCCAACGGCATCTGATGAGAGATTAGCTGAAATTGTGACATATGTTGAACAATATTTTGCAGAAAATATGATCAATATTCCAGTTCTTTATAATGGAAACTGGTTTGTTTATAACGACAGCCGTTTTACAGGATGGGCAACAAAAGATAATCCATTTGTCCAACCGGCAAACTGCCAACATGATACTAAGATTTTACAATTATTAGCATTAGAACCAGTTGAGTAATCAATAAGGTATAAGCTCGAACGAGGAGGAGAAAGATGGATTATTTCATTAAACGCTTAGGATTTTATCTCATTGCGTTTGTAGGAGCTTTATCATTAAACTTCTTTCTCCCTCGGCTTATGCCGGGGGATCCGGTTCAAATGTATATCGCTGAACTATATCAAAGTGGAGGACAAATTGATGATGCGACCATCCGCGCTGTTGAAGAAATGTTCGGTTATAATACTGACGAACCGATAGTTATAAGTTTTATCAAATATGTTGGAAATATTCTTCAAGGAGATTGGGGATTATCATTCTCAAACTATCCTCAAACTGTTATGGAAGCCGTTTCTAGGGGGACCGGCTGGACAGTCTTTTTGATGGGAACAGCCTTAATTATAGGGTTTGTTTTTAATACATTAGTTGGAATACTTGTCGCTTGGAAGCGAGGAAGTAAGTTCGATACAACGGTAACCGTGACTGGTCAAATTATGTCTAATATTCCAGCCGTTATTATTGCCATGGCTTTGAGTTATTCATTGGCGTATACAGACATTTTTCCTCGGGGTTATGCTGTAACCCCTTTGTTTATCCCAGAAAACACATTTGAATATGTAAAAGATGTTGCGTATCACGCGTTCTTACCTGTCTTAGCAATTCTTTTAACAGGACTTGGTGGGATTATGGGGATGCGGGCAAATATGATTAATCAACTAGGAGAAGATTACATCACAATGGGAATTGCAAAAGGGGTTCCAGAACGAAAAATTATGTTTGGATATAGTGCAAGAAATGCATTATTACCCGTTGTCACCTCACTTGCTATGCAAATTGGATTTTTGCTAGGGGGGTCTTTAATTATTGAAACAATCTTTAATTACCCAGGTCTTGGAAAAGTTATGTTAACAGCAATCAATGGTCGAGATTATCCATTAATGCAAGGTATTTTATTAATGTCTACCATTTTAATGTTAACGTCTAACTTTATTGCAGATGTCAGCGTCTTTTTCTTAGATCCACGTATCCGCAAACAAGGTGTTGCAAAACATTAAATGTAAATTAAGAAATAGATAAACGGTAAAAAAGTTGAAAAGTAAAATACTTTGGTTAAGAGGGAGATAATGTTGAAAAAAATTATGGAGTCGAAAATAATAAAATTTTTTCGAAGTAGCCCAAAGACAACGATTGGGGTTTGTCTTATTCTCATTATATTAATGATGACGTTAGGAGCTAACTTCTTTACCTCTCATGATCCCTTATTTATTTATAAAAATGAATGGCATAGTCCACCTTCGTCAACACATTTTTTAGGAACGACTCGAGCAGGAAGAGATGTGTGGGCACAAACTTTATATGGTGGACGAATTTCTATCATGGTTGGGGTACTCGCAGGTACCGTAGCCGTTGGTTTAAGCCTAATCATTGGGATCAGTGCTGGGTACTTTGGTGGACTTATTGATAGTGTAATCAGTACTATTATTAATGTCGTCATGGTTATTCCACAAGTTGTATTATTATTAATCATTGCTTCATTATCAGGTGGTGTTTCGCCTGTTTTTATCGGAATTATTATTGGATTAACATCATGGCCATACAATGCAAGGATATTAAGGGCACAGACCATGAGTATTAGAAACAGAGAATTTGTTCACTCAGCTGAAACGCTTGGAGAAACCAAAATAAGACGTTTATTCTTTGAAATCATGCCAAATATGTTATCCATGATTTCATCTAGTTTTGTAGGGACGTTAATTTATGCGATTATGGCTCAGGCGACGCTCGAGTTTCTTGGTTTTGGTGATCCATTTGCTGTTACGTGGGGAACGATGTTATATAACGCCCAACTAACAGGTGCATTACACAGTGGTATTTGGTGGGAAATTTTAGGACCAAGTGCAGCTATTATCTGTCTTGGGGCGGGACTAACCTTAATAAATTTCTCAATCGATGAAATCTCAAATCCAAAATTAAAAGCACAACGGATTATGTCAAGTTATTATAAAGAAAAGAAACATCAAGCAAAGCTTCAAAAAAAGGAACAACAATTAGCGTTGAAACTGAATAAAGCAAAAGAGGGGGGGATGTAGCTGATGAGTGCAATTCTTGAAGTTGAAAACTTGTGCGTTGATTATATTACAGGACGTGGAACTCGTGTTAGAGCTGTCGATCAAGTCAGTTTTAAAATAGAAGAAGGACAAAGCCTAGGTCTTGCAGGAGAATCAGGATGCGGTAAAAGCACGATAGCCTACTCACTAATGAGATTGCATAAACCCCCAGCATTAATTTCTGGCGGTACAATTAAAATTGATGGAAAAAATGTATTAGAAATGTCTGATCATGACATTCAATATTTTCGTTGGGACCAAGTTAGTATGGTCTTTCAATCAGCGATGAACTGTTTAAATCCAGTTGTTACTCTTGAAAAACAATTTTTTGAATTATATAAATATCACGGCGTAACAACTAGCCGAAAAGTTGCACGAAAAATGGCTGAAGATATGTTAGCCATCGTTGGAATTCCAGCCGACCGTTTAAAAGACTATCCGCATCAATTTTCAGGTGGCATGAGACAACGTGCTATTATTGCCATGGCCTTAGCCTTAAAACCAAAACTATTAATTTTAGATGAGCCGACAACAGCACTTGATACGGTTGTACAACGCGATATTTTACAGCGAATCTATGAATTAAAAGAAAAATTAAACTTTTCCATCTTATTTATTACACACGATATTAGTTTAATGATGGAGTTTTGCGACACCGTTGCCATTATGTATGCGGGTAAAATAGTTGAACAAGCTTCAGCAAAAAAAATCTTAAAAAACCCGCAACATCCTTATTCTTATGGACTAAAAAATTCTTTCCCTTCATTAACTGGAAAGATAGAATATATGGAAGGAATTCCAGGCAGCCCGTTAAATTTAAACAATATTCCACCCGGCTGCCGATTCCAAGATCGTTGTTTTAAAGCATCGGATATATGTTTTAACGAAGAGCCTTGCCGCTGCATGGTTGGAACGGATTACTTTCATTGTCATTATCCATTAGAGCTACAGAAAGAGGTGTAACATGAACTCAAAAGAACCAATATTTAGTGTAAAACATGTTGTGATGGATTTTAAAGTGGGAGGAAAACACCTCTTTGCACCTAAAAAAACGCTACGCGCTTTAAATGATATCTCGTTTGATTTATATCCTGGAGAATCACTTGCCATTGTTGGAGAATCAGGGTGTGGAAAATCAACCATTTGTCGATTAGCTATGCGCTTTCACAATCCAACAAGTGGGAATATGTATTTTGAAGAAAAGGATATTCATCACTTAAAAGGAGATGAATTAAGTCATTACCGACAAAAGTCACAAATGATTTTTCAAGATCCGTTCTCCTCATTAAATCCATTACACAATATTTATTATCATTTAAAACGTCCACTAGAGCTTTACCATCCAGATGATAAAGCCAAATTACATGAAAAAATGGATGAGTATTTAACAATGGTTGGACTAGTCCCACCACAAGAACAAGGAAATAAATTTCCACATGAACTATCGGGTGGACAAAAGCAAAGAGCTTATTTAGCTCGTATTTTAGCAGTCGGTGCAGATGTTATTTTTGCCGATGAACCAACGTCTATGCTAGACGTTTCCATTCGGCTTGGGGTATTAAATCTCATGAATAAAATGAAAAAAGAAATGAATAAATCATTTATTTATATCACACACGATATTGCAACAGCACGCTACTTTGCTGATCGTATTATCGTGTTGTATGCAGGTCATATGGTAGAGTGGGGCGAGGTGGATAAGGTTATCTTAAACCCACAACATCCATACACTAAACTTTTGATTGCGGCTGCTCCAGATCCTGAACGTGAAGGCGTGGTAGAGTTACCCGTTGTTAAAAGTGAAGAAAGTGAAATTACCATGTGGACTCCAGAAAGTAAGGGATGCCCATTTAGACCACGTTGTCCACGTGCAGTTGCGACGTGTGCTGAATTTTTCCCGCAAGCGAAAGAAGTAGACAAAGGACAATTTATCCGTTGTGTTCATGCTAGTGAATAAGTAATAAAATAGAAAAAAGATTCTAAAAAAGTTATCCTAGGATAGTAGGAATACTATCGTCGGATAACTTTTTTGATATAAATAAATGTCAAAACAATAACAAAGCTATTAAAAGTGATGTTAGCGCTTCTGAATAGCTTGACATTCAAACAAATATTTAGTAAATTATTTATTAACAAAAGGGGTGATAAAATGGCGACCATTAAAGATATTGCAAAAAAAGTAGGTGTTTCAAATGCAACCGTTTCGCGTGTACTTAACCATGATGAGGGGATATCAGTAAGTCAGGAAAAGCGTGAAGACATTTTTAGAGTTGCAAATGAATTAGGATATAAAAAGAAGGTTGTAAATCCTAAAATAGAAAATGTAGCGCTGCTATATTGGATTTGTGAGGAAGAGGAATTACAAGATATTTATTTCAATGCCATTTTCTCAGAATTAATAGAACAATGCAAACAAAAAAATATTTCTTTACAGTTGTATAAAAAAGAAGATGGAGTCCAAGCGATAAAAAAAGAGACAAATGCCTTTATTGCAATAGGGTATTTCAATAGAAAAGAGCTTGATTATTTACAACGTGTAACGTCGAACGGCATTTTTATCGACAGCGCGCCAGATGAAAAATATTTTGATTCTGTTCGCCCCAATTTAAATTCTATTGTGACCCAAATTGTAGATTATCTAGTTGAAAAAGAACATCAAAAAATTGGTTTTATTGGGTGCAGTGATCCTGATATTGAAACGTCACGTCCAACGATTGACATACGTGAATCATCATTTACACAACGCGCAAACTATCATAGTGTTTATGATGAAAAAGCAATCTTTATTACCGACCAGGTGACGGTTGCACAAGGTTACCGTCTTGGGCAATTGGCGATTGAAAAATTAGGCGATGAGCTACCAACTGCTTTTTGCGTTGCCAGTGATACGTTAGCCATTGGGGTTTTACAGGCGTTTCATGAAGCTAAAATAGATGTACCTTCCCGTGTCGCATTTTTTAGCATCAATGATACAAATGTCTCACAATATGTTTCACCGCCACTAACAACATTTCATATCGATATCCCATTACTTTGTGAATCAGCAATCGACTTATTACAAGAACGAATGATAAAAGGGCGACAAATCACAAAAACAGTGTCTATTAATGGAGTGCCAGTGTTTAGGAAAAGTTGCTAATTTAATGGGTTTGGCTCAATAAATCATAATTAAAAAATAGATAAACATACCTAATAAAGCGAAAAAAGCTGTGGTTTGACCGAGTCAAGGGTCAAATACAGCTTTTTTTGATTAACCAACAAGCAAAGGTATTAACGGTGTTCTCCTTTGTTAACTAAATGCCAGAGCAAATAAAAAAATATTAGGCCAAACAGGATGGATTTAAAACTTATTTTAAGGTAAATGTCTAAAAAATAAGGCATGGTTTTAGGTGATAAAGATAAAAAAATAAAAAGTTTACAAATAATGGATTGACGAGTGGAGTGGTCGATGCTATAATCCTCCTAACATAATAATTGAAATCGATGAATAAGAGAGTACAGTGAAAAAGACTTAAAAGCGAGTAGGGAGGGTGAGAGCCTACAAGTCATATTTCATATGGAAACGCACTTATGAGAGTTTATCTGAAAGTGAGTAGGATAAAACGTGGCCGGCGTTAACGGATAAAAGAGGTTTATAGGTTTTGTCACTATAAGCAACTGGAGTGGTACCGCGATAATCATCGTCTCTAGAAATTTTTTTCTAGAGGCTTTTTTTATATCCATTTTTATTCAACAAAGTTTAGGCACAAGACTAACAAGTTATCGGATTAAGCTGGTTATAAAATTGATAATGGTCATAAAAAATTGTGAGTATGTTACAACACGTCAAGGTTGATTCGGTTTCATCATGCTTCTTCAATAAGGTCATGGTGTTCGAATAAATAGGTTAAAACTAAATATTAAATCGATGAACAAGAGAGTACATAGAAATGATTGCTTAACAGCGAGTAGGGAGGGTGAGAGCCTACAGGCAATGTTCAAATGGAAACGCACTTGTGAGAGTTTATCTGAAAAGAAGTAGGATAAAACGTGGCCGGCGTTAACGGATTAAGGGGTTTACAGTGGGAGTCTGTAAACAACTGGAGTGGTACCGCGATGAATAGTCGTCTCTAGAAAATTAAATTTTTTAGAGGCGACTTTTTTAATTCCTTAGGGCCCAAGGATAAAAACAGAAGCGATATTACATGCAAAGAATCATAAAAAAATTTGAAGGGACGGATTAAAATGAATATTAAAAAATTATGCTTATTGATGGTAGTTGGTGTATTAGGGTTTTTAGGAGGATGCAAACAAGAGACGGAAAATTTAGAAGCTAACTCACTTGAACATATCTTAGCTGAAGGAAAAATAACAATGGCAACCAGCCCTGATTATGCACCTTACGAATTTATTGATGCAACTAAAACAGGTGATGATAAGTATGTGGGGGCAGATATTGAATTAGGAAAATATATTGCAAAAAAATTAGGTGTTGAGCTTGAAATAAAGGCGATGGATTTTAGTGCAGTACTTGTTGCTGTGGGTGAAGGAAAAGTAGATATGGCGATATCGGGAATTGGTTATAAACCGGAGCGCGCAGAGGCGATGGAGTTTAGTAAGACATATAGTTCAGATGACTCGGGATCAGAGACAGACCTATGTACTGGACACGGGTTATTAGTGTTAAAAGAAACGGCGGATCAATATACTTCTTTAGCTGATTTTTCATCAAAAACAGTGGCGGCACAAAGTGCTTCATTGCAAGAAGGATTTGTTCAAAATCAACTACCAGATGCCAAATTACAAACAATCGCAAGTTTATCAGATGGTGTTTTACGTGTTCAAAGTAAAAAAGTAGATGCGCTAGCTATTTCTTGTTCAACAGGGACACAGTATGTAAAGGCAAATGATGATTTAACGATGCTGCCATTTGTATTTGAGGTGGATGAGACAGAAGGCACAATGGTCGGAATTCCAAAAGGAGAAACGGAACTAGTGGATGCCATTAATGAAATTATTGATGAAGTCATTGAAAATGGTTTATATCAACAATGGGTAGAAGAATACACTACATACGCAGAATCTTTAGGCATTAACTAATGAAGTGATTAAAAGAATAGGAGAAGGTGAGTCATGATAGAAAATATATTTTTACTACTACAAAATTACGGCTATGTCTTTTTTCAAGGGTTAATTGGGACCCTGATGTTAGCAGCCGTGACAGTCTTTTTTGGAACGATATTTGGTGCCGGCTTTGCCGTCATCAAATTATCAACACATAAATGGGTTCAAATCGTTTCAACCATCTATGTGGAAGTGATCCGTGGGACCCCGTTATTATTACAATTATATTTCTTCTGGTTGTTCTTGCCAGAAGTCTTACCATTTAATATTTCAGATCAAGCGTGTATCATTTTTGCGCTTGTTGTGAATAGCAGTGCCTATGTGGCAGAAATTATTCGTGCAGGAATTCAAGCAGTCGACATTGGGCAAATGGAAGCGGCTAAAAGTTTAGGGATGAGTTATTGGAATGCGATGCGTAAAATTATTTTCCCACAAGCCATTAAAAATATCTTACCAGCGCTTGGAAATGAATTTATTATGATGGTTAAAGAAACATCGCTTGCCTCAGTGTTTTACATCAATGATTTAATGACATCATACCAAGTCATCAAGGCGGCTACATTCAAGCCGATTGAACCATTAATTATTGTTGGGGTGATTTATTTAGTTGTGACGTTTTCACTATCTAAAGTAGTGAAGTACATGGAAAGGAGTTTGAGTGTCAGTGATTAAAGTTGAGAATTTAGATAAGTATTTTGGCGAGAAGCATATTTTAAAAAATATTTCTGAAGAAATCCATCAAGGTGAAGTGGTTTCAATTATTGGACCGAGTGGTAGCGGGAAGAGCACCTTTTTACGTTGCTTGAATTTATTAGAAGTACCAGATAAAGGTCGTATTATTTTTGAGGGCGTCGATATCACCGATAAAAAAGTTAAAATAAATATTCACCGTCAAAAAATAGGGATGGTGTTTCAACATTTTAATGTGTTTCCGCATTTAACCGTGCTTGAAAATATCACAATTACCCCTATCTTAGAAAAAAAGATTTCAAAAGTGGATGCAAACGCACAAGCCTTAGCATTACTTGAAAAGGTTGGATTACAAGACAAAGCACACACGTATCCAAGAAGTTTATCAGGTGGACAAAAGCAGCGTCTTGCCATTGTCAGAGCCCTTGCGATGCAACCGGATGTGATTTTATTTGATGAACCAACGAGTGCCCTCGATCCCGAAATGGTAAAAGAGGTTCTTGAGGTGATTCAGGATTTAGCACAAAATGGGATGACGATTGTGATTGTGACGCATGAGATGGGATTTGCGAAAAACATTAGTGATCGTGTGTTGTTTATGGATAGTGGAGAAATTATTGAGCAAGGCAGTGCACAACAAATGTTTGAAGCACCGACCCATCATAGAACCATCGAATTTTTAAGTAAAGTGTTATAAGTTTGAAAGATAGAATAGAAAACCAAAGGGGAGTTAAACATGAAAACAACATTTACATATGATAAATATGTTGATTATGCTGAGATGACGGCGTATTTAAAACAATTACAAGAAGCTCATCCGAGCTTAATGAAGCTGTCTTCTATTTGTGAAACAGAAGAAGGTAAGCAAGTGTGGGTGGTTGAATTAACGAACACTCAAAGTGGGGATTTTGCTGATAAGCCTGCTTATTATGTGGATGGTAACCATCATGCAGGGGAATTGATGGGGTCAATGGCTTGTTTACATTTCATTGATTATATGCTGACAAATCATAGTGAAAGCCATGAAATTCAGGATTTATTAAACCATAAGACGTTGTATGTGATTCCAAAGATTTCACCGGATGGTGCCGATACGTACATGCACACCCCTAACTCATTGCGTTCAGTGAATCGTGATTATCCGAAAAAGGAATTAGAAGATGGCTTACATCCTTGTGATATCGATGGAGATGGTGTGATTCGTTTAATGCGTATAAAAAGTCCATATGGGATTTGGAAAGTCTCACCAACCGATGACCGATTATTTGTAAAGCGTCAACCTGATGATATAGAAGGTCCCTTCTATTTTGTTTATCCGGAAGGAGACATTCAAAATTATGATGGCATCAATATTAAGCTAGCAGCGTCAAATTGGGGATTAGATTTTAATCGAAACTACCCATTTGGGTGGTTTTCAGAGTATCGCCAACCGGGAGCTGGTAAGTATCCATTAAGTAATCCTGAAAATAAGGCAGTGGCTGATTTTGTAATAGAACATCAAAATATTGGGACTGCTGCAACACTGCACACAAGCGGCGGGATGATTGTCTATCCTCCAGGTGTGCATCCTGAAAAAGAAGCCAGTGAATTTGATATGCGTTTGTATAAAGAAATTGGCAATATGGGAACGGAAGAGACAGGGTATCCATGCTATAACATTTTTGATGCCTTTTTAACGGATACTGTTAACTATTCTTCAGGTGCTTTTGATGATTGGTGTTATTTCACACAAGGAATTCCAACGTATACGATTGAGTTTTGGGATTTATTAAAACAGTGCGGCATTGAACATGTGTATCCGACGAAACGACCTAAAGACGAGAAAACATTAGCGCAATATTATCAAAAGCAAGTGGCGTGGATGGATCAACAGGCAGCAGAACCTGACAAATTTAAGAACTGGACTAAATGGCAACATCCTACACTTGGGGAAGTTGAAATTGGTGGCGTGAACTTTAAATATACGGAACAAAATTGTCCGCCACACTTTTTGAAAGAAGAAATTGAAAAAAATACAAAATTTATGATTCGACATGCAAATACGCTACCTAAACTTGTTGTTGAGTCGATAGCATACCGTCCATTAAGTCAGCAGTTGTATGAAGTTAATCTGATCATTGGAAACCACGGATACTTACCGACTTATATTTGCGAACAAGCGAAAGTGGCTAAAGTCGACCACCCCATTACGGTAGAATGTTTGGGTGCCGATGACTTTATGGGTGGGAGTTCAATTCAACAGATTGGACATCTTGAAGGGTTTTCGGGCGTAACAGGAACGTATGGCTACAGTGGAATAAAAACAGAGGTGTTAGGAGCTCAACAAAAGAAAGTCACCTTCTATGTGAAAGCAAACAAAGAGACGACGTTAATATTTAAAATTACCTCACAAAAATGTGGAAAGCTAATAACTTCACTGACATTAGAAAAATAAGAGTTAAGGACTCTTAAAGGAATAGTCTTGGTTGTTTCAAATAATTAAGTCTTTGTCATAGAACATTCGAAAAGGTGGAAACAAACTTCTTACTACAATGGCATACATCATGAGGGAATAGAATATACTAGTTAAGAAGTGATTTTTATTTCCAAAGGACGTCCTCTTGTATGATGAAATAAATGTCATATTTTATAAAAATTGGAAAAACGTGTTGACAAGTGCAAACAAAAGGTCTAAAATGTTAAATTAATAAATGGAATAATAAGGTAGAGGTCGCGGCCGTTAAGAGTACCCATGAGGAGTTAAGCACGAAGATTCATTGGGAAAGGAACGGTCGCCGAAGGTTATAACTGATGCTTTAAGGTTATAGACCTGGGGATGCATAGAATATATGCATAACTGTCACAAATGTTTATTTGTGTTGTGCTACATTTAAGGAATATAGATGCTTTTTTAAGCAGATTAAGTCCCCTTAGGTGTTCACCACTTAAGGGGACTTATTTTATTTTTTAGTGTATGCTCCTCTATACATAATGAAAAAGGAGTTAAAATATGAAATTACACGGAACCATGTCAGTTAAAAATAATGAGCTTCACATAGGTGATCTAAGTTGTACGCAACTTGCTAAACAATATCAAACACCGCTTTATGTATTTGATGAAGCGTTAATTCGCCAAAATTGTCGCGATTATATCACGCATTTTAAAGGGAAAGAAAACAAAAATCGCGTGGCTTACGCGGGGAAAGCTTTTTTACCGCTCTACATGTGTCGCCTCATTCATGAAGAAGGGCTGTATCTTGATGTCGTTTCTGGTGGCGAGTTATATACCGCCTATAAAGCCGGATTTCCGATGGATCGCATCCTCTTTCATGGAAATAACAAAACATTAGATGAAATAAACTTAGGACTTGATCTTGGCGTTGGCGTCTTTGTGGTCGATAACTATTATGAGCTCGATATTTTGCAAACCTTATGTGAAGAAAAGAATAAAAC
>DNGE01000137.1:37992-39338 GCA_003486705.1 Bacillota bacterium
TTCACCGTTCCAAATGGCGATTTATTTGAGTGCTTAGATGCATTTGAACATTATACGTGTTTAAAACTAGTTGGCTTACATGCGCATATCGGGTCTCAAATTTTTGAGGTTGAACCCTACTTAGATGAAGTTGAGATTATGATGCATCTTGTGAAAGAGATTCGTGAAGAATACGGCATTCATATCACAGACGTTGACTTAGGTGGAGGCATCGGCGTTTATTACACTGAAAAAGATCAACCGAAAACCACACAACAATTTTGTGAGGCGATTCTTGAGCAAACGGAACGTATTTGTGCCGAACTAGAGATTGAGATACCAACATTAATGATTGAACCCGGTCGTTCAATCGTTGCCAATGCTGGTAGCACGTTATACACGGTTGGTTCGATGAAAGATATTAAAGATGTCAGAACCTATGTTAGTGTCGATGGTGGAATGACAGATAATATTAGACCATCCTTATATCAAGCAAGATATGAATGTGCCATTGCCAATCATATGCAAAGCGGAACTGAAAAACAGGTAACCATTGCTGGTAAATGTTGTGAAAGTGGCGATATTTTAATTACAGATGTGGATGTCTTAGAAATAAAACCAGGGGATTTACTTCTTGTTGCTTCAACAGGTGCTTATGGTTACTCAATGTCATCGAATTATAATAAGATACCAAAAGCCGCGGTCGTTGCGGTTTCAAACGGCCAGAGCCAACTGGTTTGTAAACGTCAAAGCTATGATGAGTTGCTAGCACTAGAAGTTTAAAGCTTCCGGTCATGTAAGTTTTAATTTAGGAAATTAAGTTAGGTTAAGATAAATCAACCTTGGGCGGTGCAAAAGAAACCAAAAGTTACTATAATTTGGAAATTAAGTGAAAAAGATTATTACAATTTACTAAGGGAGTCAGGACATGTAAATGAGATAGGAGGTCTAGTTATGGGGTATTTAGTTCATAAATATGGTGGGACATCAGTCGGGAGTGTTGAAAAAATTAAGGCGATTGCACAAAAAGTAATTGCACAAAAAAAAGAAGGCCATGATTTGGTTGTTGTCGTATCGGCGATGGGGAAGACAACCGATTATTTAGTGGAGATGTCAAAAGAGATTGCCATAAATCCAGATAAACGGGATTTGGACATGATTTTATCAACGGGGGAGCAAGTTTCAATTGCCTTGTTGTCGATGGCGTTTAAAGAATGTGGGTATGATGCGATTTCCTTAACCGGATTTCAAGCGGGGATTAAAACACAGGGACCTCACACTAAAAATAAAATTATGGACATTGATATAAATAAAATTAAAAGGTATTTAGGCGAAGGAAAGATTGTCGTGGTGGCGGGCTTTCAAGG
>DNGE01000153.1:0-574 GCA_003486705.1 Bacillota bacterium
GCGGTGGTGGTGAAATTAAATCCACCCCTTGTTTTGCATAGCGCACACGTGCGATATGCTCATCCACTTTTTGTTTTGGCAAATGGCCACCCTCACCTGGCTTTGCGCCTTGCGCCATTTTAATTTGGATTTCTTGCGCGCTGCGTAAGTAATCGTAAGTGACCCCGAAGCGTCCTGACGCGACTTGTTTGACTTTTGATGCTTTGGTTGTGCCGAAGCGCTCAACTAGCTCGCCACCTTCACCGCTGTTTGATGCAGCACCTAGTTCGTTGAACGCGCGGGCAATCGTTTCATGGGCTTCAATTGATAAAGCACCGTAAGACATCGCTGATGCAACAAAATGTTTGATGATGTGAGCTTCCGACTGAACGTCTTCAATAGATATTGACTTCGACATGTCGTAGTCGAAACAATCACGAATATTAATGTGACGACGGCGTTCACGTTCCATAATTTCTTTAAATTCATCAAACTTTTCCGAGGAAATACATGATTTGATTTCTTTGACGAATGATTTTGAATAGGCATGCGTCATATTTGTCGAATCAGTATTTAAATATTCATTCACTTTATT
>DNGE01000153.1:844-2920 GCA_003486705.1 Bacillota bacterium
AATAACGTTGGCTTTCCATTAAAGTATGCTGTTAACTCTGCATCAAGTCCAACGACTTCAAATACTTTTGATCCACGGTAAGACGATACCGTTGAGACCCCTGTCTTTGCCATTAATTTTAATAATGTTTGAAGACATCCTTTTAAGTAACGATCTAATAAAGTCGATTTAGCTGTCTCAAATTCAGATGCTTTATCTAATAAGTAATCTAAAGCAAAGTATGGATAAATTAAATCTGCTCCATATGCAATTAACATCGCGTAGTGAATCGGTAAACGAGCATCTCCCGCTTTAACAATAAAACGAACTTCTAAACGACGTCCACTTTCTACTAGGACACTTTGTGCCACACTTGTTGCTAATAATGATGGGATTGCTTTATTTGTTCCTTCATCATCTAAGACGATTAAATGACAATCCGTTTCTAAGACAGCTAATATATTACGCTTAAATTTCTCTAAGGCAACATTTAAATCCCCTTCAAATTGTAATGAAATAACTTTTGCCTTAAACTGATTTTCCGATACAACGGCATCATATTGATTTTTTGTCATAATCGGTGATTTAAATTTATAAATCGGATTGGTTAATGCCTCATCCTTTAATCCACTCACTGATGTTAAATGAACCTCAGATGAGAAAACTGATTGCTCACGAATTGAATCAAGAGGTGGATTTGTGACTTGTGCAAAGTTTTGCTTAAAGTAGTCAAAGAATAATCCCACATTAGGCTGTAACATTTGTAACTGTGCCGTGTATGGGAATGACCCAATGGCTTCTTTTCCAGTTTCTAATAACTCTTTTAATTCTTGAGCGTATTCTGCTTTTGTATATTTAAATTTTTTCGTGTAAAAATCAATATCTAAAGTTGTTGCTTCTTCATGAACCACAGGTACTTCAATTGTTTTTTCATTTAACCATGTACGATACGGATATTGATTTGAAAGCATCGCTTTCACTTCTTCATCTGTTGTAATTCGGTTGTGATCTAAATCCACACATAAGATTTCACTTGCTTGAATGCGTGATGCCACTTTAATGTCTGCTAGCGGCGTATCTAATACACCAATCTCAGAAGCTAAAATAATCTGATCCTGTGTTTGAATATAGCGGAACGGTCTTAATCCATTACGGTCAAGTGTTGCGATTAACTTATGACCATCACATAAAATAACTCCTGCTGGTCCATCCCACGGTTCGTTTTTTAGACCTGCATATTCATAGTACGCTTTTAATTCATCCGCAAGCATCGCATTGTTTTCGTATGCTTTTGGTAATAAACGCGTGATGGCATTTTCTAAGTTAAAGCCTTCCTGTAGCATATTCTCAAGTGTACGATCAAGGTTCGCACTATCTGAATGGCGTTCGTTACAAATTGGATAAACCGATTTATTTTGAACAAGCCCTGAGCGCGCATTTGACCACTGAATATTTCCTGATACCGTGTTGATTTCACCATTGTGCGCTAAGTAGCGGAATGGCTGTGCTAAGTTCCATGATGGTGTTGTGTTCGTTGAGAAACGTTGATGAACAATACAGAAATTTGAATCGAATAATTCATCTTGTAAATCTAAATAATAATAAGGTAATTCATCCGGTGTTAATAACCCTTTGTAGACAATCGTTTGGTTCGAGCACGATGAAATATAGCACGTACGATCTGTAAGTTTTGCACCTTTCCAAGATTGTTCAATGCTTCGACGCACGGTGTATAACTTTGCCTCATCTACATTTTCCATGTCTAAAATATATTGCACGACATGTGGCTCTGTTAACATCGCTTTTGTCTTTAAAATTGTTGAATCCGTTGGAACTTCAATTTCTTTTAACACGCTGATTTCATATGTTGCAAAGACTTCATTAATATAGGCGACCGCTTCCCCTCGGGCGCTTTCGTCTTTTGGTAAAAACGTCATCATCACCGCAAATGGTTTTGTGATGTTATGTTTTGTTTGATAAAAATGTTTTGGAATTTGCATTAAAATTCCGCAACCATCTCCCGTTCCATCGCTTGATTTTCCTCCGCGATGACTTAATGCTTTTAAAAGTGCCATCCCTTGCTGAATCATTTGATGA
>DNGE01000095.1:0-1054 GCA_003486705.1 Bacillota bacterium
CGCCGATCATTTAGGGATTAATGACAGTATTAAAGCCGTTTGCTTCCCAACCGCCTGTGCAATCGCATCATCGTTTGATCGTGACTTAATTCAAAAAATGGGAGAGGCACTTGGTCAAGAGTGTCAGGCAGAAAATGTATCAGTCATTTTAGGACCTGCTGTCAATATTAAACGGTCACCGCTTTGTGGTCGTAACTTTGAATACTTTTCAGAAGATCCATATCTATCGTCGCAAATGGCAAAACACCATATCCTTGGGGTTCAAAGTCAAAACGTGGGAACAAGTCTTAAACATTTTGCAGCCAACAATCAAGAATATCGCCGAATGACCTCATCTTCAAACATGGATGAAAGAACCTTACGTGAAATCTATTTAGCAAGCTTTGAAACAGCCATTAAAGAGGCAAACCCCTGGACCGTTATGAGTTCATATAACAAAATTAACGATGTCTATGTTGGAGAAGATGAAAACTTATTAACAACTATTCTTCGTAATGAATGGGGATTTGATGGCTTTGTCATGTCCGATTGGGGAGCCGTCAATGATCGCGTAAAAGCCTTAAAAGCAGGACTCGATTTAGAAATGCCATCCAGTGGAGTCTTAACCGATCAAGACATTATCACAGCCATAAAAAATAAAACCTTATCAGAAGACGTATTAAATACAACGGTCGAAAGAATGCTAAAGGTGATCTTTAAATATGAAGACCATCGCATGCCTGCAACATTTAACTACGACGCACACCACAACTTGGCGACGCGTTTAGAAGAAGAATGTATCGTGTTATTAAAAAATGAAAACCTCTTACCGTTATCGCGTGAGAAAAAAGTGGCCATCATCGGGGAGTTTGCGAACAAACCACGCTTCCAAGGTGGCGGATCCTCACATATTAATGCATATAAAGTGACCTCAGCACTTCAAGCGCTTAAAGGCAAAGCGCCATTTGTCTATGCGCAAGGCTATGAAACATCAAAAGATGTCATACAGGAGCATTTAATCTCTGAGGCAGTACAAGTGGCGAAACATAGCGAGGTCGCGCTATTATTCGTCGGA
>DNGE01000095.1:1329-7615 GCA_003486705.1 Bacillota bacterium
GGTGCAACCGAACACCGTCATTGTTCTACACAACGGTTCACCTGTTGAAATGCCTTGGGTGAATGAGGTTTCAGCCATTGTTGAAGTTTACTTAGGGGGCCAAGGGGTAGGAGAGGCTACGGTGAATGTCTTATATGGGGAAGTGAATCCAAGTGGAAAACTTGCTGAAACATTCCCAATCCACTTAGAAGACAATCCCTCTTACTTAAACTTCCCAGGATATCTTGACACTGTTGATTATCGTGAAGGGGTTTATGTTGGGTATCGCTATTATGATTCGAAAAAACAAGATGTCTTGTTCCCATTTGGACACGGCTTAAGTTATACAACGTTTGAATATTCTAATTTGCATTTTAGTTCTGAAGCAATCAAAGATACGGACACACTTGATGTTTATGTGGATGTGACAAATACAGGAACACGTGCTGGAAAAGAAGTCGTACAATTGTATGTCAAAGATTTAACTGGGGTTGGCTTACGTCCCGATAAAGAATTAAAAAATTTTGAAAAGATCAGTTTGTTAGTTGGTGAAACCAAAACCGTTAAGATGACACTCTCAAAACGTTCATTTGCTTGGTTTAATGAAGCGATTCAGGATTGGTATTGTGCAAGTGGCGCATATGAAATCCTGGTTGGTTCATCATCAAGAGACATTCGTTTAACCAAACAACTGCACCTCACCTCTTCTACGATTATTCCATTTGTGATTACCCCAAACACCTTAGTGGGGGATTTGTTAAAGATTGAAGCTTTAAAACCATACATTCAACAATTTATGGCGATGAATGCTGACGGTTTCGAAGCCAACGAGGCGATTTCAGAAGAGATGATCATGGCGATGATTGAAAACTTTCCACTACGCGCCATGCGCGGCTTTATGGGACTATCAAATGAGCAGTTACAAAACATGATGACTCAATTAAACGCTGCCTTAGCCTAACAAAGAGACCCCTTTTTACGTAAAAAATGAGTTATACGTTCTAAAGTGTGAGAGTGTAATGCCCACTTATTTGATGGCAATTAGGCAGATACTTAATTAAGAAAATAAAAATTCAACATAGGCTGTCACCTAGTTTCAGACCTTACATATAATAAATAGAAAATATGAGGTGAAGGAGTGTAAAGATGACAGAACATGTTTGGTATTATTATCCTGTATTAGAAGAAAATATCGATATTCATCACAATGATTTTCGAAATACAATCGATTTTAATTCACAAGAATTTAGAAATGCCGTTGGATTTCAACAGCAAGACGTGAGAGCTGCTAGACCTGTACAAGGCATGCATGCTGGTGGATGGGGAGGTAACCAGTTGGGACATGCAGGAAATTGGAATGGAAATGGAAACTTAAATCATAATGCAAACTGGAACGGCAATGGAAACTTGAACCACAATGGGAATTGGAACGGTAATGGAAATTGGAATCAAAATGGGAATTGGAATCATAATGGAAACTGGAACAATGGGTGGAATCATGATGCAAATTGGAACAATAATTCTAACCATAATGTAAACTGGAATACGAATTGGAATCACAATACAAATTGGAATAATGGCTATTATCCTTATGGCGGTGTTGCACCCTTTTTAGTCGGTGGTTTAACCGGTGCAGCCATTGCCTCATCGTCAGAATCGTACCCGCAACCTTATCCGCAACCATATCCATATCCTTATCCATACCCACAACCCTATCCAGTTCCTTATGGTCAACCACAACAACAAACACCTCAATCTGGCATTTCGCAACCACCATATGGTTACCCACAACAAATGTAAAATTTTTGATTGCCCATTTATAAATAATTTATTAAATATAGTGACTTTTATGGAGTTACTATATTTTTTTTGTCCATAATAACAAAAAGGGAACATTATTTAAAGAACTGGAGTGATCTTATGGGAGTATTAATTGATCAAATATTAGCACAACAAATAGTAGATGCAACGCACCAAGTGATTGAAAAAGATATAAACTTTATTAATATAGAGGGTATGATTATTGCGAGTACGAATCCAAATCGTATGGGACAATTTCACGAAGCAGGCTATGGAGCTATTCAAGCGGCGGAAGTGAAAATAGTTGATTCAAATACAGCGTATGAAGGTGCGCAAAAAGGAGTTAATCTTCCCATTTTAATAGACGGCGACGTTTACGGTGTCATAGGGATTACAGGAGAACCAAAGGAAGTTTTAAAATACGGTTTTTTAGCAACCAAAATTACCGAGGTATTAATTAAAGATAAAGAGATGAGTTCTCATGTTGAGACACGACAACAAATGATTGCCTCGCTCATGAGCATGTGCATGAGTGAGAAAAAGGTGTCTTCTTTGCAATTAAGTGATATTTTATCTCATTTAAACATCAATGAAGACGATCGATATTGCTGTGTTTGTATTGAATTAAACAAATACCATTTAAACCAAGCGACACTACAAAGTCGTCTCAGAAATATAATCGAAAGTTATCAAATTGAGTTGTTTTCGTATACGTACCCCAATTTATTTACCTTCATTCTATCTGAGCAAAAGTGGGAACATGTTGTGAAAAATAAAGAAACCTTACAGAATATAGGAAAGGAGGTTGTTTGGTGTGGAATTGGAGACTTTGAACCAATCACTAACATCCAACAATCTTTTACAGCAGCAACCATTGCCTTGAAGTACTGTAAACAATATGATTTAGATTATATGAGATATGAAAATTTAGACTTCGAACTACTTGTAGAGGATATGAAAGAAACAACGAAGCAGAAATACATTAAAAAAATGATTAGCTTATTAGATGATGAAGACATTGAATTTTTAACGCAATATTATCAATGTAACTTATCATTAAAAGAAACAGCTGAAACAATGTTTATTCACAAAAATACAGTTCAGTATCGTTTGGAAAGAATTTATCGTAAAACAAGAATCAATCCACGTGTTTTTAATGAATCCGCTTTATTATATTTAGCGATTAAATTAAAGAAACTAAAATGATAAGGTTTTCTTATCTGAGCATGTGTCTGGTCTCAAAAATATAAAAAAACAAGTGAAAACCTTTTAAAACTTGTTTTTTTTAGCATGTGTAACAAAAAAAGTTGTTTTTTTAAAAAAATCTTCATTAGATAGTCCATGGTGTTAAATGTGGAAAAAAGGTATAATACTACGGTAGCGAAAGGAGTTTTAATTATGAAAGTTGTAGTAGCGATGGATTCGCTTAAAGGTAGCTTAACGTCAATGGAAGCTGGCGATGCGATAAAAGAAAGTATTTTAAATGTTGATTCAACGTGTGAGGTGATTGTGAAACCTTTAGCCGATGGTGGTGAAGGAACAACAGCTGCACTTGTTGCCGGAATGGGTGGTGTCATGGAAACATTATCGGTGACAGGACCTATTTTTGAAAAGGTAGAAGCTCATTTTGGGTTGTTACCACTTAGCAATACGGCAATCATCGAAATGGCTGAAGCCGCTGGACTACCACAAGTACCTGCGTCTTTTCGTAACCCATTAGTAACGACGACTTACGGAGTAGGTGAGATGATTAAACATTGCGTTGAAGCTGGTATGCGTAAATTTATCGTTGGTATTGGTGGATCTGCAACAAATGATGCAGGAATCGGGATGTTAATGGCACTAGGATATCGCTTTTTAGATGAAAGCGGTAACGAGGTCTCGCAAGGTGGACAAGGTTTAGCACACATTGTTTCAATTGATGAAAGCAAGGTGTTACCTGCTTTAAAAGAGTGTGAATTTAAAATTGCGTGTGACGTCAATAATCCGTTATATGGGTTAAATGGAGCGGCACACATTTATGGACCGCAAAAAGGAGCGACACCTGAAATCGTTGAAGCGTTGGACAAAGGGTTAATGAGTTTTGCAGACGTTGTAACAAAACATAAAGGTGAAGATTTTTCACAACGTCCTGGAGCTGGAGCAGCAGGTGGTTTAGGATTTGCCTTTACAGCCTTTTTAAATGGAACATTAGAATCAGGCATTAAAATCATTTTAGAAGAAACAAAACTTGAAGAAGCTTTAAAAGATGCAGATTTAGTGTTTACGGGTGAAGGTCGTTTAGATAACCAAACAGCAATGGGGAAAGCACCGATTGGGGTTGCCAAACTAGCTAAAAAATATAACTTACCCGTTATTGGAATTGCTGGAGCTTTAGCGAAAGAAGCTAAAATGTGTAATGTTGAAGGAATCGATGCTTACTTCTCAATCGTTAATGCCGCGATGTCATTAGAAGATGCGATGGATAAAACAAAGGCGCGTGAAAATATGGTGCAAACAGTGGAGCAAATTTTCCAATTGATTCATGTATTTCAAACGAAGTAATCATGAATGACAAGTCTTAGTTTGTAAGGATGGCGTTGCGTAGGGTTAAATCTAAGAGGATGTTAACGATTCTAAACGTGTTATAAAACAACACAACAAAGGAGCTTTAAAAGATGGAAATTTCAACGTTTAGCGCGCTACTTGGTTTAGCGGTCGCGATTATTTTAATTATTAAAAAAGTTCAACCGGCGTACAGCTTAATTTTAGGGGCTTTAATTGGTGGTTTAGTTGGTGGAGCAGGTCTTGAAGGAACTGTTTCAATCATGATGGACGGGGCGAAAGGGATTATGCCAGCCATCCTTCGTATTATTACCTCTGGGGTTTTAGCTGGAATCTTAATTCAAACAGGTTCGGCAGCGAAAATTGCGGATCAAATTGTCAAATCGTTAGGTCAAAAGCGTGCGTTATTTGCATTAGCGTTAGCGACCATGATTTTAACAGCTTCTGGAGTATTTATTGATATCGCCGTGATTACGGTTGCTCCCATTGCATTAGCATTAGGTAAAAAACTAAACTACTCAAAAATGGCTGTTTTATTTGCGATGATTGGTGGAGGAAAAGCAGGTAATATTATTTCTCCAAACCCGAATACGATTGCTGCATCAGAAAACTTTGGTGTGGAATTATCAAGCTTAATGGCTGCAAACGTTGTGCCGGCTATTGTTGGATTAGTGATGACGGTTGTCATTGTTCGCTTCTTAGTGAAAAAAGGTGATGCAATTCATGACGTAACAGATGAAACTAATGGTGAAGAGTTACCAAGCTTTTTTGCTGCTGTTGTGGGGCCATTAGTTGCAATTATATTATTAGCATTACGCCCAATCGCTGGTATTTCAGTTGATCCCTTAATTGCATTACCAGTCGGTGGAATCGTTGGGGTTATTGCCTGTGGTCAATTCAAAAAGACAAACGAATATATCACATTTGGATTGCAAAAAATGATGCCGGTTGCGATTTTATTAATCGGAACAGGAGCAGTTGCAGGTATTATTAAAGCATCGACGGTTCAAGCCACAACGATTGCTTTATTAAATGGAATGAATATGCCTGAGTTTTTATTAGCGCCAATCGCCGGTATTTTAATGGGGGCAGCAACGGCTTCAACAACGTCTGGGGCTACGATTGCATCGGCAACCTTCTCAGCACCAATCGTGGCAGCAGGGATTACACCATTAGCTGGAGCAGCGATGGTTCATGCAGGAGCAACGGTACTGGATACACTACCTCACGGGTCATTCTTCCACGCAACAGCGGGGGCCACACACACAAGCATTAACGAACGTTTAAAATTAATTCCTTATGAAGCCGCAATTGGGTTAACCATGACCATTGTGTCAACGATTATGTGGGGAATGATTCTTTAATAGAAAGTAAAAAGATGAAGTGCACACGTTTGCGTATGCGCTTCATCTTTTTTATAAACTTTTATAGGCCTCTTCTTTAAAACCGACCAGTACTTGATTATCAGTAATTAATAATGGTCGTTTCACTAACATCCCATTTGTTGATAATAACTCAACGGCTTCATCTAATGTCATGGTTTTTACTTTATCTTTTAATCCCATTTCACGATATAAAATACCGCTGGTGTTAAAGAATTTTTTAAATTCTAGTCCGCTCTTTTCAATCCATGTTAATAATTCTTCTTTTGTTGGATTTTGCTCGACGATATGACGGTTATCAAAGTCTATTTGCTGTTCTTGTAAAGTTTTTAAGGCTTTTTTGCAAGTCGTACATTTTGGGTATTGAATAAATAAAGGTTTCATTTTGGCTTCCTCCATGCGTTTTAATTATCTTTATTATAATCAATTAAGCGCATGGATTAAAGTAAAATGCTCAACGCGTGTGAAAATGTTAGGATCGTTTTGAAGGCAGTTTGGTAAGTGTAACGACTGGGGCTATTTATGGGAGTTATATTTGTGTCCCGCCAGGAAAAAGACTGCTGGACGCTTTATGAGAGTCA
>DNGE01000095.1:7777-20568 GCA_003486705.1 Bacillota bacterium
ATGAGAGTCATATCCTTATTCTGTTAGGAAGAAATAACGGCTGGACGCTTGAACGACCATGAGTGGTGTGAATCAAGCAAGGGATGCCAACGTTAATTTATCATACGATAAAGATATGCAGCATAGGAGCTAATTTTTAAGGCTGCTACCTATGACCTGATACTCAGTAGCTTGTTTAAAGATTGAAGGCTGCGCATGATTGGTGTGAGATTGTAATGATAGGCATAAAGAGAATAGAAGGTGTGGGAATGGGGATTTGTGTATTTAAGGGAAGTCTGTTTTGACTAAACGGGTTTTGTGAAAGATTTTATAGGCGTGTAAGTAAGATGTAAGCCATATAAGAGCTGGATTTGTGTTACAATAAGGAAAGATTATAAAAAGTAGGAGCTATAAATATGAGCAAAAAATTAGTATTAGCAGAAAAGCCATCAGTAGGTCGCGATATTGCAAATGTGTTGAATTGTAAAAAGCAAGGAAACGGCTACTTAGAAGGTGATAAATATATTGTGACATGGGCGCTTGGTCATTTAGTGACACTGGCAGATCCAGAGGCGTATGATGTGAAGTATAAGTCATGGAATTTAGAAGATTTACCGATGTTACCGAAACATTTTAAGTTAGTCGTGATTCCAAAAACGCGTAAGCAATTTAATACGGTGAAAGAGCAAATGTTGCGTAAAGATGTGTCTGAGATTATTATTGCAACGGATGCAGGGCGTGAAGGGGAGCTAGTCGCTCGCTGGATTATTGAAAAAGCCGGTGTTAAAAAGCCATTAAAACGTTTATGGATTTCATCGGTAACGGATAAAGCCATTTCTGAAGGATTTGCAAAGTTAAAAGAGGGATCGCAGTACGACTCGTTATACTCATCAGCGATTGCGCGCTCGGAGTCTGACTGGATTGTTGGGATGAACGCCACACGTGCGTTAACGACGAAATACAATGCGCAACTTTCTTGTGGGCGTGTGCAAACGCCAACGCTTGCGATAATTGCTAGTCGCGAAGAAGAAATTAAACAATTTAAGCCTAAATCTTATTTTGGTCTACAAGCAACGTGCCAAAGCATTAAGTTAACGTGGCAAGATGCGAAGTCTAAAGATGTGAAGACATTTGATGAAAGTAAGGTTAATAATATCTTACAACAAGCTTCAGGAAAAGACGCTCGCGTTATCGGCGTGAAAAAGAGCTTGAAAAAAACGTATGCCCCAGGGTTATATGATTTAACGGAGCTTCAGCGTGATGCCAACCGTTTATTTGGTTATTCAGCGAAAGAAACGTTATCGATTATGCAAAAACTATATGAGCAACATAAAGTGTTGACGTATCCACGTACGGATTCACGCTACATTTCAACGGATATTGTAGAGACGTTAGCTGATCGAGTGAAGGCGTGTCAAATTGGTTCTTATAAAGCAGCCGCAGCTAGTATTTTACGTGGAAAAATTGTGACTAATAAATCGTTTGTTGATAATAGTAAAGTGAGTGATCACCATGCGATTATTCCAACGGAGCAAATGGCAGCTTTACTAGCACTAAGTGATAAAGAAAAGAAAATTTTTGATTTAGTGGTGAAGCGATTCTTAGCCGTTTTAAGTGCGCCTTATGAATATGAAGAAACACAAATTAACGTAACTATTGGAGAAGAAGTCTTTACAACAAAAGGGCGTCGTGTGATTAAACTAGGATTTAAAGAAGTATACAGTGGCGGAGTGGGCCTTGAGGATGACGAGGCGACTCAAAACTTACCTGTGATTAATGAGGGAGATGTTCTTTCGGTCTCATCATTGAAAAAAACAAGTGGCCAAACGAAACCGCCAGCTTATTTTAATGAAGGTACATTATTATCAGCGATGGAAAATCCGGTTCGTTTTATGAAGGGCGCAGACTCAAAGTTGATTAAAACAATTGGGGCAACAGGAGGACTCGGAACAGTCGCGACACGCGCGGATATTATTGAAAAGTTATTGAATAGCTTCTTAATTGAAAAACGTGGACAAGATATGTTGACAACATCTAAAGGACGTCAATTATTAGAGTTAGCGCCTGAGGATTTAAAATCACCTGAATTAACAGCTTCTTGGGAACAAAAATTAAGTGACATTGCGAGTGGAAAGTTAAAACGCCAAGCGTTTATTTCTGATATGCGAGCATATGCAACCGAAATCGTAGCAGAGATTAAGAGCAGTGAAGAAAAATATAAACACGATAACTTAACGACAACAAAATGTCCAGAGTGTGGGAAGTTAATGTTATCCGTGAATGGGAAACGCGGCAAAATGCTTGTTTGCCAAGATCGTGAATGTAAAACACGAAAAGTAATAACGCAGACAACGAATGCGCGCTGCCCACAATGTCATAAAAAATTAGAACTTCGCGGTGAAGGAGAAGGGCGTACGTTTGCGTGCGTTTGTGGTTTCCGTGAGAAACTCTCAACCTTTGAGAAGCGTAAGAAAGCGCAAAAAACACAAGGATCTAAACGTGATGTTCAAAAATATTTACGTGAACAAAATAAGCAGGAAGAACCAGTGAATAACGCGTTTGCAGATGCGTTTAAGAATTTAAAATTTTAATGATTGATTTGAAATCCCTACAGACTGTTGTGTGTAGGGATTTTTTTAGTTTCAGGCGTTTGGTGAAAAAAGTCGTAGAGGTGTTCTTTTTTAAAGTGATAACGCGTATGCTAGATAATATGTATAAACATTAATAGGGGGGATTCGAATGTCAATATTAAAACGATTTACTGACATTATGTCAGCTAATGTGAATGCACTGCTTGATAAATGCGAAGATCCAGCTAAAATGGTCGATCAAATTTTACGAAATTTAAACGATGATTTAGGAAAAGTAAAAGCAGAAACAGCGGCAATAATGGCAGAAGAACGTAAAGCCTTTCGTGAATTAGAAGCTTGCAAAACGGATGTGAATAAGATGTTAGATTATGCAAAACGTGCCATTGAAGCGGGATCTGACGAGGATGCACGAGTGTTTTTAAATAAGAAAGTCACACTTGTTGAAAAACAATCTGTTCTTCAACAAAAATATAACCTAGCTTCTTCAAATGCAAAACAAATGCGTCAAATGCATGATAAATTAGTGGCTCAAATTTCAGAATTAAATTCACGTCGTGAAAGTATTAAAGCTAAAGTAGCAACTGCTAACTTACAAACAAAAATAAATAAAATAGGAAGTTCAGTTGAAGAGAGTGGGGCCACACTTTCGGCCTTTGAACATATGGAAGAAAAAGCAAATCAACTCTTAGATCAAGCAAATGCCATGGCAGAATTAAATGCTGTCCCAATCGATGAGACTGACGCATTAATGAGCAAATATAATGCTTCAAATAGCTCAGTGGACAATGAATTAGCTGCTTTAAAACGCGGTAACACCCAAGCGGTAGACACCGAACTAGCCACATTAAAAAATCAATTAAACGCCTAATATCCATACCATAACCCGTTACCCCATCATGAATAAGGTTGTAGAGAGAGAATTCTGCAGCCTTTTTTGTTAGTTCCACTCAGGGCTACGCCCTGTTAGTGGAACTATACGTCGCGTGTCTTTTGCGACGTTCTCCGTGGTATTCCCGGTATATAAGCAGACACTATCACGTCTGAGGTTGTTTTAGGTCGTGTAAGAGTCTATGTTCAAGATGCCTCAGGGCTACGCCCTGTTAGTGGAACTATACGTCGCGCGCCTTTTGCGACGTTCTCCGTGCTGTTCCCGATAGATAAGCAGACACTACTTTGTGAAAAAACAGGAAGTTAAATAGTATTCAACAGAAGAGAGATGAATGTGAAAATTAAATAAATAGGAAAAGAAATGAAGAATCATGTGAAAGGGGGAGCTGATTTGAAAGAAATGGATATTGATGTGTACACCTGTGAACAGTGTGGTGGTGACATGATATTTGACATTAAAGTGCAGGCATTGAAATGCCCCTATTGTGAGCATGTTTGTGAAATAGGTGGGCAGGAGCAAGTAAAAGAATATAATTTTTCTGAAGTGAGTCAACTTGAATTCAAGTCGAATTGGAATGACGAGGTTGAAGTCATTAACTGTGAAAGTTGTGGTGCACAGACCGTCATTGGGCGCGACCAGACAGCGATTTGTTGTTCTTATTGCGGGTCGTCTCACGTCTTAAAAACAAAGCAAAGTGCCGGCATTAAGCCAGAAGGTGTGATACCGTTTAAAATAGAGACCTACCAAGCACAAGACATCATGCAAACTTGGTTTAAAAAACGTTGGCTTGCACCGAATAATTTAAAACTCTTGTATCAAAGTGAAAAAATGACAGGCGTTTATGTTCCGTATTGGACGTACGATGCTGATACATTTAGCACCTATTCAGGCCAAGGTGGACGCTACTATTACGAGACGCGAGAAGTAAATGGAAAAAGACAACAAATTAGAAAAGTGCGTTGGTATCCTGTCAAAGGTCAAATAAATCGCTTCTTTGATGATGTGTTAGTAAACGGATCTAAGCATTTTAACGATAGCCTTATGAATGGCATTGAACCTTTTAATACAGTTACAGACCTAGAAGCTTATGCCCCGCAGTATCTTGCAGGCTATGTGGCTGAAAAATATTCATACGGCGTAAAAGAGAGTTTTGAAGTCGCGAAGCAAAAAATGAATAGTGAAATTGAAAATGATGCAGAAGAGGAAATCTTAAGCCGCTATGACACCGTACGAAGAGTATCAGTGAAAACGCAGTATCACCATGTAACATTTAAGCATGTCTTGCTACCGGTATACCACGCAACGTATACATACCAAGGCAAAAACTACGAATACATGATTAATGGGGAATCAGGAAAAATTAGTGGCACCTATCCATATAGTTGGGTGAAAATAACATTTCTTGTTCTAATCGGGGTAGCAGGCCTAATACTTATTATGTATGTCATGAACCATTAAAAATGAGGATAAAGATTCAGAGATGAAAAAGTGGTTAAATCTTAAAAAGAGATAAAGATTGGAGGATACCAAATGGGGTTATTTAATAATCAACTACAACATATCATTGAATGGAATGAAACACGCGATGATTTATTATTTTGGATGTGGCGCAGTAAAGAAATTAAAAAGGGCAGTCGTCTCATTATTAGACCCGGTCAAGATGCGATTTTTTTGTACAATGGGAAAGTGGAAGGAGTCTTTACGGATGAGGGGAATTATGAAATTGAATCCGAGATTATCCCATTTTTAACATCCCTAAAAGGATTTAAGTTTGGATTTAATACGCCGCTTCGCGCCGAAGTCTTATTTATTAACACAAAAGAATTTTTAGTTCGTTGGGGAACGAAAAATGCAATTAACATCTCAACGCCAACGCTTAAAGGTGGTTTGCCAGTCCGTAGCTTTGGAACATTTTCAGTAAAAATTGATGATCATCAAGTATTGATTGATCGAATTGCTGGGGTCAAACAACAATTTTCAGTGGATGACGTAAAAGAACGTGCGATTTCAATGCTCGATCAATTATTAATGCGCTGGATATCAAAAGAAGGCAAAGATTTATTCAATTTGCAGGGTAATGCTTACGAGATTGCGGGAGGAATTCGTAAAGATTTAGATATGGAATTAATAAAAGTAGGTCTGACCGTAACGGATTTTAAAATTTCAAGTTTTACGTATCCTGAAAATGTGCAAGCGATGATTGAGAAAAATGCATCGTATGAGATGGTGAGTGATTTAGAGAAATACCAAAAAGTCAGTTTAATTGATGCGGTGGCATCGAATTCTAATTCGCAAATGGCAAGTCTAGCTCAAGCAGGTGTTGGTATGGCGATGGGGATGGAGATGATGAAGCAAATGAGTGGGGCTATGTCACAAGGTGCTACACAATTGAGCAAGCTACAATGTGTAAGTTGTCATAGTCCACTCCCAACGGGAGCAAAATTTTGTACAGAATGTGGCATGAAAGTCGCAAGTGTCCCCCCTACAACTAAGTTTTGTCCTGAATGCGGAAGTCAAGTGGAGTCTTTAGCAAAGTTTTGTAATGCATGTGGTCTAAAACTAAACTAAAGAATAAGTAGAGCGATCAACCGATTACAAAGAATAGTTGTCATTTTTTTAGACGTATAACTGTCAATGCTCAAACCAAAATGAATGAGACGGGATAATAAATCGTATGACTAAAATGTAAAGGAAAGCTAAGAAATGAATAAATGACATAAAGTGACGGTTGCCCCCATTTAATCTACTTTTTGGGTGCGTTTTCTAAAATGCAAGAAGATATTCAATAGATGAAAGTAAAAAAAATGACAACCTTTAAGAGAATGTCGGTGAATGATTGAAAAAATATGTTAATTTTGTTAATATAAGAAATAAAGTGGACTGAAAAAAGGGGGTTCAACATGTCGATTTTGAAACGATTCAAGCATATTGTAGTTGGGGACTACGATGAGTTTCTTGAATGTGAAAATCCGTTGTTAATTAATGAAGTCATTAAACAACTAAATTACGAATTTGCTAGTATTATGATGGAACTAACTTTAGCTATGAACGCATTAGATGCGGCAAAATCTAAAGTTGAACAGGGTGAAGAGATGATAAGTCAACATTTTAAAGAAGCAATGACGCACTTACATATGGGGCAAAATGAAGAAGCGAGAGTTTTTTTAAATAAAAAAGCCATCTTACTTGAGAAGCAGACAATGCTTAAAGAAGAGTGTAATCAAGCTGAATTACATGTTCAAAAGCTAAAAGAACTACAAAAAGAATTAGAAAAAGAAATCTCATCTTTGATTGCCCGCCGTGAACGTGTGTCTAATCCGGTAGATAAACAAAAGTCATCTGCAGGTATGACTAACACAGTCAACCCTACTTTATCAAATATATAAAACAAATAAAGTCCATCTAAATCATGCTATCGCTATGAAAGATTCTTGTGACATAAAATCGTATGTTAAACATTCATACGATTTTTTTTATAACAAAAAGTGATTTAAGTTTAAAGAACACTGATTTCTAACAGAGCCTAAAAAAAAGAAGTTGAAACTCAACTTCTTTTAGTCTTCATCCATTTCAAATCCATCAAACGGGAAGAAAAACCACGGATTTAAATAAACTTCATTTAAGCTTATAGCAAAATGTAAATGTGGTCCCGTTGAGTAACCAGTTGATCCAACCGTTCCAATTAAATCGGATTGATTGACCATGTCTCCCTCGGCTATATTAAGCTCATCTAGATGATAATAGTATGAAATAAGTCCATGACCATGATCAATCATTATCGTATTACCGGTGAGTTGTAAGAATCTAGAAACAACAGCTTTTCCGCTGGCAAAAGCTAAAATTTCAGTACCGGTATCAGCAGCAATATCAATGGCTAAATGCTTGGTTGGAACAGGATTATCATTTGTGTATCGAGTTAAAGCAAAATCGGTTGTAATAATACCGTAAGTTGGAGCAATAAAAGTGTCTTCAAAATATCGAGTTGTCGTTTTTAAAGCACGTGTTTGATAAAGAATTTGACTATATTCGGCACTAGATTCTGCAGTTAATGTAGAAGCACTTGTGCTTTCTGGCATAATGAGGTGTTGTGTTGGAAATTCTTTAGCTAAAATCGTAATGGTATATGGTTCTTCGTGAGTCAAAATGTCGTTTTCATAGTACTCAATGTTTAAATCATAGTCCCCACTAGTTAAACGATAATCAAGAGGGATGAGTGCTTCGTAATTCCCATTTACCTCATAAATATTAATTGCTTGAGAAGAAAGGTTTGTATTTACTTTAATGGTTTGTGAATCAGTCCCGTAACGTGTTTGAACTGTAATAAACTCTCCTGGGTTAAACGTAGTATCGCTAATACTAGCCGTTAAGGGAATATTGACATTTAACTTAAAAGTTGAAGTACCTGTTCCATTAAGTGTAATGTTATTTAAATAGTGATAATTACTATAGTTCCATTCAACCTCAACCGTATAAATGCCCTGCTTTACTTCCTCATCATTGCTATTAAAGATGAGTTCTGATAGATTAGGTGAAAGGGTTCCTTCATAAACAACATCTTGATCGTAAAGAATGCGATACGTTACGTCACTTGGTTCAGCAGTTGAAGAGAGCGTTAGCATTTGTTCTGCATCTTTTGGTGTTGTGATGAGAAATTCTTTTTCTTGGTCATTTGAAAGTTCCGTCTTTTTTTTACTTAACAGTGATTTGTAATCGTAATTAATACTTGAATAGGGGATCGTTGAATTATTTAACGTGATGATAACTTCAGGATCTGATATGTTTTTAAGCTGGGTCATTTGATTCGAATAAAAAGCAATAATGACAAACATGAAGGTTAAACCGATTAAAATAAGATAATTTTTTTTCATTCCACACTACCCCTTTTTACAATAATTTCCTATCGATTATAACAGAGGAAAAGATAAAAAAATGTAGAATTAGTTGATTTAAATGAAAAAAAGTAGAGAAATTCTCTACTTTTAATAGTGATTTATTACATTGCTTTTGGTTTTAAGCATTGTGTGATACGTGAAACCATACTTTCTTTTTCTGTATCAGAACTTCCATTCCATAGAACTTCAAACAGTACGCCTAAACCAGGTAATGTTTTTTCTTCTCCAGATTCAACAGCATCTAAGATTGTTTCTCGGATTTCATCATAGTTTGAATCATCTAAATTTTTAATAACAGCATTTCTTAAATCAAAATTCATAATATCACCTCATAAATTTATTTTCGATATAGTTTTTCTTGTTTCACTGGAAGTTATACATCAAATTTTGTTTTTATTGTTAGATAGTTAAAGTTAGCTTATTTCAAAAACTAAAGATGCGAAAAATGATTTAAAAATTTCAAAACAATTGGCTCAGTAAAGCAACCTAACGGATACGAGTTAAATCAGATGTTGATAGCGTAAAAATGTAAAAGGGTTCTATCAAACGCAGGGTGAAAACGTTTAATTTATAATTCGCGGTATTTTAGATGCCCATTAGTTATCTGTCTGTTTAGAGATTATTAAGTATTAAAAAGTGTCTAGTAAATAAAATCGACATTATATTAGAGAAAAAAGGTTGTGATAAGGGGGAAAAAGTAAAAATAAGAGATAATCTTGGTTATTGTATCGAAAAAAAGCGAATTAATAGATGTAAAAAGAGTTAATCTTTTGTATAAAATAGGAACTTTTGATAATTTTATAAATTCTTAATTTTATTTGGAAAGTTTAAAGAGTTATAGTAAAATAATAAAAGTAAATCGTTCTGACATGTTTTATGATGCAGTTGAGATAGAAAGTAGGTTGACATATGGGGAATAATCGTTTCTTAAAGGGAGCCTTTATATTAAGTTTCGGGATGATTTTAAGTAAAATACTCGGACTAGTGTATGTTTTTCAATTTGTAAATTTAGTTGGGGAAGCAGGGAATAGTTTATATTCGTATGCTTACAATTATTATACATTGTTTTTAAGTTTATCAACGATGGGGATTCCACTAGGAATTGCGAAGTTTGTGTCACGATATAATGCACAAGGGGAATATGATACATCTCGTAAAATGTTTAAAAATGGAGCGGTTGTCTTAATTGGTTTAGGGGTCGTCGCCTTTACGTTAATGTACATCACCGCACCTTCGCAAGCCGCACGTGTTTTAGGAAGTAAAGATACGGTTAATACGGTTGAACATGTAACCGTTGCAATAAGACTTGTTAGCTTTGCATTATTAATTGTTCCAATTATGGCTTTGTTTAGAGGATTTTCACAAGGTCATCATGACATGCTCCCAACATCAGTGTCACAGGTTGTTGAACAATTAGTGCGCGTAGCATGTATCATTGGAGGATCATATTTCATTATTTTTGGATTAGACTTAGATCCACGCTATGCTGTATATTTCTCAGTCTTTGCAGCCTTTATTGCGGCTTTAGCTGGACTTGGGGTTTTATATTACTACTGGCGAAAAAATGTTCCCCATTATGATGAATTATTAGCTCAAACAATTCCTCATGAACCGAGAAATATCGGCGAACTATGGAAAGAACTCATTATTTTTGCAGTTCCATTTGCTATTTTAGGATTATCGACGAGCTTATATAATTTTATTGATGCGACATCGTTAAATTCAGCTTTAACATCTAGTGGTTTGAATAGTAAATTAGCAGATTTATTATTTGGTGTTTACAATACAAATTTATTTAAAGTGATTGCCATTCCAATTACGATTGCTATTGCATTTGGACAACCCTTAATTCCAGAATTAACAACGCTTCATATGCAAGGTGATAAAAAAGGAGTTCGTAAGAATATTAGTTTAGCGTTACAGATGATAGCCTTCATTATTATTCCTGCCGTTATCGGTCTAAGTGTCTTAGCACAACCTGTTTACGTGGCCTTATTTAATTCTCGTACAATTGGCATTAATGCTTGGGGGATTGAAATCTTTAGGATAGGTTCATATATTGGATTGTTCTTAGGAACATACAGTATTATTGCTTCTATTTTACAAGGTATTAATCAGCAGTATAAAGGAATTATTTATTTAGCCATTGGGGTTTTCATTAAAGCAATTATAAATGTCCCACTCGTTCATTTATTCCAAATAGATGGTTCAATTTATGCAACAATGATTGGGATGAGTGTTACCTTAGTGTTATGTATGCATACGATCATGAAAGAAACAAACTTTAAGTTGAACTTATTACTTCGACGTTTATTTGCCATTACGTTATTTGCCTCTATTATGGGGGGGATTGTATTTGGTGTTAACGGATTACTTGAAATATGGTTACCAGTCGGAGTAGAACCTGCTAGTCGAATAAATGCGATGATTCACCTAGTTGTTGCAGGTGGTCTTGGAATGATTGTTTATTTTGCCTTAGCGATGTATTTTGATTTAACAACTTTAATATTTGGAAATAAATTCAGTTTAAATAGTATAAAAAATCGAATAAAACGCCGTAAATAGGAAATAATACTACTTATTACATTAAATGGAGAAGTGGTATTATGAAACGCGCAATTTTGTTTTTTATTGTTGGCTTTGGGTGTGCTGCCTATTATTTTACAGGTGGTTTGACGTTAAATCGATCAAATGAGCAAAAA
The DNA here is from genome assembly GCA_003486705.1 of Bacillota bacterium. Taxonomy (GTDB): domain Bacteria; phylum Bacillota_I; class Bacilli_A; order MOL361; family Turicibacteraceae; genus Turicibacter. Next base: position 18,831 of record DNGE01000095.1, read on the forward strand.
CAACCTGTAACGGTTGAATCCATGATAAAAGGGATGACTGATATTGGTAGTGAGTTGGTTAGCGCGCTATTTAATATTGAGGGACAGACTGATGTTATCTCAAAAATTGGAGACGAGGTTATTTCTTCACTTCAGGGATTAAGTGAAGTAGAGCGCAGTGATTTGTTGAATGAAGTTATTAAACAAGTAGAAGAAACTTTAACAAAAGAACAAGTTACTGAGTTAAAAGATTATGTGACAGAGTATTACAAAGATAAAGTTCTTAATGAGTATAAAAATGCCAGTGAACAACTTTATTTTGAATAGAAAAAGCTATGACAGACGTCATAGCTTTTTTGATATTAATTCATATTGTGAGATTTTAAGATATTTTCAAGTCGCATCACGCGATGATTAAGTAGTAAGAGTTGATGATCATGCTCTTCGATTGTTGATTCCAGTGTTTTGTCTTGTAATAATGAAGGCGTAGGGGTTAAGGGGGATTGTGTGATGGTCGTTGGATTCACTTGTTGAGGTGGGAGGGGAGCTGTTATCGGACTAACCTGTAAATGAAAAGGCGCTTCTTCACGGGGAACATAATGTTTAATTGTAGGTGTTTCAAACGAAGTTGGTTGCATTTGTGTAGCTTGTGAGACTTGAGTAGGATAACTAGAGCTCGTTGAAACTTCTTGCATACTTCCAACAGGTGATGGTGTCGCTTGAAACGAATTGTAATAGTATGCTTCAGTTGGATTATAGCCATCTGTTGACATATTTAAAGTATTGGTGACATTAGAATAGTCTTGAGTTTGTAACAAAGGATTCAGCATTTGTTGTTGATAAGCCTGTTGTTGATACAGTTGCTGTGAGTCAGAAAAAACTGTATGTCCTTGAGGATATTGTAGCGTATTAGCATTTTGAATGGTTGGATTGAAGAAAGCTTGACTGTTTGTAGAATTTGTCGGTGCATACATATCGTTTGGGTTGAATGAGTTATAAGATGGTTGATTAGATGAGAATGAGGGATTAGGATTCATAATATTTGGAGAAGTTGCAGGGCTATTCGTGTAATAATGATCATTTGAAACGTTAAAGAACCCATTATTTTGTGAAATAGAAGGATTCGATTGTTGAAATTGTCCATTTGGATTATTATATCCATAAGGTTCTTGCAGTGGCGCTGAACCCTGATAACCCATTTGATTTAGTGGATTTGGTCTTCCCATCAAGTGAAGATCCTGATTAGGGTTTTTAAATAAATACGAATCTAAATTTAAGTTAGGATCCCCCATCGTGGTTTGAGATACCGGCATGCCCATTTGTTGCATAGGTTGATTGTTTTTTCCAAATATTCCGAACCCCTTTTTAGCATCACTGAAAAAATTAGTTTGATTTGACGTCGGTTGTTTATTGCTATTGAAAAATTGATCAAGATAAAAACGTTCCATCTCATCAATTGGTGCTTGTTGATTTTTCTTTGATTTACCAAACATGACATTAGCCTCCTTTCTTCGGTACTATATACTATGATAAAAGTCCTGATTATGTTATGATATTTTTAGTTTTTATGACATATTTCATGTCAAAATCCTAATATTAACACATAGGGCAATATTTTTAGATGGAGGTTTTGAGTTTGCGTTTAGATAAATTTTTAGCACACACAGGATACGGAACGAGAAAAGAGGTTAAACAATTTTTAAAATCAAAGGCCGTGAAAGTAGATGGAGTCATTGCAAAAGATGCCAAATTACAAGTT
>DNGE01000095.1:20762-23481 GCA_003486705.1 Bacillota bacterium
GAAAGTAGATGGGGTCATCGCAAAAGATGCCAAATTACATGTCGATCCAGATAAACAAACGGTGACCGTTTATGATGAGGTTGTTCAGTATAAGGAATTTGTTTATTTAATGATGAATAAACCGCAAGATTGTTTAAGTGCCACACGTGATCGTGATTATCGAACAGTTATCGATTTATTAGATGAAGGGTATTTAATGTTTGATTTATTCCCAGCAGGACGTTTAGACCGAGACACAGAAGGATTAGTATTATTAACAAATGATGGACAGCTTGCGCATGAAATTATCTCACCTAAAAAAGATGTATACAAAACATATGTGGCGCATATTGAAGGTGAATTAACAGAAGAAAAAATGAAAACATTAGAAGGCGGACTCGAAATTTTAGATGGAAATGATGATGCATTTTTAACAAAACCTGCACGTGTTAACATCTTAAATCACGGGGCTCCTAGCGTTGTAGAAATAAGCATCACGGAAGGGAAGTTTCATCAGGTTAAAAGAATGTTTGCAGCCGTTGGATGTAAAGTCGTTTATTTAAAACGTTTAAGCATTGGTGAATTAAAACTTGATGCTACTTTAGAATTAGGGGATTATCGTGAATTAACAGACGATGAATTAGAAATATTAAAGAAGTAGGATTTGACTGCAAAAGCAAGGCTTGACGAAACTAGAAGTTAAAAATAATAAACCACACATAAAATGTGGAAAGCGTATCAGGTTTACATTAAAATTAAAAGGTGGTAAAATTACCCTAATGTGAAAAAAGTCACAATAGTTTGGTAAAAGGAGAGTCACTTATGCGAAATAATTCAGTAAAAAAATTAACAGTTGTTTCAATGTTGTTAGCCATTATTATTTTAATGGCCGCTGTGCCACAAATCGGATTTATTCAAATTCCTATTTTAATGTTATCCATTACAATCATGCACATTCCAGTCATTATTGGTTCATTACTTGAAGGTCCAAAAGTTGGTTTGTTACTTGGAGCTGCATTTGGGATTTCTTCATGGGCAGTGGCTATGATCCGTCCGGTGTTACCAACGGATTACATCTTCCAAAACCCCTTAGTGTCAATCGTTCCACGTCTACTGTTTGGATTGGCTGCTTACTATCTGTTTAAGGGATCGTTAAAATTTATTAAAAATCAAAAAGTAGCAATGAGTGTTGGTGCGATTAGCTCGACGTTAATCCACTCTATTTTAGTATTAGGGTCAGCGTATATTTTTGGGACGCAGATCTTAACTGAAGTTTATGGGGCATTACCCAATATAATTATTTTCTTATTAACGATGATGGGGGTTAACGCTATTATCGAGGCTTTGGTTGCGGCAATTGTTGCCGTTCCGGTTATTACAGCATTGCAAAAATACTTAAAAAAATAACAGAAGGCCCCCGTTGGGGCCTTTTATATAGAAAGGAAGTTGTTAAAGTTATGATACGAGTTGATTTACACGTTCATACGCATGTTTCAGATAGTAGTTTAAGCACAGAAGACACCATTAAATTAGCCAAAAGTAAAGGGTTAACACACGTTGCGATTACAAATCATGATACGGTGGTTGGCTTGAAAGAGGCGATGGATCTTGGGGCAAAGCATGGTGTTACCATTATTCCGGGTATTGAAATATCAGCATATGATGCTGAGTTAGATAAGAGAGTCCATATTTTAGGGTATGATTTTAATTTAGAAGCCCCACATATTCAAGCCATTTGTAATCCTTTAAATAACCGACGTGATTCAAATACGAAATGGCAAGTTGAACAATTAATAGCGCAGGGATATCCCATTACAATGGAAGAAGTGTCGGAAGTTGCTAAAAACAGCACAGCCTTTTATAAGCAACACCTTTTTGATGTGTTAGCTCAAAAAGGAATAACACGACAAGATGTGAAACATTTATTTAAAAATGGTGGCCCTTGTGATCGAAGTATTGAATACATCGATGCAGTCATGGCGGTTAAAGCCATTAAAGCGGATGGTGGTTTTGCCGTAATAGCACACCCAGGTCAATCAAAGAACTATGAAATAATTCCGAAACTTGTACAGGTTGGGTTGGATGGTATTGAAAAGTATCACCCTGATCACAGCGAGTGTGATTATCAAAAAGTGGAGGCATTGTGTGAAGCATATGAATTATTCCGTACAGCAGGCTCAGATTTTCATGCTGAATATGGTCCAATTCGCCCATTTGGAAATATGGTTTTGAATTATTTGCCATTTCCTAAGAAATAAATAAGCTAATAGAATAAACGACATCCTCCGTCATTTTGAAAATGCAAAAATCTATGATACAATAGCAGTCGGAAAAATGAAACACCATTAGAAAGGCACGGTGACGTGATGCGATTAAGAAAAGTAAAAGGTGCTGCTGAAACGATTGCGGCTCATCCACATATTGTAGTTGAAAATGAAACAGCAAAAGAGCTTAAAGGAAACTGGGGAACTGCTTTTGAGAAAGATCAACCCTTATATATTGAAGTAGGAATGGGGAAAGGTCAATTCGTGATTGGAATGGCTAAAATGCACCCTGAATTAAATTTTATTGGAATTGAAAAATTCGATTCAGTTATGGTTCGAGCGTTAGAAAAAGTTTTAGAAGAAGAACCACTACCTAATTTGAAATTATTAAAAATTGATGCTGAAGAGTTAACAGATGTTTTCGCTGAAGGTGAAGTCACGGGTGTTTACTTAAACTTCTCAGATCCATGGCCAAA
>DNGE01000095.1:23613-24206 GCA_003486705.1 Bacillota bacterium
TAAACTTCTCAGATCCATGGCCAAAACCTCGTCATGCAAAACGCCGTTTAACACATGCAAACTTCTTATCTCGCTATAAAACAATTATGGTTGCTGACGGAGCCATTTGTTTTAAAACAGATAACCGATTATTATTTGAATATTCACTTGTTTCATTAGTTGAATATAACATGATTTTAAAAGATGTTGCGTTAGATTTACATCAACGTGAAGATTTAGAGTGGAATGTGCAAACGGAATACGAGCAAAAATTCAGTGCTAAAGGACAACCGATTTATCGTTTAGAAGCAGTCTATCAATAAGTTAGATTTGGATAAAGGGGTTATAGAAATGAAAATAGGTGTGGGTTCATTAAATCAAGTCAAAGTTTCAGCTGTATTAAGTGTGCTAGAACCATTAGGACATGATGTGTTTGGGATGGATGCACGAAGTGAGGTATCAGCCCAGCCATTATCTGATGATGAAACAGTTCAAGGTGCATTAAATCGTGCTAAGTTTGTTGCCAAACACGCTGATATGGGCATTGGATTAGAAGCGGGAGTTGAGACATTAAACGACACGATGTATTTAGTCAATTGGGGTGTCTTAACAAT
>DNGE01000095.1:24394-24590 GCA_003486705.1 Bacillota bacterium
GGTGATAAAACATATTATGCAGGCGGTACGCGACTACCGTTACCTCATGAACTTGTTGAACCCATTTTAGCCGGAGAAGAATTAGGTCATGTCATTGATGCGTTTGCCTTACGTGAAGATGTTCGTTCAAAAGAAGGTGCTATTGGTATTTTAACGGCTGATTTTTTTAGTAGAAAAGATAATTTTGTGCATATTG
>DNGE01000024.1:0-2810 GCA_003486705.1 Bacillota bacterium
GCCGTAACAATATTTCCACCGATAACTTGAAGCGCAGGGTGAGCTTGTTTAATTTGACGAACCATGTCAATAACACCGATTGAATGTCCATGAGCAGAGTCAACTGTAATAACATCAACTCCAGCTTCAACTAAAGCAGCCACACGATTTAACGTATCAGCACCAACCCCAACAGCAGCTCCAGCACGTAAACGACCTAAAGCATCTTTACAACTATTAGGATAAGACATTGTTTTATCAATATCTTTAATCGTAACTAATCCTTGTAAAACACCTTGCTCATCAATAATAGGTAATTTCTCAATACGATGATTCATTAATAATTGTTTAGCTTCATCAAGCGTTGTCCCGACAGGAGCCGTGATTAATTCTTCACGCTTTGTCATAACTTCGCCAACTTTAACCGATTGATCTTCACGATATTTCATATCGCGATTTGTAATAATTCCAAGTAAAACGCCATCCTCATCAACAATAGGGAACCCTGAAATTTTGTAATAACGGCATTGTTCATTAGCTTCAGCAATTGTAACATCAGTAGATAATGTAACAGGTTCTGAAATCATACCATTTTGATATAACTTAACACGACGAACTTCTTCTGCTTGTTCTGAAATCGACATGTTTTTATGGATAAATCCAATTCCACCTTGGTGAGCTAACGCAATAGCAAGACGTGATTCTGTTACCGTATCCATTGCAGATGAAATAATTGGAACATTCAATTCAATTTCACGTGTTAATTTTGTTTTTAAGCTAACATCCTTTGGTAATACCTCACTGCGTTGAGGAACTAATAAGACATCATCAAATGTTAAACCTTCTGAAATAACTTTACCGTTTAAATTAGACATGGTCAACCTCCTAGACTTTCGTTAAAGTAATAAAAAAACCTACAAAAAGGTAATTTATTCAAATCGCTAAATTGTATTGCTAACATATTAGCACATCATAGATACCTGCGCAACATAAAAAACCAGAGAATTTTCCTGCAAAGATTTAGTCATCTTTATTTATATGTCTTTTAAACAAAAAAAATAATATTTCCATAGTCTAAAATTTATGAACATGAATATTCTTTTAAAGTAGTGTGGAATATGAAAAAAATGTAAATCATTTTCATTTAAAAACTTTTTCAAAACATATTGTCAGACTATTTTGAATAGTTTATAATCAAATTGTTAAGATTTTGTAAAAATGTAGGAGGTTGGTAATTATGAATACAATTCAAACTAAAATTCGACAACAGTTATCAATCATTCCAAACATTATTCTACAAAATAATGCAATTTTTGTGTCGTCTAACATATGGGCTTAGTGTATACTAAGGGCATATGTTTTTTTTTACATAAAAATTTAATATAAAAATTTTCAAATGAAAATAACAACTCTCATATATCATCGAAGATATGGTTCGAAAGTTTCTACCCCTTGCCGTAAATAAGGGACTATGAAGGTTGCTAGATACAAAATGTTAAGCACAATAGGGTGCAATATTTTTCTGAATATGTCTTTCATTTGTACCAAACCCCAGAAAAATGTCCCTAAAGTCTTTAAAACCACGTTTGTAGCTAAGCACCTTTAGTCCATACTAAAGGTGCTTTTTAAATTAATGCAATGAATTGAAAGCCAGACTTTCAATTTAAATACATCAGTCCCGATAAGGGTTCACCAATTTAAGAAAACTTTAACGGGGCTATAGTCTCCCTTTGTATAAGGAAGTTTAACTACGAAGGGTGCTCAATGTATATAAAACATATAAGTTTCTATCTAGACCATCCCAAACAATTTTAAGGAGTGATCACTTTGAAAAATGATTTACAAATCGCAAAAGAAATTGAATTAAAACCAATCCTCGACATCGCAAAAGACTTAGGAATCGAAGAAGATATCGAAAACTACGGAAAATATAAAGGTAAAATCGACTTAAACGTCATGAACTCACAAAAAGAAGACGGAAAACTAATTCTAGTCACAGCCATTAGCCCAACTAAAGCAGGCGAAGGAAAAACAACCATGACAGTCGGTCTTGGACAAGGATTCTACCACATCAACAAAAAATCAGTCATCGCACTACGCGAACCATCATTAGGTCCAGTTATGGGAATCAAAGGTGGAGCAGCAGGTGGAGGATACTCACAAGTGTTACCAATGGAAGATTTAAACTTACACTTCACAGGAGATATCCACGCCATCACAACAGCAAACAACGCCATCTGCGCCTTACTAGATAATCACATCTACCAAGGAAACGAGTGCAGCATCGATCCAACAAAAATCGTATTTAAACGCTGCCTAGACTTAAACGATCGTACATTACGCGACATCACAATCGGGCAAGGGTCACACGTTAACGGAATCGAGCGCAAAGATGGATTCAATATCACAGTCGCATCAGAAATCATGGCCATCCTTTGCTTAGCGACAGACCTAAAAGACCTGAAGCAACGCATCGGAAACATTATCGTGGCTTATACACCGGAAGAAACACCAGTTTATGTTCGCGATTTGAAAATAGAAGGGGCCATCGCCATGTTACTGAAGGATGCTATTAAGCCGAACTTAGTACAAACGTGCGAGCACACACCAGCCATCGTACACGGTGGACCATTTGCTAACATCGCACATGGTTGTAACTCAATCATTGCAACAAAAACAGCCCTAAAACTAGGTGACTATGTTGTAACAGAAGCAGGCTTCGGAGCAGACCTAGGAGCAGAAAAATTCCTTAACATTAAATGTCGTGAAGGAAACTTAACGCCAGACTGCGTCGTAATCGTTGCGACAATCCGTGCCTTAAAAATGCACGG
>DNGE01000024.1:3025-3303 GCA_003486705.1 Bacillota bacterium
TTAGCGAAACACATCGACTCAATTCAACAATTTAATTTACCATACGTTGTTGCTATCAACCAATTCACACACGATACAGAAGCAGAATTAAACTACTTAAAAACATGGTGTGAACAAAATAATCACCCATGCGAAATTGCAAACGTGTGGTTAAATGGTGGAGCTGGTGCAAAAGACTTAGCAAACACAGTCGTTTCACTTATTGAAGCAAACGAAAAAACATTCACACACTTATATAACCGCGAACAATCATTAGAAGATAAAATTCTAACAATCGC
>DNGE01000024.1:3601-3884 GCA_003486705.1 Bacillota bacterium
TACTTAGTATGTATGGCAAAAACGCCAGTATCATTAAGTGATGATCCTAAAGTTCTAGGACGTCCAACAAACTTTGACATCACAATCCGTGAAGTACGCATTTCTGCTGGAGCAGGATTCATCGTCTGCTTAACAGGAAACGTTCTAACAATGCCAGGATTACCAAAACAACCTGCAGCCTTAAAAATGGATGTAACCGAAGACGGAGAATGCTTAGGATTATTCTAAGAAAAAATGCCATCACGTTTAGGCCATGAAACGTGAGCAAAACTAAAAAACATCA
>DNGE01000024.1:4123-19807 GCA_003486705.1 Bacillota bacterium
AAATAAACAAGACAAAACATTTCCGTGTACAAATAGAAGAGGGAGTCAACTATTATGGAGAGAATTTATTCAATGTCTGAAACACCACTCGTAGGTGTCATTATGGGAAGTAAATCGGATTTAGAAACAATGAAAGAAGCAATGGCTATTTTAGATGAGTTAGAAATCTCATACGAAGCAAGCGTCGTGTCTGCTCATCGCACGCCAGATCGCATGTTCGATTACGCCGAAGCCGCTCGCGGCAAAGGCCTAAAAGTCATCATCGCGGGAGCCGGCGGAGCCGCTCACCTTCCAGGTATGGTTGCTGCCAAAACATCAGTACCAGTAATCGGCGTTCCCGTTCAATCACGTGCCTTAAACGGGCTCGATTCACTACTTTCAATCGTACAGATGCCAGGTGGCATTCCAGTTGCAACAGTTGCCATAGGCACAGCAGGAGCAAAAAACGCAGGATTACTTGCTGCTTCAATTCTAAGTACAAACGATGAATCATTAGCCAATCGCTTAGACACATATCGTGCTAATATGACAGAAACAGTGTTAAAGGACTGTGATTTAAATGAGTAAGGTCATATTACCACCAGCCACAATCGGAATCATTGGAGGCGGACAGTTAGGTCGCATGATGGCCATATCAGCGAAACAAATGGGATATAAAATAGCAGTTTTAGAACCATTAATTAACGGTCCACTTGCTCAAATTGCCGATATAGAAATTAACGCAGCCTATGATGATGAAGCTGCATTAACAAACTTACTAAGTGTCAGTGATGTCGTCACTTACGAATTTGAAAACATAAATAGTGAGATGGTAAAAAAGCTAGCATCCCTCGGATATTTACCTCAAGGGGAGCGTCCATTAGCCATTACTCAACATCGTTACACAGAAAAATCTGCAATAAATAATTGCGGATTTAAAACAGCACCGTTCGCATACGTTGAAAGTGCAGCCCAATTACGACAGGCCATGGTCGAAATTGGATATCCTGCTATCTTAAAAACAGTTAGCGGCGGTTACGATGGAAAGGGACAATGGAAACTTAATAGTATTGCAGACCTAGATCATGTAGAAGATGTATTCACATCAGCCACATGTATCGTCGAAGGATTTGTACCATTTGATAAAGAAATATCAGTCATTGTCACACGTGGGACTAATGGGCAAATTGAAAACTTCCCTGTTGTTGAAAATATTCACGAAAACCACATCTTACATTTAAGTGTTTCACCTGCAAATATTAGTGTTGAATTAAAAGAAAAAGCAGAAAACATCGCGAAACAATTAATTGAAAAACTAGCATTTGTCGGGACACTTGCAATTGAAATGTTTGTGGTAGGAGAAGACGTGATTATTAACGAGTTAGCACCACGTCCACATAATTCAGGCCATTTAACTATTGATGCTTGTAACATTTCACAATTCGAACAACATATTCGTTCAATCTGTGGTCTACCACTTATAAAACCTGAGTTAAAAACATCGGCCATGATGGTAAATTTACTTGGGCAACACGTAGAGTACACATTAGAAAAATGGAAACAACCAGCATTTAGTGAAGCAAAACTTCACCTCTATGGGAAAGAAGAGTTACGTGCTAACCGAAAAGTGGGGCACATAACCTTCACAAACAATGATGCCAATAAATTAAAAGACAATGTTAATTTATTTTTAAAACAATTTGGAGAGTAAAAAGAGTAAGCGAAAAAGTAGGGGTGCTTTAACGCTCTATATATATAGAAAGAAAATATATAGAGAAACCCTTAAAAACGCAAAATTAATTTGAAATAAAGGGTGAGGATGAATGAGTCAGTATCGTATTTTTGTAGAGAAAAAAGAGATGTATGCAACAGAAGCCAAAAGTTTACTTCATGATTTAAATGAAAACTTACATTTAAAATTAAACACAGTACGCTGTATTAATGTATACGATGTGTTTAAGGTCAATGAATTGGAACTTGAAACAGCAAAAAACAATGTCTTATCAGAAACAGTGACAGATATTGTAACTGATAATCTTGATTTAGAAGGTAAAACTTATTTCGCAATTGAGTTTTTACCAGGTCAATACGATCAACGTGCCGACTCAGCAATTCAATGTATTCAACTTTTAACAGGGAACGATGGCGTTAAAGTTAAAAGTGGGAAAGTTATTATCTTAGATGGAGTAGCTGGTGTTGAAGAAGTAGAAAAAATTAAAAACTATGTCATCAACCCAATTGAAATGCGTGAAAAAGATTTAGAAGCGCCGTTAACATTAGAAGAAGATATTGAAATCGAAGACGTAGTGACTTATGACGGATTCATTGAATACAAAGAGTCACAATTAGTTGAATTTTTAAAAGAACACGGTATGGCAATGTCGATAGCAGACATCAAAATGATTCAAAAATACTTTAAAAAAGAAGAACGTCGTAACCCGACTGAAACGGAATTAAAAGTATTAGACACCTACTGGTCAGATCATTGTCGTCATACAACGTTTGAAACATTAATTTCAAGCGTAACGTTTGAATCAAAAAAGTTCCATGATATTTTACAATCTACATTCGATGATTATATCGGAATGCGCGAACGTGTTCATCATAACAAAAAGCCAATGACATTAATGGATATGGCAACAATTGCAATGAAAGAACAACGTAAACTTGGTTTATTAAATGACTTAGAAGTATCCGATGAAATTAATGCGTGCAGTGTTTATATTGACGTAGATGTTGATGGGGTAAATGAACCGTGGTTATTAATGTTCAAAAATGAAACACACAATCACCCAACAGAGATTGAACCATTTGGTGGAGCATCAACATGTATCGGTGGAGCAATCCGCGACCCACTATCAGGACGTTCTTACGTTTACCAAGCGATGCGTGTTTCAGGATCAGCCAATGTATTAGAAACAATTGAAGAAACAATGGAAGGAAAACTTCCACAAAAAATTATTTCAAAACGTTCAGCCGACGGAAATAGTTCATACGGTAACCAAATTGGATTACCAACTTCATTTGTTAAAGAAATTTATCATGATGGATACAAAGCAAAACATATGGAAGTTGGAGCAGTTGTTGGAGCTGTTAAGGCAAGCGACGTTCGTCGTGAAAAACCAGCTGCAGGAGACATCATCATTTTATTAGGTGGACGTACAGGTCGCGATGGAATTGGTGGAGCGACAGGTTCATCAAAAGCACATACTGAAAACTCAATTGAAACAGCATCTTCTGAAGTTCAAAAAGGAAATGCACCAACAGAACGTAAAATTCAACGTTTATTCCGAAATGGAGAAGTGACGCGTTTAATTAAAAAATGTAATGACTTTGGAGCAGGTGGAGTTGCGGTTGCCATCGGAGAACTTGCAGATGGATTAAACATCAACTTAAACGCTGTCCCTGTTAAATACAATGGATTAAACGGAACAGAGCTTGCTATCTCTGAATCACAAGAGCGTATGGCAGTTTTAGTTGCACCAGCAGATGTTGAAGCCTTCAAAAACTTTGCAAAATTAGAAAACTTAGAAGCAACAGTTGTTGCAGAAGTAACAGATTCAAATCGTTTAGTCATGAATTATAATGGAAAATCTATTGTTAACTTATCACGCAATTTCTTAAATACAAATGGAGCACGTCAAACGACAAATGTTGTCGTAGAAGAAGTCACTGGAGAAGCTCCATTTAAAAATAATGTACAAGGTAAATCAATTAAAGAGAAATTCTTAAATAATTTACAACAACCGAATGTAGCCTCACAACAAGGTATGGTTGAAATGTTCGACTCAACAATCGGAACAACAACAGTTTTAATGCCTTATGGTGGTAAATATCAACTAACAGAAACAGAAGGATCAGTTCATAAAATTCCACTTCGTCATGGCGTTACAAATACATCGAGTATGTTAACGTACGGTTACAATCCAGATTTAACATCATGGTCACCATTCCATGGTTCAGCTTATGCTGTAGTTGAATCAATGGCGAAAATTGTTGCATTAGGTGGACGTTGGCAAGGGATTCGTTTCTCATTCCAAGAGTACTTCCGACGCTTAGGTCAAGATCCAAAGAACTGGGGACAACCATTCTCAGCATTACTTGGAAGTATTTACGTTCAAAAAGGATTTAACTTACCAGCAATTGGTGGGAAAGATAGTATGAGTGGATCATTTGAAGATTTACATGTACCACCAACATTAATTTCATTCGCAGTTCAAACTGAAAAAGCAAACAAAATTATTTCATCTGAATTTAAATCATCAGAAAATTATATTTATTTAATCAAACATGAACCAACAGCAGATTTAATGCCAAATATCGAGCAATTAAAACAAAACTTCGACTTTATTTACGATATGGTAACAATCGGTCACATCAAATCAGCTTTCACTGTTAAAAACGGTGGAATTGCCGAAGCTATCGCAAAAATGAGTTTCGGTAACAAAATAGGAGCTAACATTAAAACAGGTTATGACTTATTTGATTTATTGCCAGGATCATTTATCGTGGAGTCGGATCGTCCTTTAATGTTTGATCATGCACATTTATTAGGAAAAACAACATCTGAAAAAGACATTATTATTAACCAAGAATCTATTACAATTGAAGAAAGTATCGCAGCGTGGCAAGGAAGATTATCTTCTTTATATCCGGTTTCTGCGAAATCTAATGTAACAGAAGCGCCAGTTATTGATTATAAGAATACAATCATTAAAACATCATCATTTAATGCAACACCGCAAGCATTCTTACCAGTATTCCCTGGAACAAACTGTGAGTATGATAGTGCCCGTGCTTTTGAAATGGCAGGAGCTAAATCAATCATTGATGTGTTCTGTAACCAAAACCATGAAGATATTGAAGCCTCAATTAAACGCATGGCAAAATACATTGATGAATCACAAATCTTAATGTTATCTGGGGGATTCTCAGCAGGAGATGAGCCAGATGGTTCAGGTAAATTCATTACGTCGGTTTTAATGAATGAGCAAATTCGTGAAAGTATTGAAAAATTACTAGAACGTGACGGATTAATTTTAGGTATCTGTAATGGATTCCAGGCTTTAATAAAATCAGGGTTATTACCATACGGAAAATTTGGAATGGTAACAGAAGATTCTCCAACGCTTGTTAAAAATAACAGTAACCGTCATATGTCAAAAATTATTCAAACTCGAATTGCTTCTAATAAATCACCATGGTTGTCATCAGAAACTGTAGGAGATATCCACAACATAGCTATTTCTCATGGAGAAGGGAAGTTTGTTGCAAATGACGCTGTCATTGCACAGTTAATTGCTAACGGACAAGTTGCGACACAATATGTTGATCCAAGTGGAAATCCAACAATGGATGGAATTTATAATCCAAATGGTTCAATTGCCGCAATTGAAGGAATTACATCACCAGACGGTCGTATTTTAGGTAAAATGGGTCACTCTGAGAGAATGGGATCTCAAATCTTCAAGAATGTTCCTGGAAACTATGATCAACAAATTTTTGCAAATGGTGTGAAATATTTTAAATAGTAAAAACATTAGCATTATATATTGGAAAGCTATTTATTTTAGGCCATTAAAATTTATAGACTTATTCATTCTTATTATAGGCACTATTGTTTATTCTATTCAAAAGGATGCTCATGATTTGGTCTTCAACAAATTTTAAGATAAAACTTGAGCTCCTTCCTATTTTGCTAAAATTTCTTAAAAATATACGAATAAATGTTTGTTATTTGCAAAAGATAGTAAGGCAAGATAAAATTTGGAAACTTGCATTCAATATCTATTGTTCGAAATATTAAGTGAAATATACGAACAAAAATAAAAAGAGTATGAACTATTGGAGGGTTTATCATGAATGTAGCACGCGAAATGATGTACGAGGGAAAAGCGAAACAAATTTTTAAAAGTGATGATAAGTCAAAGGTTGTTATTTATTATAAAGATGATGCAACAGCATTTAATGGGGTAAAAAAATCAAGCATCTCTAATAAAGGTATTTTAAATAATTCGATTACGGCCATTATTTTTGAAATGTTAGAAAAACGTGGGGTTCGTACTCACTTTGTTGAAAAGTTAAACGATCGTGAGCAATTATGCCACAAAGTTGAAATTGTTCCATTAGAAGTTATCATCCGTAACTCTATTGCAGGAAGTATGGCAAAACGTTTAGGGATTGAAGAAGGAACAATTCCAAGCAACACGATTTATGAATTATGCTACAAAAATGATGCTTATGGAGATCCGTTAATCAATGAAGACCATGCAGTTGCTTTAGATTTAGCAACATATGATGAGTTAAATACAATCAAAAAAATGACGTTAGAAATTAATAAAGCGTTAATCGAGTTTTTCGATACTCAAGGGATTCGCTTAATTGATTTCAAAATCGAATTTGGTCGTATGGAAAATGGTGAAATTGTATTAGCTGATGAAATTTCACCTGATACTTGTCGTTTATGGGATAAAGTAACAAATGAAAAGCTAGATAAAGATCGCTTCCGTCGTGATTTAGGAAATGTAGAAGAGGCGTATATTGAAATTTTAAATCGTATGAGTCGATAGGGTGAGGAAAATGTCGGAGTTAGATCAATTTTTTGAAAATAAAATGAATGAAGAGTGTGGAGTTTTCGGAATTTTTAACCATGAAAATGCTGCTGAGTTAACATATTACGGTCTTCACGCTTTGCAACATCGTGGACAAGAAGGGGCAGGAATTGTAAGTAGTGATGGTCATGCCTTACACCAACATAAAGGGGAAGGGCTTGTTCGTAATGTTTTTACCCAACAAGATTTAGATCGTATTAAAGGAATTCATGCTATTGGTCATGTCCGTTATTCAACAGCTGGTGGGGGTGGGATTATGAATGTTCAACCATTCCTATTCCGCTCACAAACTGGTCCACTTGGACTTTGTCATAATGGAAACTTAGTAAATGCGAATCAATTAAAAGATTATTTAGAAAATTTAGGGAGCATCTTCCAAACAACGTCAGATTCTGAAATTTTAGCACATTTAATCAAACGTCAACGTGGCGAAATGATAGATTGTTTAAAAGAATCCTTATTATATATAGAAGGTGCATTTGCTTTCTTATTATTAAAAGAAAATGAAATGTATATCGCCTTAGATAAATTTGGATTGCGTCCATTATCATTAGGTCGTATTGGGAATAAAGGAATTGTTGTTGCCTCTGAAACTTGTGCGTTTGATGTTGTTGGAGCTGAGTATCTTCGTGATGTGCAACCGGGCGAGGTTATTCGTATTGATTTAGATGGAATGACAAGTGATCGCTATGCAGCATGTACAGAACAAAACATGTGTAGTATGGAATATGTATATTTTGCTCGTCCTGATAGTGATATTGAGCAAATTAATGTCCACCAAGCACGTAAAAACTGTGGTCGCGTGTTGGCACAAGAAGCACCAGTTGAGGCAGATATTGTTGTTGGTGTACCTGATTCAGGTTTGAGTGCTGCTATTGGATATGCAGAAGAAGCCAAAATTCCATTTGAGTTTGGAATGATTAAAAATAAATACATTGGACGTACGTTTATTCAACCTTCACAAGAATTGCGTGAGCGAGGGGTAAAGATGAAACTATCAGCAGTTCGTTCAATTGTAAAAGATAAACGTGTCATTTTAATCGATGATTCAATTGTTCGTGGAACAACATCTCGTCGTATGGTGGATATGTTACGCGAAGCGGGAGCCAAAGAAGTTCACGTTCGTATTGCATCACCTGAAATCAAATTCCCATGTTTTTATGGAGTAGATTTCTCAACGTACGAAGAGTTAATTGCAGCAACGCATAGTTTAGAAGAAATAACAGCTATTATCGGAGCTGACTCATTAGCTTTTATATCGGTTGATGGATTAACTAAAGGGGTAGGACGCCAACACGCACTAGGTAAAAACTGTGGACAATGTGTTGCGTGCTTTAACGGAGATTATCCAACGTATTTATACGATGATGTGAAAAGCGCAAATAAAGAAGTTAAATAATCTATTGAGTTACAAAGTGAAATTAGAAGTCGAAATAAAGTGATATAAAATTTTAACGTGAATCTACTAAGATGAGTAATAGAGGAAACGGATTATGAGGAGGTGAGCTGCTTGCCGATGTAGGCCATGTGTGAATGTCACACCATCGGTAGCAGTGTCAATGAATGAGTAAAGCATACGAACAATCTGGAGTTAGTTTAGAAGCTGGTTATGAATCAGTTAACCGTATCAAAAAACATATTGCTAAAACGAATCGTCCTGGTGTTTTTTCAGGCATTGGTTCATTCGGAGCAATGTTTGATTTATCATCACTTGACTATAAGCAACCTGTTCTAGTTTCAGGAACAGATGGAGTAGGGACTAAATTAATGATCGCTTTTATGGCGGATAAGCATGACACAATCGGAATTGATTGTGTGGCAATGTGTGTAAATGACATTGTTGTTCAAGGTGCTGAACCTTTATATTTCTTAGATTATGTAGCAGTTGGTAAAAATGAACCAGCTAAAATTGAGGCAATTGTTGCAGGTGTTGCAACAGGTTGTGAACAAGCTGGGGCTGCTTTAATTGGTGGAGAAACGGCTGAAATGCCAGATATGTATTCACAAGGACACTATGACTTAGCTGGATTCGCTGTAGGTGTTGCTGAAAAAAGCAAATTAATCACAGGTGAAAAAGTAAAAGCTGGAGATGTCATTATAGGATTATCATCTAGCGGAATTCATTCAAATGGATACTCTTTAGTTCGTAAAATTTTATTTAAAGACAATAACATTGATATTAATGAGCACGTTGAAAGTTTAGGATGTACGGTAGGAGAAGCTATTTTAGAACCAACAAAAATTTATGTTAAACCTATTTTATCACTATTAAATTCAGTTGATGTTCATGGAATGGCACATATCACGGGTGGAGGATTTGATGAAAATATCCCTCGTACCTTACCAGCTGGATGTGGTGTTGAAATTGAGAAAAATTCTTATCCAATGCCAGCAATCTTTAACTATTTAAAAACATTAGGAAACTTAGATGAGCGTGAGATGTATAACGTCTTCAATATGGGTATTGGTATGATTATTATCGTTTCAGAAGAAGCGGCAGAACAAGCGATGACTACTTTAACTCAAGCTGGAGAAACACCTCATATGATCGGTCGTGTCGTTGAAGGTTCAGGAGTTAAATTAGTATGAAAAAGATAGTTGTGTTTGCATCAGGAAGTGGAACGAATTTTCAAAAAATCGCTGATGAATTGCACCACTCTGTTTGTGACATCGCTATGCTAATTTGTGATAAACCAGGAGCTTACTGTATTGAGCGCGCAAAAAAATTAAATATTCCAACGTTTGTTTTCAATCCAAAAGAATATGAAAATAAAGCAGCGTTTGAAACGGATATTATCACCACTTTATCTGATATTGATCCGGATTTAATTGTATTAGCAGGTTATATGCGAATTATTGGTTCAACGTTACTTGATAAATATGAGGGGCGTATAATCAATATTCATCCTGCGTTATTACCTGCTTTCCCTGGAGCTCATGGAATTGAAGATGCATACAATTACGGTGTCAAAATAATGGGAGTAAGCGTGCATTATGTCGATGCAGGAATTGATACAGGTAAAATTATCGATCAAGATTGTTTCAAACGTACAGGTGGCGAAACGCTTGAGGAAATCGAAACCAAAATACATGAGCTAGAATATGAAATTTATCCACGTGTTATTAAACAGTTATTAAGTACTTAAAGGAGAGAGGGCTATGTGTCTAATAGAAAGAATCACTTGCCTTCTTTATCCCCTTTTATATATTTAACCAGCTTGCCTTATAAGGAGGAAAAAACATGAAACGTGCTTTAGTCAGTGTGTCAGATAAAACAAATTTAATCCCTTTTGTACAAAACTTAGTTGAACTTGGTTTTGAGATTATTTCTACAGGTGGAACAAAAAAAGCATTAGAAGAAGCAGGTATGAAAGTTATTGCAATTGATGAAGTAACAGGATTCCCTGAAATTTTAGAAGGTCGTGTTAAAACATTACATCCTTTAGTGCATGGAGGATTATTAGCAAAACGTGATGATGCTCATCATATTGCACAAGTTAAGGAAAACAATATTGAATATATTGATTTAGTTTGTGTTAACTTATACCCGTTTGCTAAAACGATTCAAAATCCTGAAGCAACACATGAAGATAAAATTGAAAACATTGATATCGGTGGTCCTTCAATGTTACGTTCGGCTGCTAAAAACTTTAACGATGTAACAGTTGTTGTTGATTATGCAGATTACGACAAAATCATTGAAGAAATGCAAGCTAATGGAAATACAACACTTGCAACACGCCAATATTTAGCTGGAAAAGTATTCAATCATACAGCAGCATATGATGCAATGATTGCAAATTACTTTAACCAAATTAATAATATTGAAACACCAGAAAAATTAACTGTAACTTACGATTTAAAACAATCATTACGTTATGGTGAAAACCCTCATCAATCGGCAGCATTTTATCAAACACTTGAAACACCTTCATACAGTGTTGTTGCAGCTAATCAATTACATGGTAAAGAATTATCATATAACAATATCGCAGATGCAAATGCAGCATTAGAAATCTTAGCTGAGTTTAATGAACCAGCAGCTGTTGCGGTTAAACACATGAATCCTTGTGGGGTTGGAATCGGTGAAACTGTAGAAGCTGCTTTCAATAAAGCATACGAAGCAGATCCTATTTCAATCTTTGGTGGAATTGTTGCAATTAATGGTGAAGTCGGACTAGAACTAGCTGAGAAATTACATAAAATCTTCTTAGAAATCGTGATTGCGCCAAGCTTTACAGAAGAAGCCTTAGCTTTATTAACTCAAAAGAAAAATATTCGTTTATTAACAACAGATATGAGTAAACGTTTAGAATCTAATCAAAAGTTAGTAACTGTTAAAGGTGGACTATTAGTTCAGGATGTAGATACTTTAGAAGTAGTGGAAGAAAACTTAGAATTTGTAACAGATACTATGCCGACTAAAGAAGATATTGAGCAATTATTATTCGGATTTAAAGTTTGTAAACATGTAAAATCAAATGCTATTGCATTAGTTAAAGATAATATGACAGTTGGAATTGGTGCAGGCCAAATGAACCGTGTTGGTGCAGCAAAAATTGCATTAGAACAAGCCGCGGAAAAGGCAGCGGGATCATACTTGGCATCAGATGCTTTCTTCCCAATGGCAGATACGGTTGAACTTGCAATTAAGTTAGGGGTTAAAGCAATTATTCAACCAGGTGGTTCAATCAAAGATCAAGATTCAATTGATGTATGTAATCAACATGGGATTGCGATGGTATTTACGAAAGTACGTCACTTTAAACACTAATTTAAATTTAGGTAGAAGAGTTAAATTAACATAGGGTAGTGCTTGTTTAACTTTAATTTCGTACTTTTACAAGGGGAGCGCTCTTTTATGGCGTATTTCTAATATTAGCGGGAGGCTATGAATTTTATGAACGTTTTAGTGATTGGGCGTGGAGGTCGCGAACATGCGATTATCAAGAAATTAGCACGTGATAATAAAGAAAATCAGATTTTCTGTGCACCAGGAAATGATGGAATGGTTGAAGCAACACTTGTTGCAATTGAAGAGACAAATGTAGAGGCTTTAGTTAAGTTTGCAAAAGACAAAAGCATTGATTTAACAATCGTTGGTCCCGAAGTAGGGTTAATGGCGGGAATCGTTAATGCATTTCAAGCTGAAGGGTTAAAAGCATTTGGTCCAACGAAAGAAGCAGCATTAATTGAAGGAAGTAAAGCTTTTGCAAAACATATGATGGCAAAATACAATATTCCAACAGCCGCTTACGGTGAATTTACAGAATTAGCTCAAGCTATTGAGTATTTAAAGACGCAAGCAATGCCAATCGTTATTAAAGCTGATGGTTTAGCAGCTGGTAAAGGCGTTGTCATTTGCCAAACGGAAGAAGAAGCGATTCAAACTTTAGAAGATATGTTAGTGCATGGTCAATTTGCTGAAGCTTCTGCCAAAGTTGTCATTGAAGAATTCTTAGTTGGGGAAGAATTCTCATTAATGGCGTTTGTTTCAAATGAAATTTATAAACCAATGCCAGTTGCACGTGATTATAAGCGTGCCTATGATAACGACGAAGGTTTAAATACAGGTGGAATGGGAAATCATAGTCCACATCCTTTAATTAGTGAAGCGGATTATGAAGAAGCTATTCGTTTAGTAATCGAACCGATGACAAAAGCGATGATAGCTGAAGGCATTCCATTCACAGGTATTTTATATGCGGGATTAATGAAAACAGCGAAAGGAATTCAAGTTATTGAATTCAACGCTCGTTTCGGAGATCCAGAAACAGAAGTATTATTACCATTATTAGAAACAGATTTAACAGAAATCATGTTATCGTTACTTGAAAATAAGGATATTGAATGTAGCTGGTCAAATAAAGCAACGGTTGGGGTTGTTTTAGCAGCTAAAGGGTATCCTGGTGATTATCAAAAAGGTGTCATCATTAATGGATTAGATCAACTAGAAAATGTTGATGTTATTCACATGGGAACAAAATTAGTAGGTGAGAATTACACAACAAATGGGGGACGTGTATTATTTGTCGTTGGAAGCGGAGATTCTTTAGAAGCTGCACGCGAAAATGTCTACACGCAAATCAAAAAAATAGATTGTGATGATTTATTCTATCGCAACGATATTGCAAACATTAAGTAATATATAAGGGGGAGAGCTGGATATCTCCCCCTTATATATAAACATCATATTCTTAATTGCTATGAATATAGTTATAGAGTGGATTTATCATTATAAAAGTATAAAACACAATATAATTAATTTAAGAAAATACTGATTTAAGTTTACAAAAAAGTATAAACTTTGAGAAAAAAAGTGGTTACAAAATACTGTAACCTAAAATATGGTATAATATGAAGTGAAATAATAAGATTTCACAGCATCTTTTATAAAGTGGGTGAGCATATGAGTAAGTTATTATTTACGCCTGGACCAACCAATGTGCCTGAAGCAATCCGCGAGGTGTTAGGTCAAGATTTAATTCATCATCGTATGGCAGATTATCATGAATTGATGAAAGAAGTTAATGCTGATTTAAAGAAAGTGTTTGATACGAAAAATGACGTTTTAATTTTGACATCATCAGGAACAGGATCAATGGAATCTACTGTTGTTAATTTATTTTCAACTGGAGATGAAGTGTTAGTCATTAATACAGGTTGGTTTGGTGAACGTTTTATTGATTTATGCCAAGTTTATGGGCTAAAACCACACATTCTAAATTGTAATTGGGGAGAAAGTTACAATTTAGATGATGTAAAAAACATGTTAGAACAATATCCGGCGATTAAAGGAATCTTCGTGACGTACCATGAGACGGCGACGGGGGTTGTGAATAACTTAGAGGCGCTTGGAAACTTAACAAAAAATACAGACCGTTTATTAATTGCGGATTGTATTAGCGGAATGGTTGTGCAAGAGTTTCATTTAGATGCTTGGGGCGTGGATTGCGCGGTAGCCAGCAGTCAAAAAGGATTCTATTTACCACCGGGCTTAAGTTTTGTTGCGTTAAGTGATAAGGCGATTAAAGCATGCGAGCAATCTAATATTCCGAAATATTACTGGGATTATCGTAAGTATATGAATTACTTTACGACAAAATCTGAACAACCTTATACACCAGCTATTTCAATTGTTGTGGCTTTAAAAACAGCGTTAACGTATTTGTTAACAAAAGGTTTACCGACTGTTATCGCTGAAAAAGAAGCAGTGCGTAAGTACGCAGAGGCAAAATTTGAAGCGTTAGGGTTTGAGTTATTTATTAAAAATGAGGCCGTTCGTGGAAATGTTTTAGTTCCTGTTTTACCACCTAAAGATATTGATGTAAATAAATTGACAGCAATTTTAGATGCAAAATTCGATTTAACAGTAGCGGGTGGTATGAGTCAATATGCAGGTAAAATGTTACGTGTCGGGATCATTGGTGAAATTACGACAACTGAGGTTGATATGTTATTGGATCGTATTGTCGAAGTATTACCTGAGTGCACGAAATAAGTACTTTATGGTCGGAAGCTGTATTAGCTAAATGCCATTGAGATTTTAAATATGTTTCTAATGTTTAAATATAATAGGATGATAATAAATTTTTAACCCTATTCTTTATTGGAATATCATAGCAAAATAAAAATCAAGGGGGCCAACTATGAAACCACAATTCGAATTAGAACGTAATACTGCAGTTATCAACTTTTCAGCACATTATTGTGTGAGTGAAGACGAGTTATTAAATAGTCAAGGATTTGAGCGTGTTTTATCTCGTTTCTTAAAAAAATTAAAGAAAAAAGATTCAGCTATCTATGAACAATTATCTTATGTTTGTGGGGAAGAAAAAATTGCTGCTGAATTAATCTCATTATTTAAATTACTATTAGTGCTTGAAATTGATGAAGTCATGCAAATGAATCGCTCTTTCACTGTGCTTTTACAACATAAAGATACATTAATCGAGTTTATTGAAGAATTATATAACTACTGGCGTTCACTTGAGCGTTATAGTGTGATTTATAATAGTTCTGAGGGAACTGGTATTCAAAAAATTAAGTTTATTGAAGCGAATAACTCATTTACAAACTTAGTATTAAAAGTTTACCGAACAATTGAGGAACGATTACTAGGACATCATCAAAATGTATATCGTCAATTAATTGTTGGGGCGAATGCGGGACTTGTTTTAGACGAAATCACGTGGGATATTCCACTAGAATATATGGGATTACGTTACCCTGCATTTATCGAGTCGATTGTATTAACGCCACCATTTATCACTTATCCAAAGCGTACAAAACGTGATGGATTATTTGAAGAAGTGTTCAAAAACCCATTAGATGGTATTTATTTAGATCCAAATAACTGGTTCGTCTACCCAGCAAAAGTTGGAACAGCCTTAGCATATGTATTCTTCCACCGCGATTTCATGGCACAAGGTGTCACAATGTGTAACTTATTCGAGTTAGCAAGTTTAGAAGAGTGCTATGATCGAAAACCGGATATCATTTATGTATATGGGCACAAAGATACAGAGGATAAAGCAGTATTCTACCAAGATAAAGCAAATGACATCATGGTTGGGTATGCTTCATATAGTGAAGAGCACGATTATTTCGGATACATGAAGAAAATGATCTTAACTTTATATAATGTAAAAATGATTAATGATAAAAAGTTACCACTACATGGTGCGATGATTGAGTTAACATTAAAAAATGGAAAAAAAAGCAATATCGTTGTAATTGGGGATAGTGGAGCTGGTAAATCAGAGACACTTGAAGCTGTTCGTATGATTGCTGAAGACCAAATCAAAGAAATGAAGATTATTTTCGATGATATGGGAACTTTATTATATGAAAATGGTCATATCCGAGCTTTAGGAACTGAGATTGGGGCCTTCGTTCGTTTAGATGACTTAGATACTGGATACGCTTATCGTACAATCGACCGTTCAATTTTCATGAACCCAGATAAAACAAATGCGCGTATTGTTATTCCAGTCGCAACATATAAAGATATTACAACAGCACGTTCAGTCGATATGTTCTTATACGCAAACAACTATGAAGAAGATGGAGCAGACTTCGAATTTTTCACCAA
>DNGE01000024.1:20086-20688 GCA_003486705.1 Bacillota bacterium
CCATTTGGGCCTGTTCAATTAAAAGACCAAACAGATCCACTAATCGATGATTACTTTGCACAATTATTTGAACAAAATGTTAAAGTAGGACAATTGCGCACACGCTTAGCCGTAGAGGGACAAGAAAACGCAGGACCTCGCCGTGCGGCTCAAGAATTATTAACATTTATCGAAAATCAATAATGATTAAGTTCAGAAGTGCCTCCACACAACTTGTGTGGAGGCACTTTTATATTTTTATACGTATAAAATCAAATAACAGTGCTCATAATAAATTTTGTTACGATTAAACCGACCATAGTTAGATGAGCTAACTTGAATGTAGCGGGAGAATCTTAACGTCAAAAAGGTTAAAGTTCTAGGTTGACACTGTTTAATAAGAGTGTTAAGATAGTCAAGTCGCAAAAAAACAACGAATTATAAAGTTGTGGATAACTGCGAAAATTAAATAAACATTATTGTTGACAGATGTTTACAACAATGTTAAGATTTAAAAGTCGCAAAAAACAGGCCGCTCATTAGAGTAGCTGAAGCGATGAAAAAAAGTTATAAAACGTGTTTGACAGAAAATATCAATCATGGTAATATAACTAAGCACTTAC
>DNGE01000027.1:0-1848 GCA_003486705.1 Bacillota bacterium
TTCTCTAATTAAGTCGCGTATTTTTTTTCAATCGCGTGAAATTTGTCTGATAATGATGTTTAGTTTCTTTGCACTATGATAAAATAGTGTTAGAGGTGTAAGTTATGAATTTGTATACAATTATTGGTGAACAAACGGTACTGTGTGAAAAGCGCATTCAGGATATTTTGAATGAGCATGAAATTAAGCCGTTTGATTTAATGACATATGATATGCGAGAAACAGCAATTCAAGAGGCGATGTTTGATGTGCAAACCGTTCCGTTTTTAAGTCCTAAAAAAGCAATTTTAGTGCGACATCCTTATTTTTTAAGTGGTAAGGATGCGAAATCAGATGTCACACATGATTTAGATGTCTTAACAAATTATTTAAATAACCCAAATTCGGAGAATATCTTAATTTTTTATGCGCCATATGAAAAGTTAGATGAACGAAAAAAAATCGTAAAATTATTAAAACAAAAATCAGAAGTGTCGACATTTGAAGTGTACAATAAGGCCGCATTAACAGCTTGGTTAAAGAAGAAATTAAAGGAAGAAAACATTACATTTGATCAAACAGCAATCGACTTGTTTTTGAATCTGACACATGAGAAGTTAGATTTACTTCATAAAGAGTTAGAAAAGATAAGTTTATATTTTATGGGTGAGACATTGAACCGACACTTAGATAAAGACTTAGTTAATTTGTTAGTGGCTCGCCAATTAGAGGATAATGTCTTTCAGTTAACAGATGCGATTTTGAATAAGAAAGTATTTGAGGCCTATCGCATTTATCAAGATTTATTAACACAAAATGAAGAGCCGTTTAAAATTTTAATTTTAATTGCTAATCAGTTTAGACTCATGTCGCAAGTGATGACCTTAAGTAGCGCGGGATACCGCGAGGCAGAGATGGCGAAGACATTAGATGTCCATCCGTATCGTGTCAAGCTAATGCTTGAGCATAGCTATAAATTTAATTTAGGTCTCATTAAGCAATATCTGAGTCAGCTTGCGGATATTGATTATAAAATTAAAAGTGGTGAGTTAAAAAAAGAGTTAGCATTGGAAATGTTTATTTTAAATATCTAAAAAAAACGAAGCCTGGCTTCGTTTTTTTATTTGGATGTATTTTAAACCTTAATTTGGGTATATACGTAATGTTTGTTTTTGATTATTTGTTAGCATAGCATTGTCGGATGTGGTCGAAAATAAAAAAGGACGATGTCAAAGAATGCAGAGTTTTTCAAAAATGGGGACTCTAAAGCGACGTATGAGTAAAAAAATAAAATGTATTCCCTTACATTTTTGAAAAGAGATGTTTTTTTAACTATTTCATCGTTTTTTGTTGTATAATAAATCGGTATGAAAATTTTACAAAAAAAAGCTAGCGAGATAGAGGTGCGAAAATGGAAGTAAATAACATTAAAAATATCGCAATCATCGCTCACGTTGACCATGGTAAAACGACGCTTGTTGACCAATTATTAAAACAAGCTGGAACATTCCGTGAAAACGAAGCGGTTGCAGAACGTGTCATGGATTCAAATGATATTGAACGTGAACGCGGAATTACAATCTTAGCAAAAAATACAGCCATTGATTATAAAGAACATCGTATTAACATTTTAGATACACCTGGACATGCCGACTTCGCAGGTGAAGTTGAACGTATCATGAACATGGTTGATGGTGTTTTATTAGTTGTTGATGCCTATGAAGGAACAATGCCTCAAACTCGATTTGTATTAAAGAAAGCGTTAGAGCAAAAATTAACACCAATCGTGGTTGTAAATAAAATTGACCGTCCAGCAGCTCGTCCAGACGAAGTTGTTGACGAAGTATTAGAATTATTTATTGAATTAGG
>DNGE01000027.1:2095-6686 GCA_003486705.1 Bacillota bacterium
TGTTCAGCTTTAAACGGGACAGCAAGTATGTCACCAGACCCAGCTGATCAAGAAGAAACAATGGAAGCTATTTTTGAATCAGTTTTAGAACATATCCCATCACCAGGAATGGATCCAAATGGAACTTTACAATTCCAACCAGCATTATTAGACTATAATGATTACGTTGGACGTATTGGGATTGGACGTATTGCACGTGGAACAATCCATGCAAACTCAATGGTATCAATTTGCCGTTTAGATGGATCAGTTAAACAATTCCGTATTACAAAATTATTCGGATTCCACGGATTACGTCGTATTGAAGTTGAGTCTGCAGGTGCAGGAGATATCGTAGCAATCGCTGGTTTACCAGATATTAACGTTGGTGAAACAGTTTGTGAAATCGGTAAAGAAGAAGCCTTACCAATTTTACGTATCGATGAGCCAACATTAAAAATGACGTTCTTAACAAATACGTCTCCATTCGCTGGACAAGAAGGGAAGCACGTAACTGCTTCTAAAATCGATGAGCGTTTATACAAAGAAATTCAACGTGACGTTTCATTAAAAGTTGAACGTGTTGGAACAGCAGAAGAATGGATTGTATCTGGTCGTGGTGAGCTTCACTTATCAATCCTTTTAGAAAACATGCGTCGTGAAGGATTCGAGTTACAAGTATCTAAACCTCAAGTTATCATTCGTGAGATTGACGGTGTTGATTGCGAACCTTATGAGTATGTACAAATTGAAGCACCTGAAGATTGTGTCGGAAGTGTTATTGAAGCAATGGGTAACCGTAAAGGTCAATTACAAAATATGGTTCACAATGATGCAGGGCAAGTTCGTTTAATTTACGATGTACCTTCTCGTTCATTAATTGGATTCATGACTGATTTCTTAACAATGACAAAAGGTTACGGTATCTTAAACCACACATTCTCTGAATATCGTCCAATGGAAAGAGGAACTTTAGGTTCTCGTACAAACGGTGCTTTAGTTTCTATGGAAAATGGAAAAGCGACAACTTATGCTTTAATGGCATTAGAAGATCGTGGAGTTATGTTCATTGAACCAGGAACACCTGTATACGAAGGAATGTTAGTTGGAGAAAACAACAAAGATTTAGACTTAGCTGTAAACGTTGTAAAAACGAAACAATTAACAAATAACCGTTCTGCAGGTAAAGACAACACGGTTGTTCTTAAAAAACCTCGCCAAATCACATTAGAGTACGCATTAGAGTACATTGACGAAGATGAATTAGTTGAAATTACACCAGTTTCAGTTCGTCTACGCAAAAAAATCTTAGATACAAATGAGCGTAAAAAATACGATAAACGTAAACGTAACGAACAATAATTATTGATTTCCATCATTTTCCTTGCTATCATGATATTATGAGAAAAAATATCATGATAGGCGGGAACAAACGATGAGGTTAATGATTGAAGATGAAATCATAAATGGAGTTCCCTTAACTCATTATCGCATAGACGATGATATGCCACGAAAACTCATTATAGGTTGCCACGGTTTTATGAGTAATCGTTTTTCAACGATTAGTGATATTGCTTTGCAACTTGCAAGATTGGGTTTTCATATTGTGACATTAGATGCGTATATGCATGGTGAAAGAGGGGACTCTTCTTTTTTAGAAGCGTCAAATGAAGAACAGGGTGAAAAAATATTTGATATAATTTTTCACACGGCAAATGATATTAAAGGTTTAGTTGAACATTTAAAACAAAAACCAGAAATAAATACGAATAAAATCGGTATAACAGGAATTTCAATGGGGGGAATGACGTCATACCTTTGTGCGGCGATGATTCCTGAAATTCAGGTTGTGGCTGAGATGATTGGAACATCGGATTATTTAACATTTGTTCATGATATTCTAGAAGATCCAGAACAAATTGAGCTGTATCAAGAAAAGCTACAACAAATAGCGCCTTATAATCCAATTGATTTATTATTAAAACAAGATCCAATACCCATCTTAATGTGTCACGGTCGTCAGGATGAAGTGGTTCCAATTAATAGTGTTAACCAGGCGTATAAACGATTGGCTACTCACTATAAAGAAAAAGAATGTAAAGAGCAACTGAAATATTTAAAATATTTCTGTAAACATGAGGTTCCTAGTGAGATGAAACGTGCAGTTTATGATTGGTTTAAAGACTATTTAGGATAAGAGAAGAGCTAATTCTTTCAAATTTGGAAGAATTAGCTCTTTTTATAGTTAATTTCTTTTATTTTCCAATACACGTGCTATAATATTACTGATATACAGGAGATGGAGGGATTGACATGCAATATCGTCATTTTAAAAAATTAAACTTGGATATTTCACTTTTAGGTTTTGGTTGTATGCGTTTTCCGACTAATGAAGAAGGTCAAATTGATGAAACACAGGCCCAAGAAATGATCGATTATGCTTATGAAGCGGGAGTAAATTACTTTGATACAGCATGGATGTATCACGGAATTGGGGTGAGTGAAACATTTGTGGGTAAAGCATTAGCAAAATATTCACGAAACTCTTTTTATTTAGCAGATAAATTTCCTATTTGGGAAGTAAAGGAAGAGTCAGATATTGAAAAAATATTTAACACACAGCTCCAACGATTAAATATGAATTACATTGATTTTTATTTAATTCATGCTTTAAATAAAGAGTATTGGGAAAAAGTATTGAAATTTAATGTGCTATCATATTTAGAAAAATGGAAAGCAGAAGGAAAAATAAAACACATTGGGTTTTCGTTTCATGACGATTTAGACGCTTTCAAAACAATTGTCGATGGATATGATAAGTGGGAATTCTGTCAAATTCAATTAAACTACATGGACACAACACATCAACAAGGGATGCAAGGTTACGAGATTCTAGCTCAAAAAGAGATTCCTTGTTTGATTATGGAACCTTTAAAAGGTGGTGCACTATCAAACCTCCCTGATGCAGTTAAATTACCATTAACTAAATTAGAAAAAGAGACTAGTTCTTCAGCATGGGCACTTCGTTATGTTGCGAATTTAGAGAATGTACATATTATTTTAAGTGGAATGTCCCATCTAGATCATGTTAAAGATAATATAAAGACCATTAGTGAATTTAAACCACTAGCAGCTCATGAATTAGAAGCCATTGAAAATGTAAAAGCTATGATTGAAAATCGTGTCAAAGTCGCTTGTACAGGGTGCAACTATTGTATGCCCTGTCCTGTAGGAGTGAATATTCCACAAAACTTTAAAGTATTAAATAATTACACAATGTATGAAAATATAGGAGCAACAAAATGGGGATTTGGCGAACTTGTCAAAAAGAATACTGATGCATCTGTATGTGTTGAATGTGGAGCGTGTGAAACACACTGTCCTCAGCAATTATCAATTATTGAGGATTTGAAGCTTGTTAATAAATGTTTAACAGCATTATAATAAAAGAAATCCCACGAAAAGGTGGGATTTCTCTTTTTAAGACGAAAGAAAGATAGGGTGTGAAAAAGTTGAATGAAGAATTAGTATTATTGTGTCAAAAAATTCGTGAAGAGGAAATGACATGCATCGTTGCTCAAAGCGATATTGTTTTTTCGTCTAAACGATTTGGTGTGTTACCGCTAGTTGAGTTATATCAAACTAATCTATGGAAAACATCGCAATTATTCGTATTGGCAGATAAATTATTAGGGAAAGGTGCAGCTTTATTTTTAATTCAGATGGGGTGTTTTAAAGAAGTATACGGTCGGGTTGTGACGGAGGAAGCGTACCATTTATTGACAGAACATAAGATTAAGGTACACTTTGATAAAATAGTCCCTCATATACTTAATCGAACAAAAAGTGATTTGTGCCCGATTGAAAAAATGGCGCAATATAAGAGTGTGGAGCAATTTCAAGCGTATTACGATGAAATTATTGACTTTTATAAGAAAATAGGACAATTATAAATCACCAATCGGTGATTTTTTAATTTGCTTAAATATAAAACTTGTAACATGGAAAGAAAGTGAAATTTAAATTAAATTGTAAAAGATGCATTATCTTTGTCAAAGAGGCAAATTATAATAACTGATAAATGTTCATATATAGTCTAATTGTTGTATTGTTGATATTTGTAAGAAGTAATTGTAATTACGTTACAACGAGAAAACGCTACCTGCACCTATTCAAACAAAAGTTTATTAATTTTACCTGTAGTAGTCTTGACAAAAATGTAAATAATTATATAATATATATGGTTTATAAATAGTAAACAAATTGTTTATTTTCTGAATATAAAAGTAGGTGTACTCATGATTATTGGAGATAAAATAAGACGTTTAAGAATGGAGCATGGTCTAACGCAAGAAGAACTTGCAGACCGCACGGAGTTAACAAAAGGTTATATCTCTCAAGTGGAACGAGATTTAGCGTCACCATCTATTGCAACACTTGTTGATATTTTAGAAGCTCTTGGAACATCTTTAGGTGAATTTTTTACAGATGAAAAGTCTGATGAAAAAGTCGTATTTCACCGTGATGATGTTTTTATAAAAGAAGAACAAGATTATAATATGTCAATTCAATGGATTATACCTAATGCACAAAAAAATGAAATGGAACCTAT
>DNGE01000027.1:6857-7199 GCA_003486705.1 Bacillota bacterium
ATGCACAAAAAAATGAAATGGAACCGATTATTATCGAACTACAACCAGGCGGGATGTCTTATGACGATGCCCCTCATCATGGAGAAGAGTTTGGATATGTATTAAAGGGTGAAATTGAATTAGTTATCGGTGCAAAACGCTACAAGGTAAAAAAAGGTGAGAGCTTTTATTATAAGGCGGATGTTGATCATAAAATTAAAAATAACTCAAAGCAAATTGCAACAGTATTATGGGTATCAACACCCCCAACATTCTAGAGTAACAAGGAGGAAGAACAATGAGCAAAACGCCGCTTATTGAAATTAAAAATTTAACAAAAGAGTTTGATGGTGACATCGTGTT
>DNGE01000027.1:7363-7747 GCA_003486705.1 Bacillota bacterium
CGGTGACATCGTGTTAAAGGGAATTGATTTAACAATTCACGAAAATGAATTTGTCACACTTTTAGGACCTTCTGGATGTGGTAAAACGACGATTTTACGTATCTTAGGTGGATTCGATTCACCAACTTCAGGGAAAGTTGATTTCAAGGGTCAAGATTTAATTGCGCTTCCTTCATTTAAACGTGAAATTAATACAGTGTTCCAAAAATATGCATTATTCCCTCATTTAAATGTTTTTGATAATATTGCATTTGGTCTACGCATGAAAAAAATTAACGAAGAAGAAGTTCAACAACGTGTAACACGTATGTTAAAAATGATTAAACTTGAAGAGTTTGCTAAGCGTAAAATTGATTCATTATCAGGTGGACAACAGCAACGTAT
>DNGE01000083.1:0-362 GCA_003486705.1 Bacillota bacterium
AGTTCCTGACTTTGATTTTCCTTAAGTGCTAATAAACGTTCATTATCTAAATACGCATTTCTAATTGTCATAAATGGATGTCTCCATTCATTTGTAATCGATGCTGGTATGTTATAATTCCCTTCACCGCATTGTTTAACATACTCAATTAATAAGTAGCATGGTTTTATAATGGAAATAAATAATATATACGAAACACTCAAGAATAAAATAATTAAAATAATTAAGTTCAACTCAAACAAGCGAAATGTTTCTAACAGTACGTTTTTATGTAATAAATTTTTATCCATGTATTGATACAAATCAATTGAGTTATCCCAGGTAGATAATTTTCTAACAATATAACCATTATCCGTTAACGT
>DNGE01000083.1:677-6664 GCA_003486705.1 Bacillota bacterium
ACTGTGATATAACCTAATATTTCATCACCCGTTTGAACGGCTTTAAATAACGTTGTGTACTTATACTGACTTTCGCCACTTTCACTATTTGTAACCTGTTCAGGATATTTCCAAATATAACGGTCTCTTAATTCAAACTTATTTTGACCATCGAGTAAGTAATGATAATACTGCTGTTGGTCTTCACTTATAAATAATTGTGTTGGAATAGTAGTTGATAAATCAGGTAAAAATCTAATGCCCACAATCGGATACTCTTCATTATTATATTTGTACATTAAGTTTAAAAATTGATTTAATTGCTCACTCGTCTTTTTCAACGCCAACGTATCAACTAATTGGTCCTGATCATTAAATTCAAACTGATCTAACTTCTCATATTTAGAATAAAAATTCAACTGATTTTGAGGCAACGTATCGTAGTATGTATATGAATCTTGATAAAACATATTAAACATCGAAATCGATTCATCAATTATTTTTTCATAAAACGTAATATGATGATTTATATTATCCCGCGCTTGAGTCACCGCAAGTTCAAAATCAACGAGTTTTTGTTTATAATTTTCTTCATACCGACTATAAAAATTGATTCCAAACGCACAGATAACCCCTAAAAATAAAAACCAAAACATTCCTGTTAAACGTCTAAATAAATAGTTCATAATGTATTATCATCCCTCCCATCATCGTATTCTTACAATATTAAGTTACTATTCCCAATTAATTAATTTTAACGTAATATCATTTTCATTAACCCCTCGATGTAAAAGACCAAATACTTCTTGTGTTGATCGAACCACAACAGTTATCTCATATTGATTCGTAAAATTATCTTCAATCAACTTCGATAAAAGTTGATGGAACGATAATTTTTCGGCTAATCCATAAAAATCAATATTCACCGTAATTTCTAATTTATTTAAACTTTTATCTATATACTGAGCCACACCTATAACCCCATAATAATGCGGATAATATTGTTTTATCTCATCTTTAAATTGATTAAATTGATCTAAAATTTGAAAATCAACACTTTGAACAGATTGATCGGGTAATAAATAATACTTCTCATCAATACTCGTCCAATTTTTAATCTTATCTGTACTACTAGATAAATGCGTTTTGGCTACCATGTTTCCTGGTACAACAGAGCTATCTTCTTTTAAAACATATAACCCTATCATAATTTCCATGTTTTCAAAACCATCTTGTGTTCTTAAAATGTCAATTAATTGCTGAGCTATTTTTTTTCCCTCTTCAATTAACTGTTCTTCATCCATTTGAACCGTTTGTTCCACATTAATTTCATTCACATACGTTTGGTAAGGATTTAAAGCTAATCCAATCGAAATCCCTTGAACCTCTACACCATCATTCACAATGGTTACATAATCTTGTTCCAATAAATAAGCAAGATAAACTGGGTTAACCGTCACACCATTAATCTCAAGAACTTCATCTGTTGTTGGATTTAACCCATAATCCACATACGTCTCATCTTGTTCTTGAAGAGTGCCTAATTCCGCTTCTGTTTTTTTAGACGCTAATAAACTAATAACTAAATCTCTTGATAATAATTTTCCCTCTTGGAAAAACACTTCATCAGGTGAATAATAACTTTGCGAATGTCGCATCAGCGCATTTTCAAATTCTTCAATGTCATAGCGATTCGACATATATTTATACACTAACCCTCTAATTGCACTCGATTCATACGGAATAATTGTACGATAATAATCCGTCGTATATTGGTTAGATAATTCTTGTTGCGTTGGGGTTAATTGTGATAAATCTTCATCTGAAACCGATGGCACTGGAGGCTCTGTACAACCTACTAACATTAACGAACATAATAAACTAAAAATAGTAAAAAAACGCTTTGTCATGATTTACCCTCCTATCTTCTATAACATAGCCAAGAAAGTTGTTTCGTCTAAGACTTCAACACCTAATTCCTGTGCTTTTTTCAACTTTGAACCACTTTTCTCTCCTGCAATTAAGTAATCTGTATTTGAACTAACACTTGATGAAACCTTAGCGCCTAAAGACTCAAGCTTAATACCCGCTTCTTTTCGTGACATAACATGCAACGTTCCCGTTAGTACAACTGTTTTTCCAAAGAAGACAGAATTTGAATCAACTGAATCAAGTGTCAACCCTTTATATGCCATATTAACCTGTCGTTCAGATAACAACTGAATTAACTCAACATTAGCAAATTGTGAAAAGTAATGAACAATACTATTAGCGATGACATCTCCAATTTCACCAATTCCTTTAAAATCTTCCACCGTCGCAGCTTTTAAAGCACCCATCTCTTTAAAATGTGCAGCTAACACTTTTGCTGTTTTACTTCCTACATGACGAATCCCAAGACCAAACAATAAACGTTCTAAACTGTTTTGTTTACTATTTTCAATCGCTTTAAGCAAGTTAGTCGCTTTTTTATCTCCCATGCGTTCTAAAGGTAGTAATTGTTCTTTTGTTAAGTTATATAAATCTGCTACATTAGTAATCAATTTCGCAGCAAATAGTTGTTCAACCACTTTTATTCCTAGTCCATCAATGTTCATGGCATCACGAGAAACAAAGTGACTTAAACTCTCGACAATTCGAGCTGGACAATCTGTATTTAAACAATAATGATCAGCTTCGCCATTTTCACGAACAAGTTCACTCTCGCAAACTGGACAATTTAAAATCATCTCGAATGGAACTTCATCACCATTACGACTATCTACAACGGGTTTAACAACCTCAGGTATAATCTCACCTGCTTTTCGAATAATAACACGGTCATTAATACGAATGTCTTTTTCTTTAACATAATCTTCATTGTGTAGTGTCGCACGTTGAACACGAGTTCCTGCGACACGAACAGGTTCTAATACAGCGTTTGGTGTTACCATCCCTGTGCGTCCAACAGTAAAAATAATATCTTTTAAAATAGTTTCTACTTCTTCTGCTGGAAATTTATACGCAATCGCATATCGTGGACTTTTTACTGTATTCCCTAATTGTTCTTGAACAGCTAATTCATTCACTTTAATAACAATACCGTCAATTTCATACGGTAAATCAAAACGAGCAGCACTCCATTTTTCAATATAAGCTAAAACACCCTCAATACTTTGACAAACCTCACGGTTTGAATTGACAGAAAATCCAAGTTCATCGATCTTCGTCAAACTTTCATCATGTGTTTGACACTTTAAGACAGCAGCGCTCGGTACACCATAACTAAACATAGCTAACTGACGTTTCGAAGCAATTTTTGAATCTAATTGACGTAATGACCCAGCTGCTGCATTTCTAGGATTTGCAAATAACTCCTCTCCATTGCGTTGACGCTGCTCATTCAATTTTTCAAGCGTGGCTTTTGACATATAAACCTCACCACGTACTTCTAACTTATCCTGAAATGGAATAACTAACGGTATACTTTGAATAGTCTTTAAATTTTCACTAACATCCTCACCTGTTACCCCATCACCACGCGTTGCACCTTTAATAAATTTTCCATTATTATAATGTAGCGTAATCGCGAGTCCATCAATTTTCAATTCACAAACGTAAGTAGCACCCGGTGCTACTTTTTTAATACGCTCATCAAAATCACGTAAGTCTTTTTCATTGTACGCATTAGATAACGACAACATAGGTATCTCGTGAACAACTTTTTCAAAATTTGATAAAACAGCTCCACCAACGCGAACCGTTGGTGAATTGTCTAGTTTTAATTCCGGATGTTTAGATTCTAACTCCATTAACTCTTGCATTAAGCGATCGTATTCTAAATCACTCACACTCGGTTTATCTAACACATAATATTCTTCATTATATTTTGTTAATAAAGACGTCAGCTCTTTAATACGTTCTTGCACCATCTTAATTCCTCCTAAAACAGATTTATGATGACTCTGTTTTATTACCTCAATTTATTACATCATCTATCAATCAAAATAACACCTTAAATGTCACACATTTTGTTCTAAGCTACCCCATTAATTGGGCAACACTTGCTTATCATCGAAAATGTCTATTGATTTAAAAACAAAACTTAGTTTTGTTTAATCACGCTTTTTAATAGCCGGGTGTGTTCCTAATAACTTTTTAATCCCATGAGGTGCACTAAAGGCAATTGAAATAATATCTCCATTAACCCCAACAATGACACCTTCACCAAACGTTTGGTGATCGACTTTATCACCGCTATTCCAACTTGCCCCTTCATTTAAATTAACTGTAGGAACAACACGTGTTGGCGCCTTTGCCTCACTTTGCGTAAATGCTGGTCGAGTCGGATTTAAGCGCATCGGTTGTCGTCGACTTGCGCCCTCTTTATTTAATAACTCCTCACTAATTTCTTTAATAAACATTGACTCTGGATTACTTGTACGTTTTCCATATTGGTAACGACTTTCTGAGTTTGTAATATAAAGCACATCTTCTGCACGCGTAATCGCAACATACGCTAAGCGGCGCTCTTCTTCTAACTCATCCCCACCAATTTCAAGTGCTGAACGAAGTGGGAACACACCGTCCTCAAATCCACAAATAAAGACAACCGGAAACTCAAGTCCTTTCGCCGCGTGAATCGTCATTAACGTCACTTTCGACTCTTGACTTTCTTCCTCTGTTTCAGTATCTGTTTGTAACATTAAATCATTTAGCATAATCGTTAACTTTGTCATCGTCGTTAAATCTTCAGCTGATTCTTCACTTTCCTCTTCAGCCAAAATTTCATTTAAATCTTGTTCTTCAAACTGATTAGCCATCGATTTAAACTCTTCTAAGTTATCAATGCGACTGTGAGACTCAATTGTATTTTCTGCTTGTAACATTTCTAAATAACCTGTTTGTGCTAAAACCATATCAATTAATTCAACTAAACTTTGATCATCTAGTTGCGCACGCAGTAAATAAATCATCTCTTTAAAGTCCATTAACTTATTTAACGTCGCTTTAGGAACAGCACCACTTGCATCTTGAATACACGACATTAACGATAATTCCTGCTCAGCAGCAAAACGAATTAATTTATCTAAAGACGTCGCCCCAATTCCACGCTTCGGCTCATTGACCACACGTAAGAACGATAAATCATCATCCGGATTACAAAGCAAACGTAAATAAGCCATTAAATCTTTAATTTCCTTACGTTTAAAGTAACTCATTCCACCTACTAAACGATACGGAATATTATTTTTTAATAACGCCTGCTCGATTGAACGAGATTGTGAATTCGTACGATATAACACGGCAAAATCATCATAACGACGTCCATCACGATAAATATAACTTATCTTATCCGCAATATAAGCCGCTTCAACATCACCATCATTTGCACGGTAATACTC
Organism: Bacillota bacterium; assembly: GCA_003486705.1. Lineage (GTDB taxonomy): Bacteria > Bacillota_I > Bacilli_A > MOL361 > Turicibacteraceae > Turicibacter. Next base: position 6,041 of record DNGE01000083.1, read on the forward strand.
AATCATTTCTCCTTCTCCACGATCAGACCATAACTTCTTATCTAAGCGCCCGATATTATTTCGAATCACATCATTCGCCGCATTTAAAATACGCTGTTTTGAACGATAATTTTGTTGCAGTAAAATAACTTTTGCATTTGGATAGTCATTTTCAAACGATAAGATATTTTCAATATTTGCACCACGCCAACTATAAATAGACTGATCCGAATCCCCAACAACGCAAATATTTTGGAATCTTTGAGCTAACATTTTAACAATTTTGTATTGCGCACCATTTGTATCTTGGTACTCATCAATGTGAATATATTGGAACTTATTTTGATAAAACGATAAAACCTCAGGATTTTTCTCAAATAAATGCACCGTTAACATTAATAAATCATCAAAATCAACACGATTATTTTTAAATAATTTCTCCTGATACTTTTCATATACTCTAATAACATCTTCATTTTCAAACTCACGACTTAAATCATGAGGCGTTTTTAAATCATTTTTGGCATTACTAATCTGTGATAAAAAATACTTTGGTGATTGACGTTTTGGATCTAAGTTTAAATCTTCCATAACCGACTTAATCACACTTAATTGATCCGCATCATCTAAAATACCAAAACTTAA
>DNGE01000083.1:7027-11463 GCA_003486705.1 Bacillota bacterium
GCTTTATTTGTAAACGTGATCGCTAAGATATTATACGGAGACACCATTTTCTCAGACATTAAATATCCAATTCGGTGTGTTAACACACGCGTTTTCCCAGAACCGGCACCCGCCATAACAAGAAGTGGACCNNCCCCAGCCCCGCCCCCCGCCATAACAAGAAGTGGACCCTCCGTTGTCATAATCGCTTCTTTTTGCTCTGGATTCATATTATTTAATAAATAACTCATGACTTTCACCTCTAAACTTAAAGTTACTTCTTTATCCTTATTAATGATTACATTTAATCATTGATTTCCATATACATATCTTTTAATTATAACAATTTTAGACAATAAAATAAACAAACATTTGTTCAACTTTTGGTTATTTTTTGAAAATATTCCTTTTAAGCAAACATATTTATTAGTTTGTGTCAATTTCACTTTATTATTCTAAAGATTACATTTCCCTGCGCACAAAACAGATTGATATTTCAATGCTTGTCTAACATTATCGTAACTAAAAAACTGCGAAGCTCCCTTCGCAGTTCAATACCATTTTTTTATCATTGAATCCGTTGTTTAAGACGCCCATTTGCATCTTTTTCTGAACCTAAAACAATCTTATTTAACAAATTCAACTGAAAAATTTGTGGCCTGTCCACACTCACCAAACAAACGCTTCGCAAGCAAGACATCCTCTTCTAATCCTGAAACACCGTCAAACGAAATAATAAACACTAATACTTTTTTCGTTTGATTCGTAATCGCTGTTCTTAATGTGTCAGATGTTGGGCTTCCAAAAGGACCTACCTCATCACAGTAAACCGGGATATTCTCAATGTTAATTGAACCACGACCAATCCCTTCATAAGGTTCATCCCCTGCAATGCGAATTAAAACATCGCCTTGAATTTTATCATCATCTAAGACCGCAACACTTCGTTGCGTTTTAGCCGATAAGACATTTCCAATATCAACAGCGTTGTTCACAAAATACAATCCATTACCTTTTATTAAACGTCTTAATAAAGCTTCTGTTGCTAAGCGATAACGCGAAGGATCTTTTCCAAGCGTCTTATATCCAGCTCTTGCTGCAACAATACGCTCTTGCTTTAATAAACTTTCAAGCGTTAATGACTGCATGACCTCTGCTTCTAAATCATTCATTTCTTTTTTCAATAATTCATTAGCTTCAGTTACAACCATCTCAAATGTTAAAGCTGCTACACAAAAATCAGGCAATTTATTTTTCAATTCCTGATCAATCATAATCGTCTTCATAACCTTTACCTCCAAATTAAACACAATCTTCTCTTGTCATTATACAGAGACTTCTTATTGCAAACAAGAACATTAACGCTCATCACATAATAAAAATGATAGGATGACCTATCATTTTTATTATTCGCTTTTTTCATTTGAATTAAGTTGAGCATTTTGACTGTTCATTTCTTCTTCTAAAAACGTCGCATAAGCTAATGCAATTTCTTTTAACTTTCGCTCTTTTATCATATCCTCGCAATACTGATTAACATAAATAATCATCCCAAATGAAATAACAACTAAAACACTTAAATTTACAGCCTCATTTGGAATCGGTGGCGTTAAATCTTTTGGATACGTACTAGATGACAAAAGATAATAAAGGGCTAGAAATAAAGCATACCATTTAATCCAATTTAATAAATTTCCTACTTGAAGTCTTGCCACTCTCATTTTATTTAAAGAAAACAAACTAACAATAATCATTGAAGTCACAAAAAATAAGACTAAACCCATAAAGATTCCTCCAATTTTGTTACTCTCTTATTATTAACGTCTTCATTTTTTTATATGCCACACACAAATTGTAAAATCTTTATCAGCTTTAAAACACGTCCGTTCAATATCTTATGCGTTGAATGCAGCAATTTAATCCGCTATCTTAAACCACCTAAAAAAACGCGTAGCATCTACACACAAATACTGGTGTATATCCTACGCGTTTTATCATACCAAACAGCTTTACACTATTTCTTACTTAATAATGACTGTGATTTCATCGCGTAATCCCGCTTCATCACTCAAAACTTGAACCACGACTTCACCAGGCATTAACGCTGTTATGACACCTGATTCACTGACACTCGCAATTTGCGGATCCGAACTCACCCACATGATTTGTTGGTTCGTCGCATCTTTTGGTAATACTTCAGCTGTTATTTGAACGGATTCCCCCGTCGTGATTTCTATCTCAGAATACTTAATATGAATACTTTCAACTGGTATGACAATTCGAATGTCAAATTCCCCAACTAATTCTTCATTTGAAAAAATAGAAAGGGTCGTCATACCGGTCTTCTTCGTTGTTATTAACTGCGACTCATCCACTTCAATAAGCTCAGAATCTGATGAGACTTTAACATTTTCTAAATTTGAAAGATGTGGTTCAAGTAACAAGGTGTCACCTAACGTTAATTGAACATACGGATTAATTGTTGATGGTTCATGAAACACATCACTACCTACTATATATAAGTTTTCTACTGAGACATACGCCGTGTTATCTGAAAAATCATACGTTTGGTTTAAGTTATTCACCATAATATCGGTTTGAATTTTTGCAAATCCTGCTTCCTGATTTAAAATGAGCACAGGATAGTGGTTAAGAGCGATTTGACCTTTATTATTTTGCGTTTGATATAAGACGCTGCTCTCACTAGTTGGTTGCTCAAATATTTCTAACACCTCACCGGACTGTTTAATTCCTATTTGATAATAACCATAATCTTTAAATCCTAATGCTTTATCTAATTTATAATACTGACCTGCAATTTTCTCACCCCAATACGGGTCTGAGGCATATTTGACGTTCATTCCGCTTCCTTTATTTCCAACATGAGAACCATGGTAGCGATAGTCGGTTAACGCATTTGTATACCCGCCTGACATATACTGATCGGCATGAAAATACACGCCATTTTTTACGCTTGAAAACTGGGTCGCGTTTCCATACGGATTGTTGTCTGTTGCATTCATACCAAACATATTATTTTTTTCAATTGCAATCTTACTTTTTCCAAATCCACTTTCATGAATGGCCATCGCAAGCTCAAGTGCGCCATTAATTCCAAATTGTTCTTGGGCGGCAATAAAAGATTCGCCTTCATGTGCTAATTGACTTTGATTCGTTTCGGCCGGATAGGTCATTGCTTTTTCAGTTATTCCTTGACTAACAATATACTCATCAATTTCACTGACATGATAGTTTGTTTTGGAGCGATACGGTAAGTATTGAAAATAGTTATAAAATGGTGCTTCTTCATTTATCGCACCGTTTCCTGAAGGCGTAATCTTTGTCCACTCTTCATAAAAATATATCCCGTCATAACTATAATACATTTTCTCTTCTTCCATAAACGCAGGGGCTAATCCTATGACAACGGGCGTCACTGCTAATTCATCTCGGATATCCTTTGAAATATAATGAATCAATTCATCGTTTACTTTTTTATAATAAGATGCATTTTGAATTTGATTTTTCGGGACAATACTCACCCACGTTTCAATATCAGACTCAGCATCATAAACCGCGTGGCTATTTATCACTCCATCATAGCCTGACATGTAAATTTGCAATGTATTTTCTTCCTCGTTTAGCAATAAAGCTTCATCAATATAACACGCATTAATATACGTATCGTGATTGGCGATAGATTCCGACGATGCTTGTAAATTATGATTCGCCCCACATCCTGTTGTTTTAAATTGAATCATTGCAGGACTAAAAGACATCGCAATCGCACCATCGTGTAAAACGACTACTTCAAATTCATTAAAATCTAAATTTAAGGCTTCGATTTCATTTTTTAACGCTTTTGCTTCATCAAACGTTTCTAAACACCCAATATGCTCAAATGTTCCATCACTAGACGAAAAAACAACCTCATAATAATACGGATCACAATAAGAACTCTTTACTTTCGTTCGATTAGTTTCGCGTGCGCTTCCCGACATATTAATACTGTAATAATAATAAGGATTAAAGAAGTCCGCCATCGACTCCACACGAAACGTTTGATCAATAACAGTCTCATAACTTGTTAAGCCACTATGTTCTTGATTGGTCAGTTTTAATTTCAATTCTTCAACACTTGAAAAAGCCTCATATTGAATCACCACGTCGTCTTGTGTGTCTATCGTATCATTTTCAGAAACACGTTGTACGGAGTCATCACTGTGTGCGAACACTTGAGTTTTAACACTTAAACACCCTGCTATCATAAAAACCATCCATATTTTTTTCATCACATAGTCTCCCAATATTAAACAATTATTCTATAAATTATTATAGCATTTCAGGGGTATTCAATAACAGTTAAAAACTGGATGTTTTTTTGCGGATCTTTCTCAACTTTAGGTAGAAGGGACTGGGGTTTCTGACTTTAGTGGTATTTTTTATTGGCCTAAGTA
>DNGE01000147.1:0-2137 GCA_003486705.1 Bacillota bacterium
TCAGCTTTTTCAGCTTGTTTTCTTAACGGTTCAACCTGATCTTCTAACTCATAAATAATATCTTGTACACGATCTAAGTGGTCATTTGTTGAATCCAATTTACGTGTAGCTTCTTTTTTACGCATTTTATACTTTAAAACACCCGCTGCTTCTTCAATAATGACACGACGTTCATCGACTTTCGCCTCAACCATCGCCTTAACTTTATCCTGAGAGATAATCGATAAGGAGTCATGACCAATCCCTGTGTCCATAATTAAATCAACAACATCTTTTAAGCGAACTTTTTGTTTATTAATTAAGTATTCACTATCACCTGAGCGATAAACACGACGCGTAATGCTTACTTCCTCAAAATCTAACGGTAGACTTTTGCAACTATTATCTAAAACAAGTGTTACTTCTGCAAAGTTTAATGGTTTACGCGTTGATGTACCGGCGAAGATAATATCTTCCATTTTACCACCACGTAAGCTTTTAGCTGATTGCTCACCAAGTACCCATCGAATGGAATCGGAAATATTACTTTTTCCCGAACCGTTAGGCCCAACAACAGCTGTTACCCCTTGTTCAAACTCCACGACCGTTTTGTCTGCAAAGGATTTGAATCCGATCGTTTCTATTCTTTTTAAATACATATACTCTTCACCTTTATCTTTGTATGTTCAATATTACTATTATACCGAAACTATTAGGCAAAATAAAGAATCTTTAAATTTTACCACTTTTACGATTGCCAATTTTTTACGTGTAAAATAAAAAATGAGAAGGTTTATCTTCTCATTTCATTAACTAACCGTATTAAAGATTTAACGTCGTAAAATCATCCCATTTCCAATCTGGGCGTTTCTCTTTTATTTCATGTACTAATCGGTAAATTGCCAAATCTTTCTGCTTTGCCTCAATCATGACATCAAAATCTTGATCGAGCTCTTTTGCCATTTCTACAAAGTTAATGAATTCATCGACAACTAAATAATCGGCATGTCGTCGATCAAACTCACTTTCTTTTGGCGATGAAAAATGGATTTTAGGTGGATAAGGTTGTCCCGACCACGTTTGAAAAATATCTGATAGCATTTCATGCAAGGATTCACCTTCATTATAGCACTTATGATGATGAACATCTAAGACCATTGGAATGCTTAAACTTTGACATAAGGTTAGCACATCACGAGCTGAAAAGACTTTATCATCATTTTCAATGATCAATGATTTTTGCATGGGTGTCGGTAATTTTTTAAACTGTTCCTTAAATCGGTCCAATGCCTGTTCCTTACCACCTGCTTTACCACCTACATGTAAGACCATCTTTCCATCCAGAATGTTAAATAATCCAAAGATATCCAAATGATGTTGTAACGTATCCTTTGTCGCCTCAATCACATGATCATTAACACTATTTAATACATTAAATTGGTCAGGATGCGTATCCACTCGCATCTCATGTTTAGCTATTAATTCCCCTATAACTGCACACTGTTTTTTGATGTGTGGCGCATAGTCCCATAACACCTCTTTATGTGTAGCCAGTGGGATTAATTTTGACGTCATGCGATAAAAATGAATGTCATTTTCAATATTGTAATTTAAAACCTTAATTAAGTCTTCTAAATTGGATTGTGCAACCCGCTTCAGAAGACTTAATTTTTCTTTTTCTGATTCAATTGATGAATATTTTTTATAGGTGACGGGAGATGACGTTGTCACCCCTTCTAATTTCAACGCAATAGCAACATAGCCTAATCGTATTTTCATAATAACCTCTTAATCTTGTTTACTAAGACATATTAAACGCTAAAAATAGAACTACTCAATATACGTTGAGATAACATCTTCTTGGTATAACCCCTCATGACTCTTCACATATTCCTCTTCCATAATTCTGTCCGCACGTGACGCTGCAACTAAACAACTTAGGATAATAATTACAATAAATGTAATAAATCCACCTATTAATAATCCGGCTAAGAACATGAAAAGACCTCCTGTTGAATTAGAATGAGTCTAGCGATTGTCTTTTTGTCACTTCATGATCACGTGACGATGCAACTAAACAACTTAAGACTAAAACTAATGTTATTGTAATAATAGAACCTAATAATAATCCGATCCAAAACATATGAATTCCTCCCGT
>DNGE01000147.1:2362-10286 GCA_003486705.1 Bacillota bacterium
CAAATTATGCATATAATCTTTTAACTATTGACTACTGCCACCTTTAGTATAAAGAATAATACGCATAAAGTCTAACAAATAACCGATATTTTCGAGTGACAAAAACGACACCGTGCGCGCTTTCTTTGACATTTTATACTATCATAAGTTTATCTATATACCTTACACTTTTTAGCATATAAAAAAAACATAAAGCCACTAGACTAAAGCTTTACGTTTTCGATTCTATTTAAGTTTCTTAATTATTTTGATTTAAGTGGTGTCGTTTCATCCGTTGCATTAATACTTCACCGTTGATTAGCGTGACATTATTTCGTTTGGCGTATTCTAACACATCATCTGCATAATTAGTCGTTGTTAAAATAACAGCATCATCCGCTTGAATATCATAATCACGTGCCACACCTAAAAATTCTCTGACTTGCGAAAGTGTTACAACATCACCTTCTGTCGTTAACAAGTCATCCACGTCAAAATCATTTAGTGGAATGGGTCGATGTTTGAACCACTTAACAACTGTTTTATTTCCTTCATGCCAATAAATTAAGTTGTAACCTGACGTGTCTACATCCTCACACACTTCAACATCTTCAATACCTTCTAGTGTATATAAATCGCAGACTAGTTTTGCAAATTGTTCTTCCGTGCATTGATACAGTTTTTGCAAATCATCTTTTTGTTGAAATCGCAGACGAATCGCTTCGTGCTTGCTCGTTACATTTGCCAATTCTTGTTCTAACTTCATTCGTTTGACTTTTATAAACAATAACACCCCGATTGTGACTGATAATATTATTAAGTACCAATGCCACATCGCAAATCCTTGAATATGATTTGAAAAGCCGTAAAAGAAATTAAACAATGTAAATAAAACGATAATATATGCAATTGTATTTGTTATTTTATCCATAAGATCACCCACCTACAGTATGGAAAAGTTTTCTTATTTTTAAACGATACTTTTTTATTTTTTAGTATGTCGCATAAAATTTAATCACGCTGTTCAACCCCGACAACGTGTAATCTAACAAATACCATTCTCACAAACAAAGACATAACATGTTGAATTTTCTTAAACCAATCGTATCCAACATTATATACAAGTCATTTTATCTTTTATTTAATACAAATTTAAATGCGCTAGTGACAACTCTTAGTCGTAATCTGAATCTTTAAGCACAACTCAGATTTCTTACTTCACTAACCGTATTTATAGGAGTTATCTTGTCTAAGTATTGCGTTTAAAAAAACCTCCTTGATGGAGGTTTAATTGGCGTTCGCAAACGAACTCTCATGTGGTACACACATCTTATTTTTTCTTTTTGCGACGCTGATGCGTCGTTTGTCTCGTATTGATATAAATTCCTGCTATGATCGTAATAATAAGTGCGACGATTGAAACGATTAAGAAGCCATGCACACTATCTTGAAAAGGAACAGGAACATTCATTCCCCAAAAACTTGATACAACCGTTGGAACGGCAATAATTACGGATACGATGGTTAAAAATTTCATCACGATGTTCAAGTTATTGGAAATAACGTTTGAGAATACATCTACGTTACTATTTAAGATATTGCTATATATTTTTGACATGTCAATGGCCTGACGATTCTCGACAATGACATCTTCTAATAAATCATGCTCAAATGTATCCCGACGCTCTATACGCAGCAATCGTTCTAATACAATTTGATTTGACTTAAGCGAAGACGACATGTAAACAAGTGATTTTTGTAAGTCTAACATCTCAAATAAGATTTCATTTTTCATCGCTTCACGCAACGTTTTTTCAACCTTTGTACTTTTACGCTCAATAATTCTTAAGTACCCTAAATATAAGATAGAAATATTGTACAGGATTTGATAGATATAGGCATTAATGTGACTGTTCGTCGGCAAACGGCGTTTATTAAAAACATTTAACTGTTTGGTACATAATGTGATCAATGTTTGATTCGTTTTAATAATTCCTAGAGGTACCGTTGAATAATACGTATCTTCATCATATGAGACTGGTACATCGACGATAATCATCATATAATTATCTTCAAATTCAACACGTGAACGTTCTTCCTCATCGAGTGCTGAGATAATGGCTTGATAATCTAAATCATGTAATTTTGATAGTCGTTCTACTTCGTCGTGACTCGGATTAATTAAATTGATCCATTCAATTTGTTGGCTTGCTAAAGCTTGTTTAAAATTTTGCTCATTTTTCAATACTCTCACCTCTTCTTCTATCCGTTTTCCATGTCATGCTATAAGGATCTAATGTCCATTTCAACCGTAAGATTTGCTCTAAGGTTAGTGTACTTGTTTTAAAAAACCCTATACCTTTTGTTTAGGATTTATCCTTCTTTTAATGATTAAAATATCTCTATTTAAATTGTACGTGTTTTTTCTTCTGAAATAAACAAAAAACTTAACTTTTCGCCTTAATTACTATATAATTATTCATTATAAAGACAATGAAAGGAGCTCGATCAATGGTTATGGAAAAAATGGTCCCTGAAGTCACTAGTAATTTACGAAAAAACTTCGTGCGTGTGCCTGATGTTATCCGCAACGCAAGTGGAATTCGAATTTTTGGAAAAAGACTAAAATCATTTATTTTTACAACAGATGTAGCTATTATTAAAAATACAAATGCTGATGCCGTGATTGCAGTTTATCCATTTACCCCGCAACCAACTATTACGCAAGCCATCATGTCAGTATCTGACATTCCGGTTATTTGCGGTGTTGGGGGAGGATTAACGCATGGAACACGTTCAGGAAATATTGCACTTCATGCGGAATTTCAAGGCGCAATTGCTGTCGTATTAAATGCACCGACACCAATCGAAACAATTAAACACGTGAAGGAGACAATTGATATTCCTGTTGTTGTGACCGTTGTTTCAGAGTTGACCGATGTCAGTGAAAAAATAGAAGCGGGGGCAGACATTTTAAATGTCAGCGGTGGTGCAAACACAGCTGCTATTGTCAGTCAGATTAGAAAAGATTTTCCAAACATTCCAATTATCGCAACAGGTGGTCCAACGACTGAATCTATCTTAGAAACGATTGCAGCCGGAGCTAATGCGATTACGTATACGCCACCTACAAACGGAGAATTATTCCGTGTTAAAATGGAACATTACCGTGAGATGGAAAACCATTCACACGAAGAAGCTAAATTAGCTGATGAAGAATAATAGATAAGCCACGACAGTGGCTTTTTCTTTTACCATTTTTTATAATTATAACTATTATAAAATAACATAATTGAATTATTCTCACAATATTTTATTGTAGGGTAAAGAAAAAGAGTGCATCGCACTCTCTTTACTTTGTTATTTTTGTTGATCAAAAATTGTTTTATCAATTTGGTTAAATGATTTTCCAAGGACAACACCTGCCGTTAACGTTCCATTTACGTTTAACATTGTACGCCCCATGTCTAGAATTGGATCAATGGCAATGACGCCAGCAACAAGTGGGAAGTAAGCTCCCATCCCCATTCCTGAGATAACCACTGATACAGCAACCGTTGCTGTTCCTGGTAACCCTGCGATTCCAATTGAACCAAGCGCAATGACTAAGATAAGCATCACATAGAAGCTAAGATCCATTGTTGTTCCTGACATATTAGCAAGCATAACGGCTACAAGTGCAGGATAAATCCCTGCGCAACCATTCATACCACCATTTGCACCTAGGCTCCCAACAAAGGTAGCTGTTCCATTATTTAAACCTACTTTATCTGTTAACGTCTCAATTGTCACTGGTAATGTTCCTAAACTTGAACGTGATGTGAACGCTAAAACTAACGGATCTAATACATTTAAGATATAACGGATTGGATTATAGCCATTGATTGCAATAATGATTAAGTGAATAACAAACATGATGGCCACTGAAACATATAAAGCGATAATAAAATCAAAAACTTGTGAAAGTGCTGCGACACCGCGTGAAGCAATTGTATTTGCTAGTAAGGCGATAACGGCATAAGGCATCCATTTAATGATTGTCATAGCAACACTTAAAATAATTTTATAGAATGCTTCGACTAAATCGATAAAAGGTTTTACAATATCATAATACTTTTTAGTTTGACGTTTTGTCGCAACACCTAAAAACGCAGCAAAGATAACAACTGCAACGACATTCGCATCTGCCATCGCTTTAACTGCATTAGATGGAAGTAACCCACGTAGTGTATCAACAACAGATGTGATTTCTTTTAGGGCAACATCACCTTCAACAAGCGTCGTTCCCACCCCTAATTGAAAGACATTTCCAACTATGATTCCAACGACTGCGGCAATTGTCGTTGTTCCAATTAACGTTAATAATGTACGCGTTGTTAATTTGAACAGATTCGCTTCACCATTTAGGTTAAGAATAACTCGAATGATTGACACAAAAACAAGTGGAACGACAAGCATTCGAAGTAAATCCATAAATCCATTAGCCACTAATCCGTACCATTTATTAATCTCACTAATAAATGCTACCTCCATAGGTGCTTCTGGGAAACCGCCGACGATTTGAATAATTAGCCCTAATCCTAATCCAATTAATGTGGCTGTAATCATTCGTTTAGAAAAACTTATTTTTTTACGTTGTAACATATTCATGATCATAAAAAGACCGATTAAGATTGCAATAAAGATAATAGTTTTAATATCCGTTAGATATAAAAACTCTGTAAAGAAAGAACTCGTCATAGTATTGACCTCCATTAAATATCAATTTTACATATTCAAGAGTTGTTACGGAGCATTATTTATATGTGTATTTTCACCAACATCCCCCATAACTATTCTCTATAACTAAAAACTCATGAGTAAATGACTATGACTGACAACATCGCTTCATCCATTAAACCTCCGGTATATTCCTTTTTTAGCACTTTCTTAATTAAGTACTTCGATAGTTTACCACTAGCATGATAAGATTTGCAAATTATATGATAAAAATTTTTTATAGCTATTTTTTTACAATAAAAAAAGGTCAGTTCTCTATTGAGAACCGACCTTTTTAAATGAGTTAATCACGGCTTGTTGTTTTGTTTCTAAATAATCAAAATAGACCTTCGTCTCCTCGACGACCACCCCACTTAATGCAACAAGCGCGATTAAGTTTGGTAATGCCATCAGGCCGTTTACAATATCCGCTAATAACCAAACAGCGTCAAGTTGTAAAAAACCACCTAGTCCAACCATTAAGACAAAAAACATTCGATAACCGTTAATCCCTTTAACACCGAATAAAAACTCCCAACAACGTTCTCCGTAGTAGCTCCATCCAAGAATCGTTGTAAATGCAAATAATGATAAACACAACATAAGTAAAATAGATCCTAGCTGCATACCACCAACTGTCGGTAAAACCGAATTAAAAGCCGCCTCTGTTATTCCAACACCTGATAAAGACTCTTGGCACCAAGTACCTGTTATTAATAAACTAATCCCTGTTAGTGAGCAGATGATCATACTATCAATAAATGTCCCTGTCATTGAAATTAATCCTTGTTCTGCTGAGTAATTGCATTTTGCAGCTGCAGCCGCAATCGGGGCACTTCCAAGCCCAGATTCATTTGAAAAAACACCTCGAGCAATTCCATTTCGAATAGCCATGCTCATGGTTGCACCTACAAATCCACCGAATGCTGCCGTAGGGGTAAAAGCACTTTTGAAAATCGTTGCAAACACACTTGGGATTAAGGACGCATTCGTCGCTATAATAAATAGACAAATAAGAATGTAAGCACTAGCCATTATGGGAACTACTTTTTCCGCCACCTTTGAAATGTTCTTAATTCCACCAAAAATAATAATTGCAACTAAAGCAGCCAATAAAATAGAAACAAATTTTTCTGACATTCCAAATGTACTTTTTGTAATTGATGTAATAGCGTTGACCTGAGTAAATGTTCCAATACCAAACAAAGCAACTAAAATCGCACTCATGGCAAAGAATTTAGCTAAGGGTTTAAATTTCTCACCCAATCCATTTAAAATGTAATACATCGGCCCACCTGAATACTCACCATACTCATCTATTTCACGGTACTTTATCGCTAAAACACCTTCTGCATACTTAGTAGCCATTCCAAAAAATGCTGCTAGCCACATCCAAAATAAAGCGCCTGGACCACCGGCTGCAATCGCTGTTGCGACCCCAATAATATTTCCGGTACCAACTGTTGCTGCTAATGCAGTACAAAGCGCTGCAAAGCTTGAGATTTCACCATCACCACTATCTTCAGCTTTAAATATTAATTTAAATGCCAAGGGTAGCTTATTCAGTTGTATACCGCGCAAGCGAATCGTAAATAAAATCCCCGTTCCTACAAGTAAAATCAACAGAGGGGGACCCCATACAAAGTTATTTACTAAATCTAATACTGCTGTTACATCCATTATGAACACTCCTTTTTGACCTGATTGAAATCAACTCATGAATAAGACGTTCAACATGGAATCATCACGTTATGTCATTATTTATTAACTATTAAATTGTCTGCATTGTTTAATCATGTTTTATCTTTTACTTTTCCATGTAAAAAGCCAAATCAACAACTTGATTTGGCTCTGGAAAGGTATAGAATAGCGTTTAAAAGCATCATTAAAAAATGCTAAAAAATTAACGTCTGATTCCCTGTCCTTTTGCCTGAGAGATTGAGCATAATTGCCTTGCCCCTTCGGCGCCCAACTAAATGGGTCTCTCCAGAGTTCCGTCCATTTTACAGTCCCTGCTTGATAATCAAGCACCTGAGAGTGCGACTCCTTCGGTGTCTCTTAATGAGATCTCTTCTATAAAATTTCAACCGGTTATTTAATTAATAATACAATAGCGCATCTAAAAATATATTTCAATACTTTTTCGACATTTTGCAAAAAAATACGCTCTCTTCGTCTATTTCAGTTTACTTAAAATAATACTCCCCTATATGTAGTGATTAGATCACACTGTATTGCACATGTTCTAGCGTCACTTTAAACATCTCCAACATATCGGGGTGTGCTTCTATCCAAAGTGCTTCTAATCCGTTTTCATGCATAACAAATCGATATTCATCTGTTTTTGGGTCCACCTTTTTAAATGTGGAAGTGATGCGAGCTTCTATTTCGGCTTCAGGTTTTTCAACAAGTGTAAAAATTAATAACTCCACAGGAAGTTCATCGGTAATTATCGGGGCGACACCTTTTTCAAAAAGAAAATATAGTTTTTTCTCGAAATAGACAAAGCGTCGTCTCATGATAAAGGGCTGGCCATTTAATTGAAACATAATAACACAAACATGTGGGCGTTGTATCATGATATCTAAACTAACCATTATGTCCCCTTCCTTTTGAGTTAATTGTGTTAATATATCTTGAGCAAATACCTCCACTGTTTCGGGACGAAACAAATTGATACTTTTCATCGGCAAGCCAACTTGTGTAAACATTTCCTTTAAATCGTCATAATCTTTTGGGGTTAGTTTTTCGATGTCAACTTTTCCAGGGATAGCTTGCATTAAGATCAATTGATCCTTAAAAAGTAACTTGAGAGGCTTTAAATATTTTTCTCCTATATCCCCTTCTAAGTTCATAACATACGAAAAAATCTTTTTCCCCTTAAATAGGTTTAAGTTCGACGTGATAAATGCTAGTAATTTGGGTGCGATTTGACCTTTATACATATGAGTACCTAAAATAATATAATCGACATTCAACTGTCCTAACGAAATATTATCAATCGATACCACTTCACAATGAAGTAGTGTTTTTGAAATTAAAAAAGCTGATTCTTTCGTTGATCCATATTTGGTTTCATATATGATTAATCCTTTCAACACTTCCTCCCCCTATCAAAAAAGGTTGTGTCAAACAGTTGTCGGCTGAATGACCTCTAACCCCTGTGTTTACTTATATTTTTATCTGA
>DNGE01000066.1:0-993 GCA_003486705.1 Bacillota bacterium
TTGGAGGCGCCAATCGGATTTGAACCGATGGTAAAGGTGTTGCAGACCTGTGCCTTACCGCTTGGCTATGGCGCCTTCTTAATTGCTGAGCATTCTCTCTCTAATACTCTCTTGTGTTTTTTGGAGCGAGCGAGGGGAATCGAACCCCCAACCTATCCTTGGCAAGGACATATTTTGCCGTTAAACTACGCCCGCATATCTAGCAACACTCGCAGAACACTAGAAAAATTCGATAATCTCTACACGATGAAAACCGCATCGTTTCGGATTCTCTTCATTTTTTACGCCTACTTGTTGAGTGATAACGAAACTTAGTAGTTAGTTATACCCAAGGGCACGCGTCCTTTAGGGTTACGTGTTCTAAACGCTCGTTTTTGCTTTTAATATTATAAAGATTACCTCTTTTTATGGTGCGACCAAGAAGACTCGAACTTCCACGGGACACCTCCCACTAGCCCCTCAAACTAGCGCGTCTACCATTCCGCCATGATCGCTGAAAATTTACTGGTGGAGATTAAGGGACTCGAACCCTCGACCCCCTGCTTGCAAGGCAGGTGCTCTCCCAACTGAGCTAAACCCCCAGTTTTTATTAAGATGGTCGGGATGACAGGATTCGAACCTGCGACCCTCTGGTCCCAAACCAGATGCTCTACCAAGCTGAGCCACATCCCGATTTAATTGGCGCCCCAACTAGGACTCGAACCTAGGACCCCTTGATTAACAGTCAAGTGCTCTAACCAACTGAGCTACTGGGGCGTTTTGCTGAAAACAGGACTTGAACCCGCAACCTGCTGATTACGATTCAGCTGCACTACCGATTGTGCTATTTCAGCATATATTACTTTTTGGAGCGAGCGAGGGGAATCGAACCCCCAACCTATCCTTGGCAAGGACATATTTTGCCGTTAAACTACGCCCGCGTATTTGCTTTTAATAATTGGTTGCGGGAGCAGGACTTGAACCTGCGACCTTCGGGTTATGAGCCCGACGAGC
>DNGE01000066.1:1233-4990 GCA_003486705.1 Bacillota bacterium
TAATGCTTAGTACCCAAGTATTCGGATTCCTAATCTGCCAAAATAGAAATCCAAATGACTTTCATATACAGAACCAAAATCCCACTAATGTATCCCGTATACCTAAATACTGTTTTTGGAGGCGCCAATCGGATTTGAACCGATGATTTAGGTGTTGCAGACCTGTGCCTTACCACTTGGCTATGGCGCCATTAACTTGACTACAATATAACATATGCCCAAGAATCAAATGTATGACTAAATTCAAATACATATTTAACAAAAAATAATATTTGATTTCATCCTATAAATAAATCATCCCTTCTTAAAATAAAAAAAGGCTGTAATCATCTTACAACCATTAAAGGCTGCCCTGCCGCAAGCCGACGTTAAAATTGCGAGCTTGTGGACTTACACTGGCAACACATTTACACTCTAATTTATGTACCAACCCCTTATTTTGTTACTGGAAATTCAAAAGAAAGATAATTATTTTCGACTAATATGGGGCGCAAAATTTCAATATTACGGATCGCTTCTTCATTATGATATAAGGCTCTAAGAGCTGAATTTGCTATGTAATCTGCAAACTGGATTAAGTTATCACATTTAGAGTCGCGATAGGAAACTTTAAACTCATCATCATACACATTTTTAACATAGAGCTCAATATTTAAATATTCTTGTAATGTATGAGTCCCTTTCCTCGCAATATTCTGATTATCAATAATAAGCGAGACTTGAATATTAGGCCCAAACTTAGTTATCTTTTTATACTTTTCTAAATACATCGTCAGTGCGTACGTAAAGCACCGAGCCTTATTTAATCTAAACCGTTCAGGTAACGTTGCCGTATCAACGACTACAATTCCTATTTCAATATCTTCACATAGCCTGACAATATCCTCATAAACTTTCCGTTTTTCACATTCCGATACGAAAAATAGATACATTTTGACTAAAATATAAATATTTCTACTGTGGCACGACTTATATCTCACAATTTTCATCTCGTGCCTTCCTGATTCAACGTGCCCGATTTTGCCTCGGCTACTTTCGTTTGGTATAACACTTCACAGGCTTAAATTCCGCAGTATCGTTGCGTACATATTCAAAGCTTAGTTTACGTTAAGCTACTTGAATTTGATAATTTGCTAAATTAATCGAAGCATTTAAGTCACGATCTAAGATAAAACCACAATCACAGATGTAGATTCGGTCTTTTAGTTTTAAATCATGCTTCATACTCCCACAACAAGAACAGATTTTAGATGATGCAAACCACCGATTAGCTTCAACCAATTCAATACCATACTTTTCACACTTGTACTGAATCTGTCTCCTAAACTCATATAGTTTTTGCTCGGCAATTGATTTGGCATGATGTCTGTTTTTCATCATTCCTCTGAGATTCAGTGTTTCAACTACAATGCGCGAAGGTTTGGTTTTCACAATCTCACATGTCGTTTGGTGAAGATAATTACCTCGAATATCAGTTAACTTTTTATGTAAGTTACGAATGGTTTGATTTTGCTTTTGGATGTTTTTCATGTCTCTTAATGGTTTTTTATAAGTTGGACGATTGTTTTTATCTTTTTTAAGTGTATTGGCTTCTAGCTTACGACTTAATTTACGTTGTTCACGTTTAAGTTTTTTCTGCAGTCGTTTTACTTCTTTTGTTTTATTGATGTTTTTATAGACTTTACCATCACTACAAACAGCTAATACTTTTACGCCCACATCAATACCTAAACTAACATCTGTTAGTTCAACTTCTTCAAGCTCACACTCATAACCGATTGATAAGAACCAATTCTTACCGTCAAAACTAATGCGTGGGTTTGAATACAGCTCACCTTTTTTCAGCTTAGGTAAGGACTGATAGGTTTTAACTAAACCTATTTTTTCACCTTTAAAACCACCATTAACACGTTTTAATGTTTCGTAATTCACATAAAAACTAATTTTATTTATGTGTCTGCTTTTGAATTTAGGCTTTTTTGAAATACCCTCAAAATACCGTTTATAGGCATTAGCCGCATCTTTTACACCTTGTTTCATGACGTTGCTACCGACCTCTCGCAACCAAGTGTGTGTCGTCTTTTTCAATACATTGTTAATGTATTTACGAACATCACCTTCTTTGATGGTTTTCAATTCATGCCTTCCTTCAAGGTATTCCTGATAATGGCGCTCACTTTCACCTAAAAAGTAATTATACGACCACCTCGCAACACCCGCAGACTTCCAAAATAATATCTCTTGTTCTGTTGTTGGATTTAATTTAATTTTAGTTGAAATTATCATGATACGCACCCCCTTCAACTAGATTCTACTCTTAGTATTCCACCAGTGAAGAGGGATATTTATCATTTAAAGAATGTATTTATTTTTCTTGTTCAACACGAGTCGCAAGGTCGTGCCAGTTCGCTGATGAACTTCTCATGCTTTCACATGAGCGCAGACTATATCTTCAACTCAAAAGAGCTGCGGTATTTTTCCTCCACCCTTAGCTTGTGGTTTTACTCTCCCTCAAGGAGATAGTCGTTGAAGGTTTTCCATATCCAATAGGACTTAGGACTTTCCCTGCTAAACATCCATTGTTTACAGCACTTAGCGCCAACGTTTTCGATGCGTCACGATTACCCGTTCATCGACACTGATTGATTTTTTTCAGCTTATGCCATCCTTACTATTTTTTCTACTTTCGCACCATGACGTTTATCGTTTCCAATTCCGCTTTGGTTGTAAGGCTTTAGGAGTTAAAAGCAATTAACACCGAGTCCGCACCTATCACTAGATACGGAGGGTATCCTGTTTGAAATCTATACAACTGTACACATAAGCACAGATTTTTATAATTTTATTGTAACAGTTTTGTTACCCATAATTGTGTGGCCTTTACTTCCTTAGTCTCTTTTAGAACTTGCTTTAATGTAGGTGATAAAACCTTCAATCTAGATCGCGTAAATAATTTATATAATCGCTCATAGTCATTGGCGTGTATCACTGCAATAATAAAATAACGATGGTCAAAATCTATTGCTTTGCCCATAGTCCCCGACTCATCTATAAACGTCTTAATCTCAATAACCATCACTCCCGTTCAACAAGCTAAAAAAAGCTTTAATGTCGCAGACTTTTTCCCCTCTACTTCATTATATTTTCGTAAACAAAAAAATTGCCCTTAAAATCAGTTTTCCTGACTCTAAGAGCAATTTTTATTTATTTATAAATGTTATTTACCACAGAAATAAATGTCTATTATAAATGTAAGACGCGAGATTTAATCTCTGCTGTTTTCCCTTTATTCCAATAATTGTCACCTAAATAACCACACGTACGACGAATAACGTTCATTTTAGCTTGGTCATTATTTCCACAGTTCGGACATTCCCAACCTAATTCATCGTTTACTTGAATTTCACCTTCAAATTCACACACATGACAGCAATCAGATTTTGTATTGAACTCTGCGTATTGAATGTTGTGGTAAATATAATTGATTAATTGTTTTAAAGCTTCTAAGTTATGACTCATATTAGGAATCTCAATATATGAAATACATCCACCTGTTGAAATCGGTTGGAATTGTGATTCAAATGTTAATTTAGTAAAGGCATCGATTTCTTCACGAACGTCAACATGATAACTATTCGTGTAGTATCCTTTGTCTGTTACGTCTGCAATATCACCAAACTTCGCTTTATCGATTTTTGCAAAGCGGTAGCATAAAGATTCCGCTGGTGAACCGTATAATCCGAAACCAATATTTGTT
>DNGE01000065.1:0-5752 GCA_003486705.1 Bacillota bacterium
TTCTAATACTTATTATGGTTCAATGATAAAAAATAATCGTATAAAATTAAAAAAATTGAATTATAATGGTTTTTAACCTAAAAGGAAAAGTTTTTATCTACAACCATTATAGTATAAGGTTAAAGCAAAATACAAGGTTAATCCTCTTTAATTTTCGTATTTTTTCCAAAGTTATTCTTAAAAACAACAATAGTTTAGATAGAAATCAATCAGCAAGAAAAAACATCTGCTCCACTCACTTAGGAACAGATGTTTTTTTACTATTTTTCATCTAACAATCCTTTTATTTGTTCAAACAATTCCATGGCATCAAATTGGTCCATTTCAACGAGCGGTAATCGCAATGATCCCACATTCATGTCCAATTGATTTAATACTGCTTTTATTGGAATAGGATTGGTTGTTTTAAATATACCCGAATAAACCGGAGAAAGTTTTTGATTTAACTGCTCAGCTTCCTCAATATTACCAGATGAATATAGCTTATAGATTTCATTCATTTGTAGACCAACGACATGAGATGCTACCGAAATAACCCCATCTCCACCTAGTTTTAAAGTATCTAAATAATTGGCATCTTCCCCAGTATAGATCGCAAAGTTTGATGGCATTTTATCTTTTAATGTTTTTATAAAATTTATATCTCCACTAGCTTCTTTTATCCCAACAATATTTTTTATCTTCGCTAATTCTTGGATTGTTTCAAGTTGTAAACTCACACCGGTTCTTGCTGGTACATTATATAAGATGATTGGTAAATTCGTAGAATTTGCCACCTCTTTATAATGTGTTAGCAATCCAATTTGATTTGGCTTGTTGTAGTACGGTGTCACAACTAATACACCATCGACTCCAACTTCTTCTGCTAACTTTACATTATGAATGGTTGTTTTAGTATTATTTGTCCCTACACCTGCAATGATAGGGATTGTTCCACCTGCAAAATCAACAGCAGTTTCCCATACTCGTAAACGTTCAATAGCGGTTAATGTTGGTGCTTCTCCCGTTGTTCCTGTAATAACTAAACTTGAAGAGCCATGTTTCATTAAATAAATAATTAATTTTCTGACACTACTAATGTTTAGTTGATTATATTCATCAAAAGGAGTGACCATAGCGGTAATGACCGGACCAAAGCTTTTCATTCTCCTTCACTTCCTCTAAATTAAATTGTAGTGTAAAAAGTTCATCGTATCTTCTAATTTTAATACATCCACAAAAAAGACTGTTTCAATGGGTGCACGTTGTTGATTGATCAGACTCACTTTTACATAATTGTATTCTTTTTTATACTGGACTCCAATGAGGTCTAAATACTGATCAACATCTCGTTCCTCAGTTGTTTGTGCATACCAATATGAACCTTGTCTTTGTAAAAATGCACATTCTATTGGGGTCTTAACCTCACTTAATTCATATCTGGTGTATCCTGATTTGTTTGTTAAACTTAACGTGTTAACATTTTCTTCTACAACATAGGTTCCAATATGTTCTGCCGTTGTTGATCGTAAACGCAAGTTAACATGATGTTTTTTTGCTAATTCAATTGCTTTTAAATGAATAACTTTTGCTCCTCTTGCAGCAAGTGCAATTAAATTATCATAACTAATTTTCTCTAAAACTCGCGCACTTTTTACTAGTTTTGGGTCAGCTGTCATAACCCCTTCTACATCAGAATATATATCTACAAAGACTGCTTTCAAGCCTACTCCTAACGCTACAGCCGACGTATCACTCCCACCTCTACCAAGCGTTGTTACTTTCCCATCTACTGTACACCCTATAAAACCCGGTGCAACTAAAACATCATATGTTTCAAAATATTTTAGAATTTCATCCGGAACAACAGTAGTGATGTTAGCATTGTTAAAATTCGCATCAGTCACTATCCCTATTTCTTGCGGAGCTAATGCATATGTATTCATCCCCTGTAGTTGCAAAAAGTCAGACATGACGATACTAGATAAGATTTCACCACAAGCTAAGAGACGATCGTTTTCCGCTTTTGAAACGTGATATGAGACTAAGCCTTTTAATGTATCTGTTGCATACGGTTCTCCTAATCGTCCCATTGCCGATACTACTACAACGACTTTATACCCCGCACTCACTTCCCGTCTAATATGTTGAAACGCAGCGAATTTACTACTTTCATCCCTTACTGAAGTTCCACCAAATTTCATTACTACTATTTCCATTATTCATCACCCAATAATCCGTGACGATGCATATAATATGCAATTTGCACACTATTTAATGCTGCCCCTTTTAATATGTTATCTGCCACAATAAACAAATGAATGACTGTATCCTCGTTTAAGTCTTTTCTAATTCTTCCTACATAGACCTCATCTTTACCCGCTAAATAATACGGCATTGGATAGCTTTGTTCGTCAATATTATCAAGTAATATTACATTTGGCGTTTCTTTAAATAAGTCTAAGATTTCTTGACGACTCGTAACCGGACGTTTTAATTTTACAGTCGCTGACACACTATGTCCGTAACGCACAGGTACACGCACACAGGTCGCATTCACTTTGATCATTTGATTATCTAATATTTTTTTCGTTTCATTAATCATCTTTATTTCTTCTTTTGTGTAGCCACTTTCTAAGAATTTGTCAATTTGAGGAATGACATTATGAGCAATTTGATAATGATGTAGATTATCTCTCGTTGGTAAAATTTTAGGTTCATATGCTTCCTCTTGCAATTCTAAATCAAATTCCTCTAAAGCTTTTGCTCCTGCGCCAGAGATTGCTTGATAAGTCGATACGTTGACACTCTCAACTCCATATTCATCGGCTAATGGTTTTAAGGCTACAACAAGTTGAATTGTTGAACAATTTGGATTCGCAATTAGTTTTGTTTCTTTTGTCAATGTATCTGCATTAACTTCAGGAACAACAAGTGGAATATCTGCTTGCATTCTAAATGCACTCGTATTATCTACTACAACTGCACCACTTCTCACTGCTATAGGTGCATAAATTTCAGAGATACTACCTCCCGCACTAAATAATGCTAATTCAACTCCTTCAAAAGAAGTCTCATTCAGTTCTTCAACTTCGTACCATTGATTTCTAAACTGAATTTTTTTTCCAACTGATCGCTTTGAGGCAAGTAAACGCAACGAGCGAACTGGGATCGGATAACGTTCTAGCGTTTTTATCATACATTTCCCAACTTCCCCGGTTGCACCTACTATCGCGACCGAATATCCTAATGGATGCATGATTGTCACTCCTTAGTTGCGTTTTTCGCAATATAATCTCTTATAAATCTAAATAAATAGTAAGCTGCAGTTTTCGGAGCTACAATACTTGGTAACGACCCAGCAAGTTCAGCATTAATACCTATTCTTTTTGCATATTCAAAATCTACCCCACCTGGTTTACTACTGACGTCAACGATGTAACAATCTCGTTTAACATGATCTAGCACCTGTTCGTTGAACAATAAAACCGGCACTGTGTTAACAATCACATCATAATGATGCAAATCGCCTAACATTAAATCAACATGCATAGGCGTTACACCCATTTCGTACAATCTTGCCTCATCTTTTTTCTTTCTGAAAGTAACTGTTACATTAGCGCCTAATGCTTTTAAATCACTTGCAATCGTTTGACCGCAACGTCCTGCTCCAACAACTAAAATCTCAGCTTGGTGAATGGTGATATCTGTATTTTTAATAATATAGTAGATCACACCCTCTGCTGTTGGAATAGAATTATAAATCGCCACCTCATCGTAATCAAATATGATTTCGCATTTTCTTGGAACTATATTAAGTAACTTCACTAATGTTGGGTACTTTATTGGGGTCAAGATTGTACAATTTTTCGGTAATAATGTAAGCACCTCTTCTGTAAGATATAAGTTTGTATTCGCAATCTTACCGTCTGCACTTATCCCCCCAAATGGTAGAATAAAATAAAGCGTCTTACTTAATATATTAGAATCAAAATCATGCGAATCACAATGATATTGAATGAGATCAAGTCCAGATTCTAAAATATACTCCGAAAGGTAATTCATTCTTTTATCGTTATTAATAATTAAGATCATAATTAACCATCTACCTCCTTTTTTCTTACGTTGTATTTTATGTGAATTTTCAATAGGTTGTGACATATATCTCTTGTGTTTCTCACATACTTGAGCATTTCTTTTAAATAAAAAACAAAATAAAAAAGTTGCCCTTAATAGGCAACTTTTTTATTTTGCTGAACACTCTGGTCGTGTTCCATACACCATTTCATCAATCGTTTTAAATTGGTATCCTTTATTTTTTATTTCAAGAATTAATATCTCTAACGCTTCGACTGTTGCAGGCTTTGGATGCATTAAAATAAGCGTTCCATTATTTACTTTAGGTAACACAAGATTTAACATTTGCTCTTTTGAATCACCGCGCCAATCAATCGTGTCCGCTGTCCACATTATCGTATACATATCTTGATCAGCAGCAGCTTTTAACGTTAAATGATTAAATGCCCCAGCGGGTGGTGCAAAAAATTCAATTGGTTGATTAATAATGGACGATAAAATATCGTTTGTTTTTTTAATTTCTTCTGCAAATTGATCATAAGAATACGTTAACCATTTTGAAGGGTGTGAATAGGAATGATTTCCTATTACATGTCCAGCGGCATAAAGCTTAGCAATTTGATTTTGATGCGTTTCTGCATATCGTCCTTCAATAAAGAAGTTTGCTTTTACGCCATTTCGCTCAAAAATCTCAATCATCTTATCTAGCTCAGCCTCTCCCCACGCCACATTAACTAAAATTGAAACGTATTTCCCTGCTTCATTACCCTTGTAAATAGGTTCTCCTTGAAATTGTTTAATATCCTCTTGGTAAGGCGTACTTTTACAAACGACAAGACTTGGATCAAACTCGCCTTTTACCGTCATATTATTATACGACTGTTCGTAATCAATCTCCATTCCCGCTAGGCCTGGTACAAAGTGATGAACGGTATCATTACGAGGTTCAACAGCCTCTTTATTATTTTCATTCATGTATTCGACTAATTTCATATTTAATTCCGTATAAATATTTGATGTTGTACTTGTTCTATTAATAAAATTTAACCCCATAACAATTACTATATAAGCAAAAACACTAGAAAGTACAATTATATTTTTCTTCATTTTAGACACCTTCTTTTTATATCATTATTAATCGAGCAATGACACTTTCTAGTTTGCTCCTATTTTATATTATTATACAAAAAGTAGTGGTTTTTATTTATTCTTTACAGATTGATTCGCTATTTAGAAATTGTACTGGCACAATAAAACCAAATTCTGTTCTCTTTTATTGTTATTCTAAACTGCTACGAAGCCATGAAAATAAAAAAACCGCAAACTTACGTTTACGGTTTTTTCACTTTATATTAAGCTTGCGCTTTTTCACGCATCGCTTCTTTTCTTGATAAGTTCACACGTCCGCGGTCATCCACTTCAGTTGCTTTAACTAAAATTTCATCTCCGACTGCAACAACATCTTCAGTTTTTGCTACGCGCTCTTCTGCTAATTGAGAAATATGAACTAATCCATCTTGGCCAGGGAAAATTTCAACAAAGGCACCGAATTTTTCAATTCGAACAACCTTACCTAAATAGATTTTTCCAACCTCAACTTCACGAACAATATCTTCAATCATCGCAACTGCTTTTTTAATACATTCTGAGTCATCATGTAAAATATAAACAGTTCCATCTTGTTCAATATCGATTT
>DNGE01000065.1:5859-6160 GCA_003486705.1 Bacillota bacterium
TCAATATCGATTTTAACACCTGTTTTGTCAATGATTTCATTGATTTGTTTACCACCAGGTCCGATAACATCGCGGATTTTATCCACTTTGATTGTAATGACTTTGATTTTCGGTGCATATTTTGATAAGTCTTCACGTGTTTCACTAATCGTTTCTAACATGTGATTTAAGATATGCATACGACCAATTTTTGCTTGTTGTAAGGCTTCTTCTAAAATTTCACGGCTTAATCCATCAATTTTAATATCCATTTGAAGCGCTGTTACCCCTTTAGCAGTACCCGCTACTTTAAAGTCCATAT
>DNGE01000065.1:6343-8110 GCA_003486705.1 Bacillota bacterium
ACTTTAAAGTCCATATCTCCTAAGTGATCTTCCATCCCTTGGATATCAGATAAAACTGAATAGTTTTCATCTTTTTTAACAAGTCCCATTGCGATTCCCGCTACCGGTGCAATAATTGGAACCCCAGCAGCCATTAACGCCATTGTTGACGCACAAATAGAGGCTTGAGATGTTGAACCATTTGACTCTAAAACTTCTGATACTAAACGAACTGTGTATGGGAAATCTTTTTCAGATGGCATGACTTGTTTTAACGCACGCTCACCTAAAGCCCCGTGACCAACTTCACGACGACCAGGCGCTCCATAACGTCCTGTTTCTCCTACAGAGAATGGAGGGAAGTTATAGTGGTGCATGAAACGTTTTGTTTCTTCAACTTCTAATCCATCTAACATTTGGTGCTCATTTAAAGCGCCTAATGTACAAACAGATAATGCTTGTGTTTGCCCGCGTGTAAATAAGGCAGAACCATGTGTACGTGGCAATAAATCAACACGTGATGACAATGGACGGATTTCGTCAATTTTACGTCCGTCAGGACGTACTTTTTCATCTGTAATTAAACGACGCACTTCTTCTTTTACAATTTTATATAAAACTTCTTTAACTTGTTTTAATTCTTTATCGCTTGCTTCTTCTGCAGTGAAAACATCGATGACTTCTTTATTTACAGCATCGATTGCCGCTTGACGGGCATGTTTTTCAACAACTTGAACAGCTTCTAATAATTTTGCTTCTGCCATTGAACGAACACGTTCATTGATCGTTGCATCAACTTCATATAAATTAAGTGC
Organism: Bacillota bacterium; assembly: GCA_003486705.1. GTDB lineage: Bacteria > Bacillota_I > Bacilli_A > MOL361 > Turicibacteraceae > Turicibacter. The sequence continues at coordinate 7,138 of DNGE01000065.1, forward strand.
CATTTTTTCTTTACCAATTTCAGCAGCCACTGACTCTTGGAAGGCAACAATTTGCTTAATCACATCATGCCCAAACATAATAGCTTCTAACATCACTTCTTCAGGTACTTCTTTCGCACCCGCTTCAACCATGTTAATCGCATCTTTTGTTCCGGCAACTGTTAAATCGATATCTGATTTTTCCATTTGCTCAACTGTTGGGTTGATCACAAACTCTCCATCTACACGTCCAACAATCACACCAGCAATTGGTCCTTGGAACGGAATATCTGAAATAGTTAAGGCTAATGATGACCCGATCATAGCAGCGATTTCAGGCGAGTTATTATGGTCAACTGACATGACATAGTTAATCACTTGAACATCGTTACGGAATCCATCAGGGAATAAAGGACGGATTGGACGGTCAATTAAACGTCCAGCTAAAATCGCATGCTCACTTGGGCGACCTTCACGCTTAATAAATCCACCTGGAACTTTACCAACTGCATAAAGACGCTCTTCATATCCAATTGTTAATGGGAAAAAATCAATATCTTTTGGTTCTTTAGAGGCAACGCACGTTGATAATACTACTGTATCTTCGTAGCGCACTAAAACAGATGCATTCGCTTGCTTTGCTAACTCACCAATTTCAAATGTTAATTGGCGTCCTGCTAATTCAAACGAATAGACACGCTTATCTGACATATCTATTACTCCTTCATATTCTACATTTATATTTATTCTCTACTATCATACCATAACAAAAACAGATTAAGGAATATATTTTTTCATTATTATACTATTTATGCCATATCTCCTATGTATTATCTATTTTTCACGTTTTTGTGTTACAACAGTAAAGGTATCTTTTTTCTTCAATTAGTATAAACGATTCTTCACAAAAATATTTCATTTCACAGCGTTTAACACCGACAAAAGACCATAAAAAATCACCATGAGGCACTTTTTTCCTTACCTTTTATTAAAA
>DNGE01000065.1:8315-15830 GCA_003486705.1 Bacillota bacterium
CTAACGATACACAACGAGTCGACATTACTTTTACTTGCGGTTGTAACCTATAACCATTTATGCGCAAAACAGACCCTCCTAATGATTTAACCACATTGTTTTTTTTATGTAGAGCCGTCTTAGACAAAAAGATTTCAACTGTTAACTAGCCATTAAAAATAAAATCATATATTAGATTCAACGAATCTGTTTGAATAATAACAAAAATATTCATAACAGCACCTCCTCCTTGACTGATCTTTGTCAGTCTTTGAGGATAAAAAAAGCCATCACCGAAGTGATGGTTTTTAGCAATATTATCGACGTAATCCTAAGCGCTCGATTAATGCAGCATAACGCTTGATGTCTTTGTTACGTAAGTAAGTTAATAAGTTACGACGCTTACCAACCATGCGTAATAATCCACGACGTGAATGATGATCTTGCTTGTGTGCTTTTAAGTGATCATTTAAACGGTTGATTTCAGCAGTTAATACAGCGATTTGTACTTCTGGAGAACCTGTATCTCCTTCGTGTACTGCGTAAGCTTTGATGATTTCAGTTTTTTCTAATTTAGTAATAGCCATTTTTGTTACCTCCTAAAATTTTTAATTCCCCTTATTCCAAGATAGTCGCTGGAGGAGCAAACCACATAGAGTAAGGACATTTATTATTATATCATCATTTTAAATTAATTCAAGTCTAAACCAAAATAACTTTTAACTTCTTTTTTGTCATTGTGGAGTTGTTCCATTAACACATCAATGGATGGAAATTTCTTCTCTGTTCTCAAATAATGATAAAAATCAAGTTGCAAGGTTTGACCATATAGATCCCCTTCAAATTCTAATACATGAACCTCAATACTGATGTCATTATTAAAATTAAAGGTTGGATTATGGCCAATATTACACATTCCCATGTATTCGTGATTGTCAATCCACACCTTCACCGCATAGACACCCTTTTTAGGGATGACATACGGTGCTTCTAGTGCTAAATTAGCGGTAGGAAAGCCAATCGTTCTTCCTTTTTGAGCCCCCGTCACGACTTTACCTGTGATACGATAGGGGCGGCCAAGCATTAAATTCACCTTTTCGATCATGCCGTTACTCAAATAGTTTTTGATTTGAGTTGCACCTATTTTTTCATCGTGAAGTTCACGTTTTTCGATGACACTCATTGTAAAAGAATTCGGATATTGTTGTAAAAACGTTGTATCGCCTTCCCCCATGCGACCGAAGCGAAAATCAAAACCAGTGGCAACGTGTAACACACCTAAATCAATCAAATACTTCTGAACAAAATCAGTTGCTGACAACTGAGCTAGTGTTTCATCAAACGGTAAAATGACCAAGTAATCCACACCCAGTGTCTCGAGCAGACGAACTTTTTCTGTTGGTGGCGTTAGCAAGTGGTCACTCTCTAACTTCTTTAACACAACATTAGGATTAGGCGAAAACGTCATCACGGCACTTTTCAGGTTATGTTTTCTTCCATATGCAACTGCACGTTCAATCACTTCTTGATGTGCGAGATGCAAGCCATCAAAATACCCTAGTGCAATCGATAATGGTGTATCTAAATTAATGGGCGACCCTTCATAATATATTACTTCCATAACTCTCACTTCCTAGAATAAACCTCTGACCGACTTGTACATATCAGTCGTTGGATGTTTTTCATAAATAGCTAAACATTCCCCACTTGGGCTGTAGATTGCAAACGGTGATACAGTTGGATGGTTCACTTGATTTGGATACAACTGAACTCCATTTCGAACTAGGCGTTCAACGCGCTCATCTACCTTAACAGATGGAAAATCAACTAACGCTTCTTCAATGGTTAACATCTGTAGATTTCCTTCTTCTACTGATTGTTTGAATTGTTCAAGCGTTTGGCAACGGTCAATCGTAATACTACCCGACCCAATACGACGTAAATGTGACATATGAGCTGGGTATCCTAATAATTCACCCATTGTAACCGCAACGGTACGAACATATAATCCCTTACTTCCACGCACTCTAAAGCTAAACTTAACGAGTCCCTCTTCTGTTTTGATCGGTTGACCTAATAATTCAAGTTCAAAGATTGTCACTTCACGCGTTGGGCGCTCTACTTCAATGCCAGCGCGTGCATATTCATATAATTTCTTCCCATTCACTTTAACCGCTGAATACATCGGTGGCGTTTGGGTACTTGTTCCAATCATTTTTTTCAATACTTCTTCAATTAATTCAACTGTTATCTCTTGTTCCACTAATTTCTTTTCAACGACTTCGCCATCTGCATCTTCTGTTGTAGTTGAGAATCCTAGTGTCACTTCCCCTAAATATTCTTTTTCCTCCGCAGTTAGAAACTGTGAAATCTTTGTCGCACGACCCACGCAAATTGGTAATACACCCGTCACACTTGGATCAAGAGTTCCTGTATGTCCTACTTTTTTGGTTTTTAAGATCTTTCGTACTTTAAAAACGCAATCGTGTGAAGTCATTCCCGCTGGTTTATCTAATAGCACAACACCATTCATATCTTCACCTCAATTTTATCATATTTAAACGAGTCTCCTCGTATTGATAATTTTCTTTATAAAAATCATACTTTTCTATTATAGATAACCTACCTCTTTTAATCAATTGTTTTTAAATAGATAACAAAAATTGTTCGAAGACATCATTTGCTAACAATAACCCTTTCGGTGTTAGCGAAAGTTGTGATCCTAAGAGTTGCAATTGACCTTGTTTCAGTAACGGTTCGTACGCTTTTTCATATAAAGCCATTAAGTCTGTTTCAAAACGTTGACTCAATGCCTTTAAATCGACACCGTCGATGAGTCTCAGACCTAAAAACATAGATTCTTCAATTTTTTCTTCTCTTGTCAATTCAGTTTGTTCAACAACCGGTAGCGTGTTAGCTAATAAGGCATCCATATATTTATGAATCGAACGTGTATTATGATAGCGAACACCTAAAACATAACCATGTGAGCCAAGTCCTAACCCATAATATTCTTCATTTTTCCAATAGATTTGATTATGCAGACTCGGTTTGTTTTTAGCAAAGTTGCTTATTTCATAATGTTGATACCCAAGTGCTTTTAATCGTTTGATGACATATTCATACATCGCAGCTTCAACAGCGTTATCAATAAGCTCCAATTTATCTTTCATGTAGTCAAGATATAAGGCAGTGTGTTCTTCTACAATTAAGGAATAGGCTGAGATATGTTCAACACCTAACGCTTCAATACAATCGAGGTCGTGTTTCAAGTTTTCAAGCGTTTGCCCAGGGATTGCATAAATAAGATCTAAGTTAATGTTATAAAAACCACAATCATGCAAGGTTTTCACCGCCGTTTTCACTTGCTCTGGGTTATGTCGACGCCCAATCACAGCGAGTAATTGTTCATTAAATGTTTGCACACCCATACTGATGCGCGTGATTCCATTGTGAATGAGATATTGAATTTTTTCAACGGTCAAATTTTCTGGATTCGCTTCAATTGTAAATTCTTCAATCTTAGAGAAATCAATGTGTTGCTGCAGCCACTCAAATAATGGCGCGATTTGTTCGACACGTAGGGCTGTTGGGGTTCCACCACCGATATAGATGGTTTTAATACCTTTAAATTGTTCCATTTGATAATAATGATTTAACTCATTGATTAATGCATCGATATAGCGTTTATGATCTTGCCCTTTTGTAAACAACTTTGGGAAGTCGCAATACGTACAAATATGATCACAAAACGGGATATGAAGATATAATCCCTCTATCATATTCTCTCCTCCTTGTTATAGCTTGGTTACTACATTTAAATGGCGTTTACTCGCCCAGTTTCTTGCTAGTTTGACGAATTCATCATTTAATAACTTAGGATGATGGCAATCGGCATTTATCATGACCTTAGCTTCTTTATAGTCGTTTGCAACAAGATCCCAAAACTTTTCTAACGGATATGGATAACGGACTCCGTCAGCATATTTCTTTTTCCCACGCCTAAAACCATTTGCATTTAATTCTAAAATGACATCGTGAGCGATGGCGCCCTCTATAATTTGACGCGATATTTTTTCCCACGTTGCATCCCACGTTGGATACATCGTTCCAAACACATCTGGATGAGCTACAATTTGAAATAATTTTGTCTCAAATGCCTCAACTAACGTTTTAGCATATGCTTCTAATTCTTGTGGTTTCGTAAACTTGAAAGCATCTGCTAATTGCCCATCGACTTCAACTTTATGTTGCGCCACAATTAAATAATCTGTTTTCTGTTCTAATTCTTTATAATAATTTAACAGATGCGGGAAATATTCGCACTCAAATGATGTTAAGACCGAAATCATCGGATAATCACGTTGTGCATTTTTTATATCTGTTAAATAAGCTTCCATCTCTGAATACTTCATACGATATAGCATTTCAGGAAAATTTTCATATGGAACATGACAACTCATTCCAATTTCATCATACCCTTGGTTAACAGCTTCTTTAACATAATCTTCTACGGTTCCTTTGGCATGGCCGCATCGGTTATGATGGGTGTGGTAGTTACTTAACATGAAATCACCTCTTCTTTATTATATATCAAATCGTTAATCTCATCAGTTAATACGCAATTTTGAATGTAGCTTAAAATAAAAAGAGGGGATCTCCCCTCTTTTTGTGATGATTTTAATCTTCGTCCATTGAAAGAACAGCCATGAATGCCTCTTGTGGTACTTCTACCGAACCAACAGACTTCATACGTTTCTTACCTTCTTTTTGTTTTTCAAGTAATTTACGCTTACGTGAAATATCTCCACCGTAACATTTCGCTAAGACATTTTTACGTAAGGCTTTAATCGTTGAACGGGCAACAATTTTTCCACCGATAGCAGCTTGAATTGGAACCTCAAACTGTTGTCTTGGGATAATTTCTTTTAATTTTTCAGTGATAACTTTACCGCGTCCGTATGCAAAATCTTTATGAACGATTAAACTTAAGGCATCGACGATTTCACTATTTAATAAGATATCCATTTTCACAAGTTTTGATGGTTTGTAACCAATTAACTCATAATCAAATGAAGCATATCCTTTAGTTGATGATTTTAATTGATCGAAGAAGTCGTATACGATTTCTCCTAACGGGATTTCGTAGTTGACATGAACGCGTGTTTCATCTAAATATTGCATATCGATGAAGACCCCACGTTTTTTCTGGCAAAGCTCCATAATTGGTCCCACATAATCGTTTGGTGTCATGATTGAAGCTTTAACATAAGGTTCTTCAATACTCTTGATTGTTTGTGGTTCTGGCATTTGTGATGGGTTATCGACAATAATTTGCGTTCCATCTGTTAAATACACATGATAAATTACCGATGGTGCTGTTGCAATTAAGTCGATGTTAAATTCACGTTCAATACGTTCTTGAATAACATCCATGTGTAATAACCCTAAGAATCCTGTACGGAAACCAAACCCTAAGGCTTGAGATGTTTCAGGTTCAAATTGTAATGACGAGTCATTTAACACTAACTTCTCTAATGCATCACGTAAATCATTATAACGTGCCGCATCAATTGGATAAAGTCCACAGAATACCATTGGATTTAACTTACGGTAACCTGGTAATGGTTCCGTTGCTGGCACTTCAGCATCTGTAATCGTATCTCCGACACGGACATTTTTAACATCTTTAATTGAAGCAGTTACGAATCCTACGTCTCCTGTTGTTAAGCAGTTCACGACTTTTTCATGTGGTGTGTGCACTCCCACTTCAACGACTTCGTACTCCGCACCCGTTGCCATCATGCGAATTTTTTGTCCTTTACGTAATGTACCATTTACAACACGAATTGACGCAATAATTCCACGGTATTGATCGTAAACAGAGTCAAAGATTAACGCTTGTAATGGTGCCTCAGGGTCCCCCGCTGGGGCTGGCACTTTCTCAACGATTTGTTCTAAGATTTCTTCAATCCCAATACCTGCTTTGGCAGAAGCTAAAACAGCATCATCGGCAGGTAAACCAATAATATCTTCCACTTCTTGCTTCACGCGCTCTGGGTCAGCACTTGGTAAATCAATTTTATTGATTAAAGGTAAAATTTCTAAATCATTATCTAATGCTAAATAAACATTCGCTAATGTTTGGGCTTCAATTCCTTGAGCCGCATCGACAACTAACACTGCACCTTCACAAGCTGCAAGTGAACGAGACACCTCATACGTAAAATCGACGTGTCCTGGTGTATCAATTAAATGTAAAATATACTCATTTCCATCTTTAGCTTTATAATTCAACTGTACGGCGTTTAATTTAATTGTAATTCCACGCTCACGTTCAAGGTCCATTGAATCTAACAGCTGCGCTTTCATCTCACGTTTTTCTAACGCATTCGTTCGCTCTAAAATACGATCCGATAACGTTGTTTTCCCATGATCGATGTGGGCTATGATTGAAAAGTTGCGAATTCTTTTTTGTCGTTCTTTAATTTGTTCGTAGTTAATCGCACTCACAACGCTCACTCCATTTCGACTATAATATCCATTTTATTTTACTGTAAAACATGAAAACTCACAAGAAATTTTTTCATTTTCCAATGAAAAGTCCTTTATTTAAGATGTAACACTTAAACCGTAGACACGGACTCAACCGTGTTAATAACAGTTTTACTGTACGTTTCACACCTTAATAGGATATCAAAAAAATGCATCCTTATCCCAAACAAAAACACAGATCCTTTTCCTCATGTTAAAACATGATTCGAATGAATCTGTGTTAGACCTTTATTCTGAAATTAACTGATCACAAGCTTGAACAATAAAGCGGACGAATTCTCGAACCCCTACTTTTAACATTTCACCTGCATCTTGGCCAAATTTAGAAACATTATTATGAACCACACCCTGTACACTATCTTGCGTGTCTGTCTCTTGCTCACTCTCACGGACACTTATTGGCACATAATCTGAATTTGATTCACTTAACGTTGTTTCATATTGCGTAATTTCTTGCTTAATAGCATCTCCACGCGTCACGACACTAGCATTGGAATTCATGCCATATACGACCCCGAACGTAAAACAAACCCCTAAAATCATTATTATTGTTCTATTTTTCATTTTGCACTCACCCTATGCATTCACTTATTCATTTTGACTAATATATTCGGATAAAACCTCAGCAATAACTGCCGCTGTGTTACTGATTTCTTCGTATGTATTATCTTGTCCCCCACATTCAATTAATAACACGGTCGTTGCAAAGTCTTGGTTGTAAATACCGTTTGTATATTCCCCACCTTTTTCAAGAATCCCTTTTGATAATCCTTCATATTTTTGATCAATGAGGCTATTAATCGCTTTAGCAAACTGTAAATTTTCTTGATAGCGCGGATGGTCTTGCCCAACAACAAACAAAATTTGGGCATATTTTTTGTCATTAATGGTTGTAGTTGTGCGGTTATATGGAAGTGAATCCCTGTGAATATCGACAAAGTACTTGAGAGAATCATAGTCTTGTGCCATATCTTCTAAATA
>DNGE01000065.1:16109-16576 GCA_003486705.1 Bacillota bacterium
ATAGTAATTCCAACTATTTGCGGCTAGTACATCTGCAACATCACGCATTTCAACGACACTTTTAACGCCATAAGTATCTAATGCTAATGAAATTTGTTTAGACGTATCGACTACCGTGACTTTTGAACCGAGTGTTGCATTTACTTCGTCACTTTCATAACTTTCAGCCGTATGTGTATTATAAATATAAACAAGCGGATCAGTCGTTTCAACACTTGGCTTATTTTCAATGTCTAAGTTCGCACTCTCATACTTATATTTATACTGATAGTCTACATTATTAGCTTCAGCATTCACTTGATTTCCAACTGTCTCCATTTTAATAAACGATAATCCGTCATTCAAAAAAGAATACATTTGACTGACGTCTATACTCGTCATGATTTCTGTTGCATATTTTTGTAAGTTTGTAATCAAATCGACGAAATCCGCTGGATTTGAAAAGTCAAAAATACTTGATAGCAACG
>DNGE01000065.1:16815-18905 GCA_003486705.1 Bacillota bacterium
TCAAAAAAAATGCACCCACAACATATGGAACTATTTTTTTTGCTTTTCGTTTACGTTTCATGAGATTACGTTTCATGAGATCCCCCCTCAGGATATGACTTACCACGACTCACTTTTCCCCTCAACTGATAGTTTCTATCTATAAACAGTCATGATATTTACTTACTTTATTGTAACTTTTGTCCTTAGATTGTTTGGGCTAATTCATCACTTTTCGTCTAATCGGATTTATTGATACAGACAGCTCATCTAACCTTATCTAATACAGACTATTCCAACGTTTTCTTAATTATAACGGAACTTGTGTGTTATTAATTGTTGTTTTATGGGACGCGATTAACTAAATTGAATATTTTGATGTAGCGCTCGATTAATACCGTTTGAAATCAGTGTGGCTAAACTCTCGATTTCTGTATCAATTTCTTTTGGCGTCACAATTAAATTAAAACCATTCGGTGTTAAAACTTCTGATAACAGTTGTCGCTTCTCTTCTTCACTTAACATGCCAATATGCCCCATAAATTGTTGTTTCAACTCATCACTTGGCAAATCTTCTTCCGAATAATTTTGTCGTGCAGCACCACCAAATGGCACTAATTTTTTATATGAGCGTGTTTCTTCTTTTAATGATTTCCCAATGTGTTTTAATAACAAATCAATTGTATCACTCGTCACTGACACGGCATCTACAACCGTTGGAACACCAATGGCAAACACCGGGATTCCGAGCGACTCTTCATTAATGGCGCGGCGTTTATTTCCCACACCACTTCCTGGCGCAATACCTGTATCCGTCATTTGAATCATTTTATTGACGCGTGTGATGGAACGAGAGGCTAGCGCATCAACCACCACTAAAAAATCTGGTGTTGTTTTCTTAACTAACGATTCGATCACATCGTACGTTTCAATCCCTGTCATCCCCATGACACCTGGGGCTAATGCACTGACAACACGATAATTTCTATCCACCTCATCCGGACGTAGTTGATATAAGTGTCTTGTCACTATAACTTCGTCTACAACCATTGGGCCTAAGGCATCTGGTGTCACGTGATCATTTCCAAGCCCAATGACTAAACACGTCATCTCAGGCGTGATATTGCGATGCGCTAATAACTCTTTAAATTGATGAGTAAACACCTCCATCGCTACTGTGAGTTGGTCATGGTCGTGTGAAATGACTGAACCCGTATTAACCGTCATATAACGTCCTGCTTTTTTTCCAACGTTTTCTTCCGCCACTTTATCAACATCAATACACGTGATTTTCACCCCATTGACGACATCTTCTACATATTTGACTCCATTTTTATTGGGAGAATCGACTTCACCCACTAACTGTTCTACAGCTTCTATAGCTAAATCCGTACGACATTGTAATTTAAGCATATCTTTTTTATTCATTATTTTCACCTCACTGATTAGTGTTATCTGGATTTTTAAAAATATGACCCTCAAATGATAATTTCACTAAACTTTACACGTTTTACAGTGGTAAAGCGATAATGACTCGTCAAACATTAAACAACAACTTCTAGTTATTCCACGTATAGCCAATAAAAAATGCGACCTCTTATAGAAGTCGCATTTTTGTACTACAACGATTCACTTATTGGCTCCTCATCTAAAACAGCCACCACTTTTTTAAGCCCTAATTTCGAAAAAACAGATTTCATTTGAAGTGGGTTTGATTCCACTAAAATCATCGCCACAAACATAAGTAATCCACCTAATACTAAACGCCAAGTGACGGCCTCGTGTAAAATGATAACCGATAACAAGGCACCAAACACAGATTCCGTCGATAAGATTAAACCAACTTTTGTTTCCGTTGTGTATTTTTGCGCAATACTTTGAAGCAAAAACGCCACACAGGTACTAAATACACCTAAATACAAAACCGAGAGTCCGCTTTGCAGACTGAGCGGTTGTAAGCCTTCAAGAAGCAGAGCGACCAGCATCCCAAGCACACCAGCGGTTACCATTTGGACGGTATTAAAACAATACGCATCTGCTTTTGACATGTAATAACCCGTCGCAATGATTTGCCCTGAAAAACCGAATGCCGACAATAAGGTTAACAAATC
>DNGE01000031.1:0-332 GCA_003486705.1 Bacillota bacterium
TTCGACCCCCGTCTGGACCGCCATATAGCATACATGAACTCCTTCGGGAGTTTTTTTTATTTTCTATAATATTACAAACAGCTGCCAATTTGCTTTCATTGTTGAAAAGTGATATGATAAAACACAAGAGTCGTAAAAGAAAGCGAAATTAATATGGGTCGGATAGTATAGGCGTTGTCGATGAGAAAAAATGCTCAAAAGGCTTGCCTAAAAGTAGAATCTTAAATAAGTTCAAAAAAGGAAGGCTTGCCGGACAATGACAATTCTAAAAAAAGTTCACCTAAAGGAAGGCTTGCCGAACAATGAGAACCCTAAAAAAGTTCACCTAAAGG
>DNGE01000031.1:587-4154 GCA_003486705.1 Bacillota bacterium
GACAAGAATAAGGAATCAAAGGAGTGGTTATGATGAATAAGATGTTAGCACATGAGTTAATTGATTTTTTATATGAGAGTCCGTCGGCGTATCATGGTGTTGCTACGACGAAGGCTATGCTTGATGAGCATGGGTATTCGGAATTACACGAGGCTGATGCTTGGAATTTAGTTGCGGGCGGGAAGTATTATGTTCGTAAGAATGGTTCAGCTTTAATTGCGTTTGAAATTGGAACGGGTGATGTGGTTGAGCATGGAATTCGTATGATTGGCGCACATACTGATGCACCTGGATTCCGTATTAAGCCAAATCCTGAGATGACAGTTGAAGGGTCTTATTTAAAGTTAAACACTGAAGTTTATGGTGGACCAATTTTACATACGTGGTTTGACCGACCACTTGGAATTGCTGGAGTTGTAACGCTTAAAGGGGAATCAGCGTTTAAACCAGTTCGTCGCTTAGTGAATGTTAACAAGCCAGTGATGATTATTCCAAGTTTAGCGATTCACATGAACCGTAGTGTCAATGATGGATTTAATATTAATGCACAAAAAGATACGTTACCACTAGTTGGATTAATTAATGACCAGTTTGAGAAAAATGATTTCTTAGTTTCTTTATTAGCAGAGGAATTAAATGTTGCAAAAGACGAAATCATAACATTCGAAGTTGGATTATATGAGATTGAAAAAGGATGCTTAGTGGGGGTAAATGAAGAGTTTATTTCGAGTGGGCGTCTAGATGATATGTGGATGGTTTATACTGGACTTAAGGCGTTATTAGAAAGCACGGAAAATAGTGCAACTAAAATGTTAATTGCGATCGATAATGAGGAAATTGGAAGTTTAACTGCGCAAGGAGCTGCTTCTAATTTATTAACGACTGTGGTTGAACGTTTAGTATTAGGTCTTGGTAAATCACGCGAAGAAGTATTCCGTACACTTGCAAATTCAATTATGATTTCATCGGATTTAGCACACGCCGTACATCCAAACAATGCTGAGAAACACGATCCAACGACTCGTCCAATGTTAGGAAAAGGGCCTGTGTTAAAATTAGCTGCTTCTGGAAGCTATAGTACAGATGCCTATAATGGTGCCATTTTTGATGCGGTATGCAAAGCTGCCGACGTACCATACCAAAAATTTGTCAATCGTTCTGATGTTCGTGGCGGAACGACAATCGGGCCGGTTTCAGCATCTAAATTAAATATTCCTGTTATCGATATGGGAGCACCATTACTTGGCATGCACTCAATTCGTGAATTAGCGACAGTTATTGACAACGAATTAACAATTAAAGCTTTCACAGCATTCTATAATTTATAATAAATAAGCCAAAATAAAAAGACGGAGAGATTTCCGTCTTTTTATTTTGCTTTGATTTTCTTATAAAATGAATGACTCGTATAAAGCGCCCCCACCGGGTTGTGCGCTAGGACACGGTCTTTGACAACTAGCGTTGTCATCGGGGCCTGACTATGTTGCATAAATAATGTATCATGGCCGACACATAAACCGATAATGACGTTAAGGTCAGTTTGCTCTTGTGAAAGTAATTTCGCTTGCAGAATCGGATTGCAAATCGATTCGTGGCAACCTGGGTTTTGTTTTTGCTCATCTAAGATGTTAAGTGCTGTTTTGTCGACAGCGCCGACTTTACACGAGATTCCAACGGCTTCTAGTCCGTGTGATTCGAGAATTCGTGCGAAGATTTTGGCTTCTTCAATTAAACCGATACAAGTGGCGATGCCCACTTTTTTGGCCCCCATCTTTTGGGCAAAGACAATGGTTTCTTCGACGCGTGTTAAGCGTCCACGGTATTCAATTTCAGCTGCTAGGGCAGCTTCGGAGATGCGACTCACTGAAGCATCTTCAGTATATAAGGCGACCGTTTCATCAATGACGGCTTGCGCCGTCTCTGATGTTTTGCAAAACTTCGGGAAGTTTCCACCGTTTAAGAAACGGCAGTGATACGTTTGGCAATTTGTACAGCTTAAAGAATCTTGATTCATCAGAGAACCCCCTCTTATTATTTCTTTTGATTTTCAATTTCTTCAGCAAGTTGATTTAAATATTCCCAGCGTTCATACTTAAGTGCTAGCTCTTCTTCTACTTGTTCTTTTTTTGTCATGATGTCTTGGATTTTAACGTAATCCGTTGCGAATTCAATCAGTTGTTCATCACATGCTGTGATTTTTTCCTCTAATGCGGCAATGTCATCATCGATTGTTTCAAATTCTTTTTGCTCAGCATAGCTGAATTTTAATTTTTTCTCAGTGCGAACTTTTCCAACTGTGGCCACTGGTTTAGACTCAACCGCTTTTTCATCTTCTTCAAAGACAATGCCTTCGCGTTCTTTAAAGGCTAAGTAGTCGCTATAGTTTCCTGTGTAAATATTAATATTACCGCGTCCTTCGAAGGCGAAAATCTTATTACAAATTCGATCTAAGAAGTAACGATCATGAGAAACGGTAATGACGATGCCGTTGAAATCATCTAGATAATCTTCTAAACGATTTAACGTTTCAATATCTAAGTCATTCGTTGGCTCATCTAGTAATAACACGTTTGGTGCATCCATTAACACGCGTAGTAAGTATAAGCGTCGGCGTTCTCCACCAGAGAGTGTCTGGATTTGTGAATATTGTAAGTGTCCATTAAATAAGAAACGTTCACACATTTGTGAAGCCGTGATGCGTGTCCCATCCGCTGTTTCAATGTAGTCACTGTTTTCTTTGATGTAATCAATCGCTCGCATCGTAGGATTCATTTCTTCGCTATCTTGCGCAAAGGCTCCGATTTTTACGGTTTCACCGATAACAAGTTCGCCGCTATCTGGTTTTAGTGTGCCGCGGATTAAGTTAATGAGCGTTGATTTTCCAATTCCGTTTGGTCCAACAATTCCGATGCGGTCTGTTTTTGCTAAGGTATACTCTAAGTCTGCAATCATACAGCGATCCCCAAATGATTTTGCCACATGATTAAATTCCATGATTTTGCGTCCAAGTCGTGTTGAGGCCACAGAGATATCTACTTTTTCAGCTTCTTTAAAGCTTTCGCGGTTGCTTAAGTCATCAAAGCGCTGTAAGCGTGCTTTTTGTTTCGTTGAACGGGCTTGAGCCCCGCGACGTACCCACGCTAATTCTTTGCGTAATAAGTTTTGACGTTTATCTTCCATCGCAGCTTCCACTTGAAGTCGCTCCATTTTTTTCTCAAGGAAGAGTGAGTAGTTACCGTCGTAGCTAAATAAGCGTCCACGGTCAAGTTCTAAGATACGGTTTGTCACGCGATCTAAGAAATAGCGGTCATGGGTAATCATTAATAATGACCCTTTGCGGCTGTTTAAATAGTCTTCTAATTTATTAATCGTGTCATTGTCTAAGTGGTTGGTCGGCTCATCGAGAATGAGTAACTCACATGGCGTGATTAAGGCACAGGCCAGTGCAACACGTTTGCGTTGTCCACCTGATAGTTCTCTCATTTTTTGTGAGAAGTTGTGAATCCCAAGTTTCGTTAACACTGATTTGGCTTCACTTTCTAAATCCCATAAGTTTAAGCGATCAAT
>DNGE01000031.1:4511-18679 GCA_003486705.1 Bacillota bacterium
GCATTTGATTTTGTAATGCGTCCCGTCTCAGGCGTGTCAACGCCGGCAATAATTTTTAGAAGGGTTGATTTACCCGTTCCGTTTACACCAATTAAGCCAATTTTTTCACCGTCATTAATACCAAATGATATATTATCAAGTAATGTTTTGACTGAATAACTTTTACTAATGTTTTCTATCGTCATTAAGTTCATGATCTCACCAACAATCTATATAGTATAGGTCTATTATAGCGTAATTTATGACGTGTTTAAAGATAAGCCGGTTGGCAAAAATTATTCTTCAAAATTTGTAATGGAAAGGGAATTGAAGTTTGTTAAACGGGCGGATTTCTTAAACGTGTTAAATAAGGTATAAAAAAAATCCTGATGGAAATCCATCAAGATTTAGGGTGTGAGTTTGTGCTTGAATTTTATCGGTTGCTCATCGACAACGGGTAAGTTCATGCGATATCTCACACTAATTAAACGAATGATAAAAATAATGATTAAGGCAATATAGGCAGCTAGGTTAGAAGCAATGAAGTAGTGCATGATCCAAAGGGCAGTGGCACCGATTAAAGAAGCTGACGCATAAATTTCTTTTTTTAAGATGACGGGTACTTCTTGTGCTAATATATCACGAATGACACCCCCACCAACGGCTGTAATGACACAGACAAATAAGAAGGTCATAAAATTGTAATCGTGTGAAATAGCTTTTAACCCTGCGGCAACGGTGAATACGGAAAGGCCAATGGCATCTAATATAAGAAACGGTATTTTCCATTTCATTTTTCCGCGTAAGACGATGATTAAACCACTTGCAATGAGGATGGTAATCATGTATTCATATTTGGAGAAAAACACGGGGATCCCCACATCTGTCACCACGTCGCGAATGACTCCACCGCCAATGGCTGTGACGGTGGCTAAGGTGAAAATACCGAAGATATCCATGCGTTTTTCAATGGCGCAAATGGCACCGGATGCTGCAAAAACAAATAAACCAATGTATTCTAAAAATGTAAATAAGTCCATGTTCTCATCCCCCTCAATTAACGTGTTTCATTATAACAACCTATGATATTTTATGTCAATATTTGTATAGGCGAAACTAAATATTATGGTTTAGCATAAGGAAACTAGCTTGAAAAGAGAGTTATTTTTGAGAGTCGTCCTTGTCTTTATGATGCTTATGGTCACAACAAGGGACGGGGTCATATCCAAAACCACCCCAAGGGTTGCAACGCAAGATTCGTTTAAGTGCTAAATAGCCCCCTTTATAAGGTCCGTGCAATTCAATGGCTTCTTTGGCATACGTTGAACAAGTTGGAAAGTAGCGACAGCGCGGTGGTGATAAGGGTGAGATATAGCGTTGGTAAAACTGAATAAGTGATAATAGAATTTTTTTCATAGGAAACCTCTTTGTAAAATTTTGAATGTTTTTAGGATAAAAGTGGATACACTTTCTAGGCTAATGCATATATTAGTTAAAGTAAAGGAAATTTAAAATTGAGGTGAGAAAAAAATGTGTGGAATCTTTGGTGTTGTAAATTATGCTTTAAATGAAGTCAAAACGCCATACGACACTGCTAGTGTTCAAGTGGTTGAACACCGTGGACCAGACGAAGGAGGACTCTTTTACGATAAGCATGTGTTTTTAGGACACAGACGTTTATCGGTGGTCGATCTAGAACTTGGAAAACAACCGATGCATTATGAATATTTTAGTATGGTTTATAATGGGGAGTTGTATAACACAGAAGAAATTCGAAAAGAGTTATTAGATGCTGGATTTACATTTAAAGGTCATTCAGATACGGAAGTGTTATTAAAAGCTTATGCTTGCTTTGGGGAAAAAGTAGTGCACAAGTTAAATGGGATTTATGCGTTTGCTGTTTGGAATAAAAAAGAACAAACGTTATTTGTAGCGCGTGATCGTGCGGGGGTTAAACCGTTATATTATACGAAAACGCCAGAAGGCATTATCTTGGCCTCAGAACGCAAACAAATTATAACGTATACACAAAATCATGAGATTACGTTAGAGGGATTTCAAGAACTATTAGCACTCGGTCCGTCGCATACACCGGGCAATGGATTGTATAAAGGCATTAAGGAGTTGCGTCCAGGCCATTATATGACATTAACACAAGATGGTTTAAGCATTAAGCAATATTGGAACTTAAAGGCGTCGAAGCATGAAGATGATTTTGAAACAACGGTTGAGAAAACACGTGAGTTATTAATGGATGCGATTACGCGTCAATTAGTCTCTGATGTGCCACTGTGTACATTCTTATCCGGCGGCTTAGATTCATCTGCCATTACAGCCATTGCAGCAGCGTCTAAAAAAGACCTTCATACGTTCTCTATCGATTATGAAGATAATTCTAAATTCTTTAAAGGAAATGATTTTCAAGTGTCGCAAGACAAAGAGTTTATTGATTTAATTTCAAAACAACATCAAACCATCCATCATTCATGCGTAATATCAAATGATGAATTAGCAAAAGCATTAGTTGATGCGGTTCATTTTCGTGATATGCCAGGGATGGCGGATGTGGATTCATCGCTACACTGGTTTTGTAAAGAAATTAAAAAAGAGTTTACAGTTGGGCTATCTGGCGAATGTGCCGATGAGATTTTTGGTGGATATCCATGGTTTTATCGTGAGCCAATGAATGGCATGTTCCCTTGGTTACGTGATTTAAATGTCCGTAATGATTTGTTAAAACCAGAATGGCAAGCTAAACT
The DNA here is from genome assembly GCA_003486705.1 of Bacillota bacterium. Lineage (GTDB taxonomy): Bacteria > Bacillota_I > Bacilli_A > MOL361 > Turicibacteraceae > Turicibacter. The sequence goes on from DNGE01000031.1 coordinate 7,250, forward strand.
TGGACTCGTGGATTATGCAAAGCATGCGTTTGATACATCGATTGCAGAAGCTGAAATTTGGACCTCAGACAGTGCGGAAGATAATGAAAAACGACAATTAACCTATTTAAATACGCAATGGTTCATGACAACGTTGCTTGATCGCAAAGATGCGATGAGTATGGGCGCAAGTCTTGAAGTTCGTGTACCGTTTGCCGATCATCGCATTATGGAGTATATATACAATGTTCCTTGGGAAATGAAGTTTTATAATCAAACGGAAAAAGGGTTATTAAGAAAGGCACTCGAAGGTGTGTTACCGGATGAAGTGTTGTATCGTAAGAAAAACCCATATCCAAAAACGCACAACCCACATTACACAGCGCTTGTGCAAACATTATTAAGAGAGGCTTTAGCTGATCCTGCCTCGATTTTGCATGAATTATTTGATGGTGATAAATTAAAACGATTAGCGAATACAAATGATGAAATCATAACAAGACCATGGTTTGGGCAACTGATGACGCAACCGCAACTCATTGCTTATTTATATCAATTCCATGTGTGGTATAAAAACTATCAAATCTCGTTTAAAGGATAAATGCAAACTCCTAATTGAGCTGCTCAGTTAGGAGTTTTTTTATGGTTAGAAATGAATAAATTTCCACCTATTGCACATAATAAAGCTAACGATGATGTGGGTGGGATGTAAATATGATATATATATTCTGGTTTTTAGGTTTGTTGGGCGCCATTCTCATCGCCCTTCTATTTATCAAAATAAAAGTTCGTTTAGTCTATAATGAAGACGAAGCATTTGTTCAACTGAAATATTCATTTTTTTCTTATCAGATTGATTTAAAGGAAAAAGTGGATGCCTTAGCTGATAATCTTGAACAAAAAGCAAAAGAAACATTGGATAACATGCAAGAGGATGATCCTTTAAAAAACGTTGATTTTAAACGTGAAAAGCAAGTGCTAACTCTCAAGCCAACTGATAAAGAGGTGCTTGCAAAACATAAGGTATCGTCTGAGGAATTAAAAGCAAAATCCCTTCAAAACAAGGGGCAAGCCCAAAGATTTGAGCAATCTAAAAAGATTGAAAAAACATCAATCCAACAAAAAAAGGACGCCAATCATAAGTGCGACGCCACTGTTGAAAAGAAATCATGGTTTGAAAAATGGAACGTGCTTAAATTTAACAGGGCCCAAAAAAGAATTGATAAACAAGCATCAAAGAAGCGAGACCATATTAACAAGCGTATTGACAAGATTCAATTTAAAGAAAAACGTGAAAAACTATTCTTAACCATAAAGCAGTATAAGATTTATCTTGAAGTGGGGTTAAGAATTTTAAGGCGTTTTGTTAGTCGTATTCACATTCATCAGTTGTTTTCATATCTTAATTTTAATGTGGAGGACCCAATGTTAAATGGGTGCTTACTTGGAATGGCCTGGGGTGTGAATGCGAATGTGTATCGGTTTATTCAAACCCATGTCAAAAAGGTAAATAAACTTGATTTTGATGTAAAAACTCAATTTAGTGGAAATAATATTTTTATTAAATTTGAGTGTATAATTTCGGTTCGTTTGGTTGATATTATAATGGTCTTTTTATTATCATTAAGGGATTTGTTAATTATTAGAAAAACATATAAATTGAAGGAGGATATGATTTAAGATGACTGAACATCCTTTACATAATCTAATGAAAACATCGATGGAAAGTTTAAAAAATATCATTGATGTGGATACAATCGTGGGACAACCGGTGAAAACAGATGCAGGTGAAACCATTATTCCCGTTTCAAAAGTAACGTTTGGTTTTGCAGCAGGTGGAAGTGAGTTTGAAGGTAAAAAACCTAACTGTGAAACACCACCATTCGGTGGAGGAACGGGAGGTGGGGTATCGATTACCCCAATCGCCTTTTTAATTGTGAATTCAAACGGTGTTGAATTAAAACATGTAGAAGAAAAAACCCATTTATTTGAAAAGGTTTTGGAACAAGTTCCAAAAGCGATTAATAGCATTGTCGGAGAATTAGAAAAAGACAATCATGACTTTTCAGATGATAGTTGGGATTAAGACTTTAAGCGAGTCAAACAGACTCGCTTTTTCTTATGGCCATCCTTTTCGTGTAAGCGCAAAACATCTAGACCATATGAAAGCTAGTGCTCTTTAAAAATAGTGACGTTTTTCACAAAAAGACATGAGAAGATTAACGGTTGCAAGTGATGAATTTCACAACCTAAAATATTAAAGGTTATAACATTTTTTATCTAGTTTAGGATGACTTTTTCATCAAGATGTAGTAAAATTTTGTTGTATATCAGAAGAGGTGATTTAATTGGTTAGAGCTGAAGTAATCGAAAAACTTTTTGATGTGATAGATGAAACATCAATGATCATCAGTGCCGAATTAAAAATGAATTATTTACATGCGTTATGTGAATCGTGTTCAAACGTCACAGCACAGTCGGTAAATCAATCATTAAATCCGGAAGTGGTAGAAGCTCTAGAAAAACTTTACGATGAGTTAGAAGAATTAGAATTTTCGCAAGAGGAAGTTCGAAAGGCTCTTCAATTAGGAATATTAAAAGGTTTAAAAGCAGAACGCTTAACGAATTCAGTTATGACACCAGATTCTCTTGCTATGATGGTCGGGTATTTAATTTCTAAATTTATGCCGAATCTTGAGGGTGCAAAAATCGGGGATTTAACAGTCGGAACTGGAAACTTTTTAACAGCTATTCTCAATTATTTAAATAAAGACTTTGGTGGGATTTATGGTGTTGATTTAGATAGCGATCTTATTAAGATTGCATTCTCTTTAGCAGATATGCAAGAACATGCCATTCAATTTTACCAACAGAGTTCTCTTAAATCGTTATTAATCGAACCATTAGATATCATTATTGGTGATTTACCAGATGGTCACACATCAGTAGATGATGTCACGTTAAGTTTAAAAGACGAAGGGTGCGACTATTTACCGTATTTACTAATTGAAAATCATCTTAAATATTTAAAACCAGGTGGGTATGCTTTTTATATCGTACCGAATGAAATATTCAATCAACCTCATTCAGCTGCTTTTCATAAGATGTTGACAGAATATGCACATATTCAAGGGTTATTACAACTCCCAATTAGCATGTTTAAAAGTCAAGAATTAGGGAAAAGTATCTTTATTGTTCAACGAAAAGGGGAAAATGTTTCGCCTGTAAATGAAGTTTTACTCGCAGAGTTACCACGTTTTAGTGACGCTAATCAATTTGCGCAAACATTAAAACGCATTGAAGATTGGATTAAATTGAATAAGTAAAAGTGGAGGTTATATTATGTCTAAAATTTTATCAGTCAACGCTGGAAGTTCATCATTAAAGTTTCAATTATTAGAAATGCCAGCTGAAACAGTTATTACAAAAGGATTAGTAGAACGTATCGGATTTGAAGATGCTGTTTTCAATATTAGCTTCGAAGATCAAAAAATTGAAAAAGTATTACCAATTTTAGATCATGAAGTAGCAGTAAACTTATTATTAGAATCTTTATTAGAGTTAAACATTGTAGCTAGCTACGAAGAAATCAACGGTGTTGGACACCGCGTGGTTCACGGTGGAGAAAAATTCGCAACGTCTGTTGTTGTAACAGATGAAGTGTTAGCTGAAATCGAAAGTTTATCAGAATTAGCACCTTTACATAACCCAGCTAATGCATTAGGGATTAAAGCGTTCGCTAAAGCTTTACCTCATGCTGTATCTGTTGCTGTATTTGATACTGCATTCCACCAAACAATGGAAAAAGATGCTTACTTATATCCAGTTTCTTCTGCTTGGTATGAAAAACATGGTGTTCGTAAATATGGTTTCCATGGAACATCTCACTTATATGTGTCACAACGTGCAATTGAATTATTAGATATGCCAGCTGAAGAGACTAAAATCATTACAGTTCATATCGGAAACGGTGGTTCATTAGCAGCTGTTAAAGGTGGAAAATCAGTTGATACATCAATGGGATTCACACCACTTGCTGGAATCATGATGGGAACTCGTTCAGGAGATATTGATCCTGCGATCTTACCATTCATCATGGAAAAAGAAAACATGACAATCGATGCAGCAGTTAATGCGTTAAATAAACAATCAGGACTTGCTGGTGTTTCTGGATTATCATCAGATATGCGCGATATCTTAGGTGCTGTTGAAAAAGGTGATGAAGCAGCGACAATGGCGTTTAACTTATTCCTTAAACGTATTTGCGATTACATCGGATCTTACTTTGTATACTTAGGTGGAGCAGATGCAATTGTCTTCACAGCAGGTATCGGAGAAAACTCTTATGAAACTCGCCAAGCAATTTGTGACCGTTTAAGCGGATTAGGAATCGTATTAGACAACGAAGCAAATGCTTGCCGTGGAGTTGAAGCGTTAGTTTCAGCACCTGAGTCAAAAGTTAAAGTATTTGCAATTCCTACAAATGAAGAATTAGTAATCGCTCGCGATACATTAGAATTCCTTAAATAATAAAAATAAAAAGACGATTTGATTTGCTCAAATCGTCTTTTTATTTTTGTTTAGAATTCCACTTCTGCGTAAAGCGCAAGATCTAGAGATAAAATAATATGATTTCATAAGGTGTCTAGCCTCATGAGATGACGTAAGATGTGGTATAATATGAAAAAATGACATTTTTTTTGTTAAAGAAGATAGAGGTGTTAATAGATGCTAGAAACTGTTTGGAAAGAAATTGATCAATATGAAAAAATTATTCTTCATCGTCATGTGAGTCCAGATCCGGATGCGTATGGATCACAATTAGGATTAGCAACTTTAATTAAACATCGCTATCCAAATAAGTTGGTAAAATGTGTTGGGTATTCAGAAACATCTCTAAGTTGGATGGGTGTTATGGATGAGGCGAGTGATGCTGATTTTGCAGGTGCTCTAGTGCTTGTAATGGATACAGGTAATGCTAAACGAATTGATGATGAACGTTATAAGTCAGGTGCTTATTGTATTAAAATTGATCATCATCCCCCGGTTGAAGATTACGGTGATTTAAATGTCGTGGATACAAGTTTATCTTCGACATCAGAATTCGTTGTGAATTTATATGAAAAAAATAAAGCAGCGTATGATTTAGAAATGACAAAAGAGGCAGCGACATTACTTTATGCAGGAATTATTGCTGATAGTGGAAGGTTTTTATATGATAACAGTAGTCAGTCAACGTACGTATGTGTAGCTAATTTATTAGATTATGAAGTTGATCGTGCATATGTGCATGAAAATATGTATAAACGAACGTTAAATATGATTCAAGCTCAAGGGTATGTGCTTAGTAACTTCTCAGTGAGTGATCATGGTGTAGCTTATTTTAAAATGACAAAAGAAGTCCAAGCCATGTATGGATTAACAACAGCAACACGTTCGGCACTTGTCAATGTGTTATCTAATATTGAAGGGATACATGTTTGGGTTTGTTTCTTTGAAAATGAAGAAAATATTCGTGTCAATATCCGTTCGGGTGGTCCGATTATTAATACCGTGGCTGAAACCTTTGAAGGGGGAGGTCACCCTAAGGCATCAGGCGCTATTATTTATGACTGGGACTCATGCGAACACGTTGTAGCTGCACTTGATGTAGCTTGTATTCAATATTTAGAGGCAAAAAAGTCATAAAATGGATGACTTTAGGAAAGACTATTGACGTTTGCCAATAGTCTTTTATTCTGTTAAAATAAAAAACAAATGTTTGATTTCACAAGAGAAGGAGGCTAGAGAATGGGATTTGTTCAATTGCAAGTTCGGTCTTCATATTCATTATTAAAAAGTACCATTCAAATAAAAGAGTTAATTGATTTTGCAGTTAAAAATCAATTCTCAACATTATCACTTGTTGAAGAGGGGAGCTTTCATAGTGGTATAAAGTTTTATTCTGCTTGTTTAAATGCTAATATTAAACCGATTTTTGGCTTAAGTGTCAATGTGAGTGTGGATTCGTTTCAAGATGTTTGGACGTTAATGGCTAAAAACAATGAGGGGTATGAAGCCTTGATGAAACTAGCAACAGTCGACGCTTCAAAATCGTTAACGCATGAAGATATTGTTCCTTTCGCAAAAGATCTCATTTTAATAACGGATGGTGATAAAGGGGTATTGCCGACGTTTGGTTTAACTAAAAATGAGAGTGCGGCAACAGACTATGTTCAAACCTATTTAAAAGCTTTTCCACATAAATATATCGGGTTAATCCGTATCGATGAACAAACGTATCATAAATCATTAGGACTCATTCAAATTGCCACTAAGCTTAACTTAAATGTCGTGGCTTTAAATGATGTCAGATATCTTCATCAAGAGGGAGCTAAAACTTTAAATTACTTAAGACTCATTGATGAAAATTCTAGTATTAGTGATGAGCCGCTAATCAATGAAGAACGTTATTATAAAACAGAAGTTCAAATGCGGGAATTATTTAGAGATTGTGAAGCAGCCATTGAAGCGACGGTCGCTATTAGTGAACAATGTCAGGTGGTCCTAGAACTTGGCGTGACACGTTTACCTAAATTTCCAACAGCTGATGATATTGAGTCGCAAGAATATTTAAGCGCACTCTGTCATAAAGGATTGCATAAACGTTATGGGAAGCAACTGAGTCCGACGCATTATCACCGTTTAGAGTATGAACTCAGTGTCATTCAAAACATGGGGTTTTCTGATTATTTCTTAATTGTTTGGGATTTTATTAAGTATGCTAAACTGCAAGGTATCTATGTGGGGTGTGGCCGTGGTTCTGCAGCGGGATCTTTGGTCGCTTATGTCCTCGGGATTACCAACGTTGATCCGATTAAGTACGATTTATTATTTGAGCGGTTTTTAAACCCTGAACGCATATCTATGCCAGATATTGACATTGATTTTCAAGATAATAGACGTGATGAAGTTATTCAATATGTGCAAACTAAATATGGTGCGAATTGCGTCGTTCAGATTGTCACGTTTGGAACCTTTCAAGCGCGTTCGTCATGGCGTGATTTAGCTCGTATACATGAAATTGAGACGACCTTAATTAATAAAGTCTCAAGCTATATTACATCTAACCAATCCTTAAGAAGCAGTTACGAACAAAGTTCAGACCTTTCACAATTTTTGGAGCAATACCCCAAATTAAAATTTATTTATGAAGAAGCATCTAAAATAGAAGGACTGCCTCGTCATACGTCGATTCACGCAGCCGGTGTTATTATTAGTGAACATGATCTAACAGCATACACCGCTTTGATGCCAAGTGGCAATGGATTATATCTTTCTCAATATGAAGCAGAAGACTTAGAAAAGCTAGGTCTGCTTAAAATGGACTTTTTAGGATTAAAAAACTTAACGATGTTGCAACAAATTGTTAACTTAGTTAAGAAAAATGAAAATCCTACCTTTGATTTATCACAAATTTCATTTGATGATGCTAAAACATATGAACTCATTGCAAGTGGTCATACGACAGGTGTCTTTCAATTAGAATCAGAAGGAATGAAACACGCGTTAAAGGTTATTAAACCGACCGAATTAGAAGACATTATTGCGTGTAATGCGTTATTTAGACCAGGACCAATGGAGAATATTCCAAAGTTTGCAGATATTAAAAATGGTAAAAGTCGGGCAGACTATTATCATGAAGTGCTCGTTCCTATTTTGAGAAAAACGCACGGTATTATCGTATACCAAGAACAAATCATGCAAATAGCTCATGCCATTGGAGGATATTCTCTCGGTGAAGCCGACGTATTAAGGCGAGCAGTGAGTAAAAAGAAAGCCGACGTGTTAGTTTCTGAGCAAGAAAAATTTATCACGCGAGCCATTAGTCATGGGTACTCAAAAGAACTCGCTTCGTTTTTATATGATTTAATATTAAAATTTGCAAACTACGGTTTTAATCGATCACATGCGGTGGCTTATAGTATGATTGCTTATCAGATGGCCTATTTAAAAACACATTATCCCGCTTACTTTATGACGGTGGCCTTAAGCTCCGTTATCGGAAGTGAATTCCAAACCGCTCTTTATATAAAAGAAGCGCGAAGTTTTAATCTTTCAATTTTACCGCCTTCGGTTAATCACAGTGAAGTGTATTATTTCGTTGAAAATGGGAATATTAGATTTAGTTTGCTTCCAATTAAAAATGTGGGGCAAAATATAGCGAAGCAATTAATTGCCGAAAGAAATCATGGACGCTTCGTCTCTTATTTTGATTTTGTTAGTCGCTGTTCAAAATTTATTAACCAAAAGGTTTTTGAGAGTTTAATAGACGTTGGGGCACTTGATGAGTTTGGTTTAAATCGTAACACCCTGCATCAAAATTTGAAACCAATCTTAGATTTTTCCAAGTATAATGGTGGCTTATTTGATGCTGATTTTGCTATCATGCCATGTCAGCAAGAGTTAACGAAGTCTGAACTCATGAACCGTGAGAAACAATTATTAGGATTTTACCTCAATTCACATCCGATCAAAATGATGTACGATGAAATAAAAAAACAGGATTGGGTTTTACCGAGTACAATACATGAATTAGATGTCACGTATGTTAACTGTGTCGGCTATGTTGAAAGACTGAGAGAAATTCGAGATAAAAAAGGAAATCTCATGTGTTTTTTAGAATTATCAGATGAGAATAGTTCAATTCCAGTCACAATCTTTTCAGATTCATATAAAAAGGAATTTAAGGAATTTTTAGGTAAGGTTATTGTTATAAAAGGACGAATATCAGTAAGGAATGGAGAAAAAAATCTCAATTTTAGTAAATTATTAGCGCTTTCATGAGGCATTAAAGTTGGAAATGATTTATAATTGAGAAAAATACTGTTATAATAACTTAGGAATAATCTTTATTTAATTATGAAGACAAAAATTCTAGTGTGAGGTGAACACTATGGTAAAAAGAATCGGTGTGCTTACAAGTGGTGGAGATGCACCAGGTATGAACGCAGCCATTCGTGCCGTTGTAAGAGCTGGAATTGCAAATAATCTTGAAGTGTACGGTGTCTATAATGGATATGCTGGATTAGTTAAAGGTGATATTCATCAATTAGATAACAGCACTGTTGGTGGGATTATTAATCGTGGAGGAACTTTCTTAGGTTCAGCTCGATTACCAGAATTCAAAAACATTGAAGTTCGTCAACTTGGTGTAGAGCAGCTTAAAAAACACGGCATTGAAGCTCTAGTTGTCGTTGGTGGCGATGGATCTTACATGGGTGCTAAAAAATTAACTGAAATGGGTATTAATTGTATTGGGGTTCCTGGTACAATTGACAATGACATTGTTAGTACTGATTTCACAATTGGATTTGACACAGCCTTAAATACAGTTATCGATGCAATTGATCGATTACGTGATACTTCAGCTTCACACGCTCGTTGTAGTGTAGTTGAAATCATGGGACGTCACTGTGGAGATTTAACCGTATGGGGTTCAATCGCTTCTGGTGCAGAAGATTTAATCGTTCCTGAAAAAGGATTAAATATCGATGAAATCGTCTCTCAAATCGAAGAAGGTAAAAAACGCAAGAAAAAACACTTTATCGTGCCTTTAGCTGAATTAATGACAGATGCTCATGAATTAGCAAAAGAAATCGAAAAACGCACAGGTGTTGAAACACGTGCAACAGTGTTAGGACACACTCAACGTGGTGGAGCTCCAACAGCAGCTGACCGTGTACTTGCAAGTCGTATGGGTGCCTATGCAGTTGATTTATTATTAGCTGGAGAAGGTGGACGTTGTGTCGGTATCAAAGCGAACAAATTAGTTCATTTTGATATTTTAGAAGCATTAGATTTACCTCGTGAATTTGATGAAAACTTATACGCATTAGCAAAACAATTATCTTAGTTTTATCTGTGATTAGACTGAGTTAATGTAATATAATCAAAAGGAGTGGCTCAAATGAAACAATTTAAAAACACAAAAATCATTTGTACAATTGGTCCAAAATCTGAACCAAAAGAAATGTTAACACAATTAGTAGATGCAGGAATGAACTGTATTCGTTGTAACTTCTCACATGGTGACCATGCAGAGCAAAAAGCTCGTATGGACATGATCCGTGAAATTAATAAAGAAAAAGGAACTCACGTAGCTGTTTTATTAGATACTAAAGGTCCTGAAATCCGTACTCACTTATTCAAAGATGGTGGAGTAACTTTAGAAAAAGGTTCAATCGTACGCGTTTCTATGAACGAAGTAGAAGGAACTTCTGAACGTTTCTCAATCACTTACCCAGGTTTAATCAACGATGTTGAAGTTGGTGGAACAATCTTAGTTGACGATGGATATGTTGAGTTAACTGTTACAGAAGTTGACCATGCTAACCAAGATATCGTATGTGAAGTTAAAAATACTTCATTCGTTAAAAACCGTCGTGGAATTAACGTTCCAGGTGCTAAATTACAAATGGACTTCATCTCTGAAAAAGATCGTTCAGATATGATCTTCGGATGTGAAATGCAAGTAGATTACATCGCTGCTTCATTCGTTCGTCGTGCAGAAGACGTATTAGCAATCAAAGAAATCTTTGCTGCTCATAACAACACTCACACTCAAATCATCGCTAAAATCGAAAACCAAGAAGGTGTTGATAACTTAGATGCAATCATCGAAGTTGCTGACGGAATCATGGTTGCTCGTGGAGATTTAGGGGTAGAAGTACCTGCTGAAGATGTTCCATTAATCCAAAAAGAAATCATTGCTAAATGTAATGCTGCTGGAAAAATCGTTGTAACTGCAACTCAAATGTTAGAGTCAATGCAAAAAAATCCACGTCCTACACGTGCTGAAGTATCTGACGTTGCTAATGCTGTATTCGACGGAACAGATGCAATCATGTTATCAGGAGAATCTGCTGCTGGGGATTACCCATTAGAATCAGTTCAAATGATGGCTCGTATCGCAACTCGTACAGAAGTTGAATTAGATCACCAAGAATTAATCGCTCGCGCTATCGCAAGCTCTGAGCGTAACGTTTCATCTGCAATGGGATTAGCTGTAGCTGATACTGTTGAAGATTTAGGTGCTAAAGCAGTTATCGCTTGCACAACTTCAGGAGCTACTGCTCGTGCAATCTCTAAATACCGTCCATCTGCTCCAGTTGTGGCTGCAACTTCATGTGAAAAAACAGCTAGTTCTTTAGCATTATACTGGGGAGTTCAACCAGTTGTTGTTGCTGAAACAAACAACACTGATGAATTATTAGCTTCTGCTGCTACTGTAGCTGAAAACTTCGCTGGATTACAAACAGGAGAAATCGCTGTTGTAACTGCTGGAATTCCTGCAGGTGAAGGAAACACTAACTTAATGAAAATTCACGAAGTTAAGTAATTAACATATGTGATGAGATAAAGGAGGGATATTCCCTCCTTTTTTTTATACCTTAAGTGAAGAATCTATTA
>DNGE01000030.1 GCA_003486705.1 Bacillota bacterium
CTTTGTTGACCAAAACTTGAGCGGTGAAGAAACAACGGGTTACATCCTCTAATATCGTCATTCTAAGGTCAGTACAGGTTTGCTCTAATTAATTGATTACTAAAAATAATAAAAGTAAGGTAATTCTCCATTGGTTTCAGTTCTGAGTTAGTTTTGCTATTTTTTATAAGTATTTTAATAGTAATAAAACCATTGGTTCTAAAAATATCATTGGATCAATTGGCTTAACATTTAAATAGAAATTAAATTTAACTAAAGGATGTATTATTAATAGTATGATAGCCGATAACAACAGTTATGTTTAACAAAGCCTAATATAAAAAACATTAGTTATTATAAATGATATCTTTAAGTGTTATGATTATATTTATGTATCATTTCACTCAACTAAATAGTCAAAAATTGACTGATATAGGCGTGTTTAGCTTAATAAACCGCGATACATTAATGTCGCGATGGATTTAAGTATGAACAGATAACGTTTATCTATCTTTAGATATTAAATAAAAATAATACTATAATTTTATCAAAAGAGTTTACAGTTAAATTATGGAACCCTATAATTAACGTATAGACTAACAAGGTTGAACTAAAAAGACAGAAATAAACGCATAAAACTGTCATGAGCAAGCGTGTAGTTGGATATAATAATTGTTAGAATTTATAAGGTGGTGATACTAATGGAAGTGCGTCAATATGATGATTTAGGATATACGCTCACAACGGTTAAATCAACTAAACTAAAAACGAATTTAATCTCTGTTACTTTCCAATCAGAAATTAGTCGAGAAACAGTGACACAACGATCGTTGCTGCCATATGTTTTACGTTCGGGAAGTGCAAAATATCCTTCAAAAAAAGATTTAAATACATATTTAGAAACATTATACGGTTCATCTTTATCGGTGACTGTAGAGAAAAAGGGTCAAACTCACAATGTTAAGTTTTATTTATCAGTCGCAAATGATAAATTTATTCAAAGCGAGAGTCAACTATTAGTAAATGGAATTGAACTTTTAAAGGAAGTATTATTACATCCATTAACTGAGAATGGTAGCTTTAAAACGTCAATTGTAGATGTAGAGAAACGTTTATTAAAAGAGTACATTGAATCGCTCTATGATGATAAAATGTCATACTCTTTACAAAAATTAATTGAATTAATGTGTAAAGATGAGCGTTTTAGTACCAATACCATTGGATACATTGAAGATTTAGACACAATGACGGCACAAGATGTGTATAAAGAATACGAATCGATGTTAAAAAATGACCAAATGATGATTTGTGTTGTTGGAGATATTGATCATGAAGCCGTGCATAAAGAATTTAAACAACACTTTACTTTCGAACATCCAAACAAAATTGTTGATGTTGTTGATAAGGAAGATAAAAAAATAACTGAAGTAGTCGTTGAAAAAGAAATTCAAGCCATTACTCAGGGGAAATTAAATATTGGATATCGTACGAATACTCGTATTGGTGAAGCTGATTACATTCCATTACTTGTTTTCAATGGTGTTTTTGGTGGGTATGCTCACTCTAAATTATTTATGAATGTTCGTGAGAAAGCATCTTTATGCTACTATTGTGGAACGCGCTTAGACAACTATAAAGGTGTTATGTATATTTATTCAGGAATTGAAAATAAAAATTATGATAAAGCCTTAGAAATTATTGATCAACAATTAGAAGATATGAGAGTTGGAAATTTTACAGATAAAGAGATTGATTTAGCTAAAAAATCACTCATTAACTCTAAACTTGAGTCAATGGATAGCGCCTCTGGGATGATGGCTCACGTCTCATTAAATACGGTGCTTGGACAAGATGTAACAGTCGAAGAGTGGGTTAATTCAGTTAATGCAGTTAGCGCGGATGATATTAAGCGTGTCGCAGCAAAAATTGAAAAAGATACAATCTTCTTTCTTACTGGAAAAGAGGTGACAGAGTAATGGAGAAAAAAGTTTTTGAGCAACTTGAGGAAACACTTTACTATGAACAATTAGCGAATGGATTAGATGTTTATTTATTACCCAAAGCAGGAATCAATAAATCTTTTGCGACATTTACAACAAAGTACGGTTCTATCGATAATGAATTTGTACCTCTAAATAAAACTGACATGTTACGTGTTCCAGATGGGATTGCCCATTTCTTAGAGCATAAACTATTTGAAAAAGAAGATTATGACGTATTTGAAAAATTCTCAGCACATTCAGCTTCTTCAAATGCCTTTACATCATTTACACGCACATGTTATTTATTTTCGTGTACAAGTGAGCTTCATGAAAATCTAACTACGCTAATCGAATTTGTTCAAAATCCTTACTTCTCACCAGAAACGGTTGAAAAAGAAAAAGGAATTATTGAACAAGAAATTAATATGTATAATGACAATCCGGATTCTAAAGCCTATTATGCAATTATTAATAATTTATTCCACAACCATCCTGTTAAAATTGATATTGCTGGAACCGTTGAATCTATTCAAGAGGTAACGGCAGATTTATTATACGAATGCTATCATACATTCTATCATCCTTCAAATATGCTATTATTCATTGTGGGTGATTTTGATGTAGAAGCAACGATGACCTTAATTCGTGATAATCAAGCAGCTAAAGATTACACAAAACAACCACCGATTGAACGTCAATATCCAAACGAACCAGCGACGGTTGCAACACCTGAAAGTACAATGGAAATGGAAGTTGCAACACCTAAGGTACTTGTTGGGATTAAAGATATTGTATCTGATCGCAGTGGAGAAGAACTATTGAAATGTGAGCTTGTTGCCGATATGTTAATGGATCTTACACTAGGTGCAAGTTCATCATTCCATGAAGATATGTTAGCTAAAGGGTATATTAATGAAAGCTTCACTTATGAAACAAGCTTTGATTTATCATTTGGTTTTAGCCTAGTAGGTGGCGATACAAAATACCCAGAAGAATTAGCTCAAAGCATTAAAGCGCAACTTGAAGTTATTCGAACTATTAAAGTTGATGAGGCTGATTTTACACGTATTAAAAACAAAAAAGTGGGGCGCTTCCTAAATGCTTTAAATTCAGTTGAATTTATTGCGAACCAATTTACGCAATATGCGTTTAATGGAGTGCAATTATTTACGATTGTAGAAATTCTAGAAAAAATAACAGTAAGCGATCTTGAAGCATTTGCTAAAGACTACTTCAAACCTGAAGCAGTGAGTGTATTCACAATGATGCCGAAAAAATAAAAAAGATGTTCCGGAAACGGAACATCTTTTTATATATAAAAAAATAGGAGAGTTGGTGGGGGGCACCAACTCTCCTGAGAGGGGAATAGTATAAGGTTGTATTGAGACCTGGCATAAAAAAGTTTGCCAAGGCTATAACCCAATACGTTTGTTTGATGAGGGGATGTAAAAAATTAAAAATGGAATGAAAAACAATAATGAAAGGAATGTATTGCATGAACGGGGGGGTGTTCATGAATACAAAACAAATTATATCAAAATTCGACAAAGAAGTGTGTACTTTTTGTGTACAACTGATTTTAATTTTAAAGAATGCGTTTTCTTTTGGGTTGATGCAAAAGGATAAGTATCTATTTTTGTAATAATGTGTAATATTATTGAAAAAACTGTATAGAATACAAAAAATTCTAAAAAAAAGAAAAATGCTATTAATAAGTAGCTTTAAAGTTTTAAAATTGACATTGTTAAGTATGAAAATAGAGGTTTAAATCTCAAAAAAGTTAAAATAATTCGTTATTTTGTTTTTTAGAGATCAAGATGGAAAGTTTTCTTTATTAAATGACTCTTTTATAATTATTTTGTGCGCACAACTTTAAAAAAATCCAAAAGGAGTGAATATCATTTATGCTTAATAATGTCGTATTAGTCGGACGTGTCGTCAGAACCCCAGAACTTGTAGAAACAGCGGATGGTAAAAAAGTTTCAACCGTTACATTGGCTATTTCACGCTCATTTAAAAATGCTCATACCAATGAATATGAAACTGATTTCATTAATGTTACATTATGGGAAGGAATAGCTAAAAGTGTGGTTGAGTATTGTGGCAAAGGTGCCATTATCGGTGTTAAAGGGAGGTTGGTACATAAAGTCTATGATGTACCAAATTATAAAACACTACGCGTTGTTGAAGTGATTGCAGAAAAGGTATCGTTTATTCAAACAAAAGCGCCAACTCCAGAACTTGTTGATCCTGAATCTGCAAATGAGATTGCAATGTAAAACAAAATGACTACAATTAATGATTCTTTGTTTAGTTCTTATTATAATTTTTAGTGACCATATGACGTGGTCACTTTTTTTGTATAAATTTACAACTGTTGCAATATACCGCTGTGATAAAGACAATTGATTGAATGTATGTTTGAGCACATCTAGGAGATTATATTTCCTTCTAATAGATTTGAACCCTTCAGTTGTCTTTACTAACTTTCCACACATTTTCGGTTGAAGTTCACATCATTATCTGTCAGAATAAAATGGCAATGATAACTTTATCAGCAGTTGAGAAAAATAAGTTAGAAAGATGAGGTAGAATCACATAAATGAGTAAACAAAATTACATGACTTCAGTGCCTGAACGTATGGCATACGGTAGTTATTTTATAGGGCAAAATATTATTTACTTTTTAGTGTTTCAATTTTTAATGTTATTTTATACGGATGTGGTTGGAATATCTGCTGCAGCTGTTGGAACGATGTTTTTAGTGGCTCGCTTATTTGATGCGGTAAACGATCCGTTTATGGGAATCTTGGTCGATAAAGCAAACCTAAAAGGTGGAAAGTTTATTCCATGGGTTAAACTCGTTATTTTCTTAATGCCACTCGCCACTTTCTTTTTATTTTTAAAAGTTGGTGATGGTGGTTTTAGTAGTTTAGTGTATGCGTATATTACCTATATTATTTGGGGAATTATTTATACCATTAGTGATGTTCCTATTTTTGCATTAGCGACTGTTATGACAAAAAACTCGGATGAGCGTGTGCAATTGATTTCATATGGTCGTATTGGAGCTGGAATTGGTTCTGTTATTATTTCATTATTTGTTATGGGAATGGTGACGCGTTTAAGCTGGACTGGAACCGTTGTGGTTTTATCAGTAGTCGCTTTACTTGTTATGTTGCCGTTACGTTTTTTAGCGAAGGAGCGAGCGGTTTATAAACAAAAAGAAGTATTAAGTTTTAAGCGTATTGTTCAATTTATTGCACATAATAAATATTTACTTATTTTTTATTCAGCCATTATTGTAGCTAGTTTAACGAATACGACGTCCGTTTCAACGACATACTTTGCAATTTATAATTTAGGAAGTGAAAAATACATTTCGATGTTAACCATTGCGAATATGATACCAATGTTACTTGTTCCGTTTGTTTTACCACCATTAATTAAACGATTTGGAAAGAAAAAAATCTTTATCTCCGGATTTACGGTTTCAATTATCGCCTCAATATTATTTTATATCGTGGGGTATAATAATATTTGGTTTGTTTACATTATGACAGCGATAAAAGGATTATCGCAATTGCCAACGTTTATGATTGGATTATTTACAGTTGACTGTATTGAATATGGAACGTATAAGACAGGGCAACGTGCTGAAGGTGTTGCGTTCTCACTTCAAACATTCACAGTAAAACTTTCAGCGGCTGTTGCTGGAGCGGTGAGTGGTTTTGTTCTGCACGGTATTGGCTATCAACCCGGAACGTATCAAACACCGGAGGCATTAGATGGAATTTGGAATATGTACGTTCTATATCCTATTTTTGGCGCTATTATCGCAGTATATATCTTCTGGCGCTATTATGATTTGAATGAGTCTGATGTTAATCAGATGATTGAAGTAAATGGGAACTAAGAAGTAGAAAAGGTAGGAACGTTTATGATAATTACGACATCATTTGATGAAACAGCGGGGCTTGTAGAAAAAGCTAAAGCCCTTGCCAAAAAATATCAATTAACCTATGTAAAACGAAATAAAAAAACAATCAAGTATTTGCAAAAAAATGTAGACCCAAACGTGTTTGTGGTGAACTCAAAACGTGGGTTAAGCTATTACCCAGCCGAAGGTGAGGAAGTATTTTTCCATCCAAATATGGCCTTTCATCGTATAACGGCCGTCGAGAATTTAAAAAAGGATGGATTAGTCACAGCCTGTAATTTACATGAGGGATCAACGTTACTTGATTGTACGCTAGGATTGGCGAGTGATACGTTGTTGGCTAGTTTTGTAGTAGGAGAAAGCGGACGTGTAATCTCGATTGAAAAAAGCATCCCGTTATCGATCTTAGTCCGTGAGGGATTAAATCATTATGTAAGAATTGAAAAACCTGAATGGGGCGCCTTGTTAGAACGTATCCAAATCGTCAATGAAGATAATTTAACGTACTTAAAGTCATTACCAGATAATCATGTTGATGTGGTGTATTTTGATTTTATGTTTAATAAGACGGTAGAATCTTCGCAAGGCATAAAGGTAATAAAACCGCTCGTATCGTATGATTGTTTAACATTTGAGCATGTTTTAGAGGCGCGTCGGGTTGCGAAATCGCGCGTTGTGGTGAAATCGAATTATGGCAATCAAAGTATTT
>DNGE01000074.1:0-388 GCA_003486705.1 Bacillota bacterium
ATTAATCGCAACGATAATTCATCTAAATTAATCGGCTTAACGAGATAATCATCGACCCCATTTAAAAATCCCTTTTTCTTATCCTGCCATGATTCTTTCGCTGTAATCATAATAATTGGCAAGTGTTGCTCAACTGAACGCAATTGCTTCGTTAACTCAAATCCATCAACCTGAGGCATCATAATATCCGTAATCACCACATCTATATGTTGATGCGCCATTATCTCTAACGCCTCTTCTCCATTCGAACAAGCATAAACATCATAATACTGTCGCGTTAAAAAATCATGAATTAACCGCCTTAAATTAACATCGTCTTCTACTAATAACACTTTAAACATGATGCGCACCTCTTTTATCTCCCTATTTTATATGCAAACAAAACGAT
>DNGE01000074.1:593-2924 GCA_003486705.1 Bacillota bacterium
CTATTTCTTATCACACACTAATCTTTAACCACTTCGCTAACAAAACACGCCACTCATTCAGACACTCAAATGCCTCCTGGTATTGGCTCACCCCTAGTATAAACCCCGTGCTTTGAAGAATAAAAGGATCGTGATACTCATATTGTACTAAAATATTCCAAACTATTAAATGACTTTTCACCATAATAAAATATACTCCATCGAATTCGGTGGAGTATATTTTATTATGTGGTGACCTTAGGCACTTCTTAGTGCATCGATCGGATTTAATTGGCTTGCCTTTTTAGCAGGTGCAAATCCAAATACAATGCCAACTGATAACGAGAAGGTTAAGGCTAAAATAATTGAAAAGACTGAAATTGAAGGTGAAATACCAATTAAGCTTATGATAAGCAGTGAAATCACGACGCCTAGAATAATCCCAACGACCCCACCAAATAGAGATAAAATCGCCGATTCTAATAAAAATTGTAATTGAATACTTCTCGGTTTTGCACCAAGTGCTTTTCGCAACCCGATTTCAGTTGTTCGCTCTGTTACGGACACAAGCATCATATTCATAATCCCAATTCCACCCACTAAAAGTGAAATTGATGTAATCCCGATTAACATTAACAACATCATGTTTTGCATCTCTTTCATGGTATCCATCAAACTGTCCATATTCATAATGCTAAAACTATCCTCATCATAATTATAAAACTGATTTAACTTTAACGATAACTCATCATTTAACGTGTCAACATCAGCATCTTCTTCCATGTAAATGTCAAAGCTATTAATTGCATTCATGCCCATTAGTTTTAATGCACTTGTTATTGGCAAATACACCACATCATCGGCCTGACTTCCCATCATTGACATCGTCATATCTTGGCTATCACTTTCCTCTAAAACACCCACAACCGTGTAGCGAATCCCGTTAATTTGGATAAACTGCCCGATTGGATCGGCATTACCAAATAACTTCTGCGAAACTGAATCGCTGATAATAGCAACGGACGTTTGTTGCAAAACGTCAAGTGGTAAAATGACGCGCCCTGATTTTAATTCATAATCTCTATGCTTAAAGTAAACATCATTTCGTCCCTCAATTGTGATGTCCTCATAAACCGCCTGGTTCGCTACAACTGATGTCGTAACCGACAGTGACGGTGAAACACCGGCAATGCCTGATATCTCACTAATTTCATCCAAATTGGTTAAACTGAGTCCTGTTTTATATAAGGTTTGGCGTGTTTGAACGATTATTTTATTGGCCCCTAACGCCGTAAACTGGCTATTTAATTCGCCTGTTACCCCCT
Organism: Bacillota bacterium; assembly: GCA_003486705.1. GTDB lineage: Bacteria > Bacillota_I > Bacilli_A > MOL361 > Turicibacteraceae > Turicibacter. Next base: position 1,898 of record DNGE01000074.1, read on the forward strand.
CAACCACAGAAACAAGTGTAATAATACTCATGACCCCAATAATAATACCAAGCACCGTTAAAAATGAACGCATCTTATTTTGAACAATGTTAAACCATGAAATTCGCACACTTTCTTTAAACATGTAAAGCGCCTCCTTCTACAATCTCACCATCTAAGATTCGCACAATTCGAGTTGCTTCTTTTGCAATGTTTTCATCATGTGTGATCATAATAATCGTTCGACCTTCATCGTGAAGTTCTTTAAATAAATCCATGACCGCACGACCTGTCTTTTGGTCAAGTGCCCCTGTCGGTTCATCTGCTAATAAAATAGAAGGGTTTGTACAAAGCGCCCGTGCAATCGCAACGCGTTGCTGTTGTCCTCCTGATAATTGATTAGGATAATGATTCAAACGGTCCCCTAATCCGACGCGGATTAGCATCTCTTCTGCTCGTTTTAGACGCTCTTTTCGTGGGACTCTTGCATAAATCAAAGGTAACTCCACATTTTGTAAAGCCGTCAATCGTGGTAATAAATAAAAGGATTGAAAAATAAAGCCAATCTCCTTACTTCTAATGGCCGCTAACTCATTATCACTTAAATGAGTGATTTCATTTCCCACTAATTCATAACTTCCCTCACTCGGTACATCTAAGCAACCTAATATATTCATCAGTGTTGATTTCCCTGACCCTGACGGACCTAATACTGAGATAAACTCGCCTTCTTTTACTTCTAAATCTATTTCTTTTAATACGGTTTGAGGTTCATTTGCTAAATGATATGTTTTATAAACTTGCGCCATTTTTATCAATGTCTGTTTCATATTCTCCACACTCCTTATGACTAATTAGTCATTATTCGCACTTGTACCCCTCGGCATTAGGATTTCTTTTTTCACTAGTACTTCATCATCAACATGAAGCCCGTTTGTCACTTCAACTTTAACCCCATCACTAATTCCGAGTGTAATGTCTTGTTGCATGATTTCACCTTGCTCATCGTACATTAATACATAAGGATTATTGTCCTCGTCATAATTTA
>DNGE01000074.1:3185-6106 GCA_003486705.1 Bacillota bacterium
GCCTCATCTGACACTAACTCAACGGTTGCATTAAAATATGAAACACCATTTGAAAACACGGCTTCTTTTGACACACGGGTAATCACACCTGAAACCGTCTTGTTAATTGCCTCAACATAAACTAAAACTTCATCATCAACTGCCACATGCGAAATATCAAACTCATCCACTTTTATATCAACTTTTAACTTATCAAAATTCACCACATTTAAAATTGCCATCCCTGCTGTGACAACATCACCTGAAGAAGCTGTTAAACTCGTTACTTCCCCATCAATGGTTGCTTTTACTTCAACACCTTGCGTTGTTGTTAATAAACGGTCCCCAGATTTTACAAGATCACCCTCAGACACGTCTAACGATTTAATTTCAGCCACTGTATTTAACATGACCGCCTGTTTATCAATCGCATCAATCATCCCAGAAAATTGATAATACGTTTCTATATTTCCAGATTTAACAACTTCAGTGTCATACATCATATTACCTGATGGTTTAGGTCCAAACATAAAAATCGCACCGATCACCACGACCACACCTAATACATACCATCCTTTATGTAATCCTTTTTTCTTCTTCACGTATACTCCTCCTTAAAAATCAAACTAACCGCATTATAAAATACAAATATGAATTCATTATGAACAAATAATAGTATTGGATAATTTTTTCAAATTATGTGTGCGCAAAAAAAGAGGCGTTTTATACCCGTGTCATTTAGCAACTAAATAACATGAGCTTTTAAACGCCTCTTCAAAAAAAATTATTATCGCCAGTAACCTGGGTATCCGTAGCCGTAGCCACCATACCATCCGTAAGGAGGGCGATGCCATCCACCATAATATGGCCCATAACCCCATCCACCGTAATAACCTCCGAATGGATAGCCACCATAAAATGGCCCATAACCACCGTATCCACCAAAGCCTCCAAAACCACCAATAACTAATCGCGCGTCATCACGAGGATTTGGATTTGGCATCGGCGGATAATAGCCTGAATACGAAGAGTTTGCCCCACAATTGCCTGGAAACACATCCAAGCCATATATATTTTTCATTTTATATTGCTCGTGGTTTAGATAAACTAAATACTCTTCCATACTTTTATTTGTCTCTTTTAACGTCTTTGGTACCACCACATCATTTGGTTGTCCATAAGGCTGTGAATCCGTCGGCATCGGTTTCAACGGAATTGGAATCACTTCCTCTTCCTCTTTTGTCACCACCTGTGTCGGCACTGGCGCTGGCGCTGGCACTACCGCTGGCTTAGGCTTAATTACAGCACCCGTCGTTGACCCATGCGTCACCGTTGGCTCTACATCCAAATTAGGATAATACTTTTGAATATGTTGATCCACCGTCGGCTCATCTTTACGCGGCACTTGTGGCACCTTAACCTTCAACCCCGGAACAAGCCCACTCAGATGATTAATGTGCGTATTCATCCCAATCAAATCTTGTAAACTAACACCGTACTTATTCGCAATCGATTGAAAAGTATCCTCACGTTGAACAATATGGATTTTCATCGTTTTCTCTCCTTTCATACAGCTAATATCTCTTTACAATATATGATGTTATTTTTTCGTATATGACTTAAGTTGTCGTTTTTCTGAATACATAATGAGTAGCTCTGTTGAAATATGGATGATGCTTAAATATTGAAGCACGCCCCACACGTTGTATAAGAGATTTTTCTCACTATCGCGTAAAAGGAGCGTGTTTACCACTTTTAGTAAACACGCTCCTTTTGTTATGATGTGACTTTTATTAATGCTATACGAATAATTTGTTCATAATTGTATAGCAGCTATGTCCTTGACGGATACCGTTTAGTAAGACGTTTGCTTTTGTAATGTCTTTGAATAGCACGCCATAAACTAAGCGATCGCGGTCGAAGTATAACTTCTTAAAGTTTCCTGTTTTCGGGTCCGCATTCATTAAAATTTGATATTGCTCAATGTTTTCTAGCGGATAAGTTCCTACTGCAAACATTTCAGTTCCAAATGCGATCAATGATAGTGGCTCGACTTTATTTGCAAATGTTGCGACATCGCCAACAGCATGTTTCCCTGCCACTTTCCCTTGTTCAATGGCTGGTGCCCAAAGATTTGTGGCCACGCCCTCAAACTCAGCGACATCACCACACGCATAAATGTGTGGGTTTGAGGTTTGCATGTTTTCATTGACCACAATGCCGCGATTAATTGTTAAGCCCGCACTGCGTGCGACCTCAACGTTTGCACGTACGCCGACACTTACGACAACGATATCCGCACTGATGACGTCTTGACAAATCTTAACGCCTGTTACGACTCCGTCTTTTGTCAGGATTTCTTCAACGCTTGAACCTGTGCGTAAGTCAACGCCTTTATTGTTTAGGATGAATGACATAAACTCCGATGCAGATGGGTCTAATTGGCGTGGCATAATGCGATCCATCGCCTCAACAACGGTTACAGAAAGCCCTAGCTCTTGTAACGCATCCGCGGCTTCAAGGCCGAGGACTCCGCCCCCGATAATCACAGCGCGATCTTTACCTTCCGCATAGGCGCGAAGCGCAAGCGCATCTTCTTTTTCTTTTATGCTAAATACGCCAGTTGCTTCAATTCCTTTAAGACGTGGGATAAAGTTTGAAGAACCTGTCGCTAAAATTAATTTATCATAAGCTAGTTGTGTTTTATTACCTAAGTTCACGACTCGGTCGGTTGCATTAACCCCTTGCACCACAGTATTTAAGATTATCTGTATATTATTTTGCTCATACCACGCTTCAGGATTTAAATTAAACTCCTGTTCCGTCACATCTTTCACGATTAAATCAGATAAAGCTGGTCGGTAATACGGATAAGCACTCTCAGCGCTAATTAAAGTAATATCAGCAACTTGATTACGTTGACGAATCGCCTGCGCTGCACT
>DNGE01000074.1:6399-33514 GCA_003486705.1 Bacillota bacterium
CCACAAGCCGGGCATACTTCTGGCGGGACAACACCTGGGTAAACTTCCCCACAAATAACACAACGCCATAATACCACTTTACCACTTGGATTTAGTGATTCAACATCTAATAACTGTTCACCTGATTTTTTACGCGGTGGTACTTTTCCACTCACCACACTTTGACCAAATACTTGACCAAATTTTTTAGCTGCTAACACTTCTGATTCCGACGCACGGAACTTAATTTTAAATCCATCGACAACTTTCATGCGCAATTGATTTAAACGATCCATGATGTTACTCACACCTTCACCACTCCAACCGTATGAACCAAAAGCTGATACAACTTTCCCACCGTGAACAATTGGATTTAAATTAACAGCTAAATCCCAAATTATCGGTAGTGCATCCCCGTTAATCGTACACGTTCCAAGTAAAATCCCATCCGCATCTGCAAACGAAGCTAAGACAGTATCTTTAAGCGTTGTATAATTTAAAATATCTAAATTGTACATCTCAATCTCAATACTTTCATCCACTTCCTTAATCCCTGCTGCAATCGCCTGCGCTAACTCTTCTGTGTACCCATACGCCGACACATAAGGCATCACCACTTTTTTAGTTTCCTTTTTCGGAGCAGGGGTTGACCAAGTACGATATGTTTCTAAAATTTCATCGATTCGCGTATCCAAAACAGGACCATGTCCATTGCAAATCATATCAAATGTTAAATCTTTAATCTTCGCCAGCGCCTTGATGACATATGGCTTAAACGGTGAAAAAATAGCAGTGTAATAATAAAGTAAGGCATCCTGGTAATTTGCTTCTTCACTTTGAGGCACTTCTGATAATAATATTCCCTCTTTAGGACTATAATGAGAACCAAATGAATCACACGTAAATAAAATGTTATCCGTACTTAAATACGTGTACATTGAATCCGGCCAATGTAAAAATGGCGCCGAAATAAATTCAAAAGACTTCCCACCTAATTCAAATGTTTTCAAACTTTCAGCGGTTAAATAATTAAACTCCTTATTTAACAATTCCTTTAAATAATTAATCGCTGTTTTTGATCCAATCACCGTAATATCAGGACACACGTCAATTAAACGTCCAATAGATCCGGCATGATCCGGTTCCGTGTGATTCGTAATAATATATTTAACCTGACTTAAATCCCCTACGACTTCTTTAATTTTTTCTAAATATTTTCCGAAATATTTTTCTTTAACCGTCTCAACTAAAATAGCTCCCTCATGCGTATTGACTAAGTAAGAATTATAAGTCGTTCCATATTTTGTTTCCATAATAATATCAAACACATCTAAATCTGGATCTAACATTCCTAACCAATGGACATCATTTTTTAACTGTACTGTTTGCACCATCTATTTATCCCTCCGTGACTAATCCTTTGAAATAAATTACGAAACGCAATCGTTTTGATTGGACGACCGTCATCTTGTGATTTTTTTAATTTATCTCTACCATTACTTTATCGAATCTATGATTTAAGCGCAAAACATATGCATCTAATTTTTTCTAGTTAAACTAGTTTCTCACAATGAGCTGTGATTTAGTCGCTTAACAAGTAATAATTATTATTTACACATAATAATATAGTCTCATCCGTGGCGATTTAGAATGCTTTTACAAATTTTTAACATAAAAAAAAACACGTGGGTTTTTCCCACGTGTTTGTCTGATTATTAGTCTTTGAATTCGAATTGGAATTCTAAGATACGAACGATGTCGCCATCTTGAACACCACGTTCACGTAATGCTGCATCGACTCCTAATTGACGAAGCTGACGAGCAAAACGCATCACTGAAGCTTCACGGTTGAAGTCTGTCATGTGTACTAAGCGCTCAATTTGAGATCCAGTAACCATGAATACACCATCTTCTGCACGTGAAATTTCAAACTTCGCATCTTCAGGCGTGAATTTATACATAACTGTTTGTTCCACTTCATTCTCATCATATAATGGGAATTGTGGCGTCACTTCTAATAAGTCCGCTGTTTTGTATAATAATTCATCTAACCCTTGACGCGTAGCCGCTGATAATTCAACGATCATTACATCTTCCCCTACTTTTTCACGGAAGATTTTTAAGTTTTCCTCTGCGTCTGGCATATCCATTTTGTTAGCCACAACAACTTGAGGACGCTCAAGTAATTTATAACGGTATTCACCTAATTCTTTATTAATTAGCATGTAATCCTCATAAGGATCACGGCCTTCCATACCTGACATATCAATCACATGTAAAATAACACGTGTACGTTCAATATGGCGTAAGAATTGATGTCCAAGACCTGCTCCACTTGCAGCACCTTCAATTAATCCTGGTAAGTCAGCCATAACAAATGAACGACCATCAGGAACACCTACCACACCTAAGTTTGGTACAAGTGTTGTAAAGTGATAAGCAGCGATTTTTGGTTTACACGCTGAAACAACTGAGATTAACGTTGACTTCCCAACACTTGGGAAACCTACTAATCCAACATCCGCTAATACCTTTAATTCAACGCGAATTTCACGGCGTTGTCCTAATTCACCGTTTTCAGCAATTTCAGGCGCTGTGTTACGAGGTGTTGCGAAGTGAGTGTTTCCACGTCCTCCACGTCCTCCTTTTGCAATAATTGCACGTTGCCCTTTTTCTGTTAAATCGGCAATAATTAAGTTTGTATCTGCATCGTATACAATTGTTCCAACAGGAACTTTAACTTCTAATTCTGGTGCATTTTTACCATGGCAAGATTTCGCCATCCCTTTTTCACCATTTTCAGCTTGTAACACACGGTTATAACGAAGATCAAGTAATGTTGATAATCCTTCGTCTGCAACGAATACAACATTACCACCGTTTCCACCGTCTCCACCAGCTGGTCCACCGTTAGCGATATATTTTTCGCGACGGAATGCTACCATTCCGTTTCCACCGTCACCGGCAGCAATTTTGATTTTGACTTGATCGATAAACAAGTAAATCCCTCATTTCTATTTACGAAACACTAAGTAATTCTGATAATATCAAACACCCAAAACAAACGCATGACCTTATCATGAAGCTAATAGACAGCTCTAGTTGACTATCCATTTAATCAAAATAAATCGGCCGTTTATATAAAGCTGTTCATATTACTCAGATTTCTTTTTTCTCTTATAGTATCGAAAGTTTGGCACTTTCTCATACAAGATTTTCTCATAAAAATAAACCCCTAATCTAATGATTAGGGGTAATATTCATCAAATTAGTTAGCTTCTGGGTATACAGAAACTTGTTTTTTGTCGCGTCCTAAACGCTCAAATTTAACAACACCATCGATTTTAGTGAATAAAGTGTGATCTTTACCCATACCAACGTTTACACCTGGATAAATTCTAGTTCCACGTTGACGGTAGATGATTGATCCTGCAGTAGCAAATTGTCCGTCAGATAATTTAGCTCCTAAACGTTTAGACTCAGAGTCACGACCATTTTTTGTAGAACCAACACCTTTTTTCGATGCGAAAAATTGTAAGTTTAACTTTAACATAGTTCCACCTCCTATTTATTTTCTATCACAGTTATATATTGAAAATGATCTTCTTCAATGGTTTGCAATGAAGTGATCATACCGCCAATTAGAATTTGTGCTTCATGACTTGACGGAATATTTTCGACTAATAAATAACCATCTTCCATTTTTATTGTAAGTTCTGATTCATCTAAGTTGATAATGGAATTAGTTAAGCCAAACGATACAGCGCTCACACCAGCACAGACTAAGTCTTCACCAGGTTCACCAGCAAATGCATGGCCGCTTATTTCAAACGAATTGACTTTATTATTTTTATAGTTGAAGCTAGCTGTAATCATACTCTAAAATTAAGCGTTGATTGCTTCGATAACAACTTTAGTGTATGGTTGACGGTGACCTTGTTTCTTTTTGTAACCTTTTTTCGGTTTGTATTTGAACACGATGATTTTTGATCCTTTACCGTGTTTTTCAACCTTAGCAGTTACAGTTGCACCACTTACTAATGGAGCTCCCACTTTAGCGTTCTCTCCACCTACGAATAATACTTCGTCGAATGTTACAACTTCACCTTCAGTAACTTCTAATTTTTCGATGTAGATAGCTTGACCTACTTCAACTTTTAATTGTTTACCACCAGTTTTAATAATTGCGTACATTTCTTGCACCTCCTTAAAATTTAACTAAGACTCGCCATCTCAGGTAATGCTTTCGCATTTTTTGACCTTGTCAGAGCGGTTGTAGTACCCTAAGGCGCTAACAACATGATTCATTATATCACTAGCATTTAGGTTCGTCAACTCAATATGTATGGATATGTCTACCTTTTTTCAAAGTCAAAGTTCATTTAACTTCAAAAAAATTCGACAGTCACGTTCACATTGTACTACAACTTTATTATGGACCGATTTCATTATTTATAATCAAATCTCTCTTAGTTGTTGACCTCACAAATTGTAACATCAATCCTGTTAGTCGTCACTAGGAGATTATTGGTTCACGGTTTGGGTATTTTTACATCTTTGTTTTCGTGTTTATTTCTTTTTAAAAACGGGCATCTTTATATTACAGTATGCTCGTGCTTAAATCTTCACGGTTGTTTTTTTATTAACATTGTATTTTCTCTTATACAGATAAAAAGTCTTACGCACCTCATTAAGCACATAAGACTCTTTGTATCTCATTAATATCTATTGGTTTTAATAATATATCATCCATTTGCGAATCTAAAAATTCAGGATCATCTTTTGACAACTGGAAAGCTGTTAGCGCAATAATTTTCCCCATGAATCCTAATTGTCTAATTTTTTGTGCTGCTTCATATCCACTCATTTGTGGCATACAAATATCCATGACCACGACATCGTATTTTGAACCACTTTGAATCTCTGAAACGGCACCTAATCCACTATCTATGGTTTTAACATTTCCAATCGATAAGATTTCTAAAATGTCTTCCATTAACATTAAATTGATTTCATTATCGTCTACCACTAAAACAGATAACTCATTCACAGCACCTCTCATGATACATACTCCTCCAAACAGTTCGGTTTTAATAGCTATTTAATTTTATTAAGTTTTAGAAATTCCGTCAACAGAACATGTCAAATTTGTTCATATTTTACCTTTAACAGTTTTTGTTCGTCATATTTCTTATTTCGGATAAAAAACTGATTATTATAGCCCTTATAGATAACTGATTCCCAATCTTCGTTAATTAGAGTGCTTGTTTTCGTTGATAAACCAGTGTTTTTAGCGTTTACTTTTTGGAGAATAAAACGCTGATACAAATAAGGTGCTTGTTTCACAAATTTAATGGTTGAAAATAAAACATATCCTATAGCCATATAATATTGTCGAAAATCGTAATAAAATGTTAGACACAAAATTGCTCCTAATATTATAAAGGATATCCAACTGTTTAACTTTAATACGCGTTTATATGGAAATATCATCGACAATAAATTAATCAGAATTCGATTCCCATCAAGCGGTGGTAAGGGAATCAGATTGTAAACAATAATAAATAATTGCGCTTGAATGAACATATTTTGGAGTCGTAAGTTACGAATTGTTAAAAACTGTTTGGGAATGAGACACAGCAAACATAAAATTAAGATATTTACTGCAATCCCACTCATGCTAATAAGTAAATCTTCTCTGTTTGATTTATTAAGTTCACCTGTAAATTGCATAAACCCGCCAAAACCAAAAACCCGCACTTCTTTTAATTCCCACTTTAAAACTTTTGCCATGAGTATATGACCACACTCATGAAAAAATATACTGATCATAAAGATGACCCATTCAGTATATCGCCCCGTAAAAATAACTAATAAACACATAAAATAAAAAGAGCGATCAAATATTAGTTTTTCAGACTTCATAACGTTTCGCCCTTTCCGTTTATATAATTGTTTAATTTGTGATTAATTTGATTGTGTTTCACTTGTTTGCGAATCATTTGTTTGTGAGTCGTTTGTTTGTGAATCACTTGTTTGTGAATCGTTTGTTTGCGAATTGTTTGTTTGTGAATCATTCGTCTGCGTTTCACTTGTTTGTCCACTCGTATCACTTGCTTGTGAATCATTAGTATCCTGGTCTGTTTGCGGATATGGCGTTAACAGTTGATCCGATACATTTGTATCATCCGACTCTTCATTACTTCCTTGTCCTAGCCCATCTAGTGATCCTAGGTTGTCAATAAAATCGATAATATCAACGACTTCTCCATTTACCTCAAGAGCCAAATAATAATAAGACATCTCAACACCATCAACATCAAGTGGTGTCCCCACCCCAAGCGGTTGGTTCACTTCAACGTGCTCGTATAAACTCACTTGCGGATTTTCTAAAAATCCAATGGTTAACACGGAGTCATCAGCAAGTGAAAGTTCAATTGTATTTAATGTATCTTCTGTTTCATTTTTAAACTGGACAACACCTGGAACTAAACTTAGAATAGGTTCTCCTGGTTCAATTTCAATAATGACGCCATTTAAATAATTACGAATGACAACACTGTCCTTAAGTTCTTGTAACGTCATCATGACTTGCTTATAATCACTTCCAACACCTGCTACCGTTGATGTATCGTCATCACTTAATGTTGGATACCCACCGAGTAAGTTCTCGATGACTTGATTTGTTTTTCCATATGGAAAGGCACTTAATAACGATGTTTTAATTTGTTCATACCACGCGGTGTTATCTTGTAGTTTTTGAGTCACCAAGACCCCCATCAATACACAGCCAGCAATAAGTGCTTGGATAATGAATTGATATGCTAGTTGACTTTTTTTCGACTGCTGCTGATTAGAACGTCGTGGATTTCGATACTGTTGGTAACGTTCATAATTTGACTGATAACGACGATTAACATTCTTTTTATAATCTGCCACAATAATAGCCCCCTTTAGTTGTATATATCCTGCTTATTCTTTTCAATCTTATGAGGGTAACAAAAAAATTAGAACATTACCTTTACTCAGATTCCATCAGTTCAATTTATTTTTTATACGTTTTTTTGTTCCGTTTCAAAAGATACCGTCAAGTAGGCAACAGGTAGTGTCAAACTTTTATTCCAATATCTCCATATAATCACATCCTGTATGCAGCATCACCGGTTCAGTCATGCGATATTCACTCTTATTTTCACTTCATACCGACTACTGACTTACGATAAAAGTTATCCACAGCTATTATGCGTGATTATTTTGGATAAAAAAAAAGAAGTGCTTTACACACTTCTTAACTACGATCAAGATGCCACTGATAAATTTTAAATTGACTTTTTAAAATAGGATACATGAATAATAAAATAACGCCATTAAATAATATCGTTGGTGTTAACAGATACGTGATAAATTGAATCAATGACATATTTGTTGTATACATGGTCTGTACTAAGAAATACACACACGTTTCTTCAAAAGCAATACAAATTGAAAGAAGCGCTAGAATAGATAGTATATTGACTGGCATAATTTGTGCCAATGTTTTTTGAACAATAAACGTAATACAAGGAAACAACAACACATATAACCCGAACAAATCCGCATAACAAATATCGTACAATAATCCAAAAACAAAAGCAAAGATATAAATTTTTTGACTACGATCAAAAAAGATAAACATGATTAAACACATTAAAAAGACATTTGGAATCGCTGAGAAGCGATGAAAAATAGGTTGAATCGAAAAGGAATTAACTAAAATATTATCCAGTGCAAAGCACGTGAAAAATAAAACAATAAGCCTACTCATTTGAAGGTGTCACCGCCTCACGATTAACAACAATCACATAATCCATGTTATTGTAATTTTCTTCTCCTTTTAAATACAACGTTTGCGTTAATCCATCTTTACTAATCTCAATGCGATCAACATTCCCAATTAACAACCCTCGAGGATATACACCGCCAAGACCACTTGTCATGACCGCATCACCCATTTCAACTTCAACATCTTTAGACACTTGTGTCATCACGAGCTCATCAGTTAAATAATCATATCCTTCAACCGTCCCAATAGAATTTTCTTTTCCATCAATGACAGCCGATACCTTACTTCCAAAATCTTGATTCTTAATCAATTTCACTTTTGACGATGTCTCATTGACACTAATGACTTTTCCAATTAAAAAGCCATCCTTAGATAAAACAGCCATATTCTGCTCTATTCCTTGTAAGTTTCCTTTATTAATTAAAATATAATCGTGCCACTGATCCACATTTCGAACAACCGTTGTGGCATTGATCGTCGAATAACTTGTAAGAGATTTCCCTGTATCTAAAAGGTTCTCTAACGATTCAATTTGTTCTTCTAATTGGTTCGTATAAACGTTTAAACTTTCATAGTTGTACATTTCTTGTTTCAATACTTTATTTTCTTCATAAGTATGGAACAAATCATACACATTTGTAAAAATACGTTTTACCCCTTCAACAATTCCATTATATCCACCTTGAACCACAGTAACCCCATCTTTAATCATACGCTCCGGTAACGGGTTTAAATTTTCGTTATTCATCGTGTATCCAATCGTAATAAGTGAAATAAAAACAAATAAGACAATTCCAAAAACTTTTAAATGATTAACACCCTTCATTCCTTAACACATCCTAAACTAAACAATTCTACAACAAAATTAATTATATATAATAAATGATTAAAAAGAAACTTTTACATGTAAATTTCACAAAAATACTAACTCGAATATGCACCTTTTAGTATATCCAGAAAACACTTATGTTATGTTTTCTATTTGTATTTAATAACCGATCCCTCATTTATTCGCATAACGCCCTATTACTTTTGATATTAGCACGCCTTAAATTCGCTCCCTATGGTGATAAATGACGTCTTTTTAAACTTGGATAAATTCTAATAGTTATCCACATAATATATGAAAGTAACATTGGAGGCGTATTTATGCTTGAACATATTATGAATAATGGTTTACCGTTTATTATTCACATCTTAGAGTTAATGGGTATTTTAATTATTTGTATCGGTGCCATTCGTGCATTCTATCATTATCTTAAGACCTTATTCTTAAAAGATAATTATCCGGTGAAACACCAGTTTGCTTCTTCGCTCGCCATGGCCCTTGAGTTTAAATTGGCCGCTGAAATATTAAAAACTGTACTCATTCGCAGTTTAAGCGAACTCGCTGTGTTAGGTGCAATCTTTTTACTACGTGTCTTAATGACGCTCGTTATTAATTGGGAAATCAAACAAGATGCTATCGAGCAAACAAGGATCGCCCATCACGAAGACCCCAAGTTATAGAAATATATGTAAACCATAGTTTATCTATATCAAAAGAATCAATTATTAGGTGTTTTTAATTCATTAACCTCTTTTTTTTGCCTATTACATGATTTTTATACGTTTACTGTCATCAATTGAATCCCCTTCCAACACTGCCATTCATTACTATACCTTTTTTCAGAACGTGTTTGATATAATTCGAAATAATGGAGATATGGGAAACTCCATTACAGATCAAACAGCTATAGGAGAGAGTCATATGTCAGAGCAAAGATTAAGTTGGAACCATTTAAATTCATCTTCTCGCGAACTCATTGAAAGTTTGCTGCGTAAAGAGTACCGCGAATTATACTACAAACTAGAATCACGTCCATCTATTACAGAACGTGAAGCATTAGTTAAACAAATCATGAGCATCTTAGTTGAAAAAAACATTAACATTTCACAAGAAGACCTACACTTCTTCTTAGAAGCTCGTAGTTTATTTTACGATGATCTCTGCCAGCGTCAATTAGAATTAAAATAAGGATTATTTATAAGTAAAAGACTGATCGTGAAATCAGTCTTTTCTTATCCGATTGATTCAGATTGAAGCACTGCCAGTTTCATTGTGTTATTCAACGTAAGTGCCTGTTGTTTCATTGCTGCAAGCTCGACACCATTCATACATTGAATATTACACTCCTGCGCAAAGTCCAAAGCCTCCGTTGAAAAATCACTCGTCGTAATAAACATTCCTTTTCGAACCCCATCATTTATCATGGTTGAATGTAGTGTTTGAATGTTTTCTTTTGACACCTTACTACCCGGTGAATCATACTTCACTGCAATAAGTAAGTTTAAGCCCATGCCATTCGTACAACTGATTTGTTTTCCTGCTTCAGTTGTACGCGACGTTAACTCAACATTTAAATAACCTAAAGCACGTAATATGTCTGCACAGTATTCCTCAAATTTATCAGGATCTTTAATACCTAAAATATCCGAGTAAATTAATTGAAATTGCATTCTCATTTGTTGAAGTTCGGCTTCTTCCGCTTTAATATTTAAACGCATTTGTTTCATTCGTTTTTCAGCCATATCAAGACTCCAAATACAAGAACAAGCAAATATCGTTAAACAGCCAATGATCCACCAATTAGGTAGAACATTAATGTAAGACAGCCCCATTGAAATAAAATCTTTTAATCCAAATAAAAGACTAAAAATAAATAATACTAAAATAATACGATTCAATTTTTTCTCGGCTAATTGCGCCGTCGTTATCTCAATCTTTTGTTTAGCCACAATTGTCACCTCTTCTTTTGTTTTGAGACAAAATAAGCAACTTTATTCAACTGTGTATTATTTCTCTTAAAGAAAATCTCCTCTAATCTTTTTTATCCCTTTTATTATTTCTTTGCGCCACCTATTCATGTAAACAATACATTTGCGGATGCTTATATTGAAAGGATTTTATCATAAACAAACAGACCGAGACATTGAAAATAAAGGTCAACAGGATCGTACTCATTGATGTTGTATCATATACGTGTTCAACAACTTGCCTAATAGCACTACACCACACAAACACAATACAATACCAATCAAATATATTTCCTGTATATGGCTTTGATCTAACCAAGGCATATACAACAGGCAAAGCAAAAATCCCCACACTAATCGCCTGAGTGTTTACCGCAATTCTAGTCGCCACTAAAGCACTTGAACTTGCCCCCTCACTGCTTAAAACATAACTCAAAACATCTGCTACATTCAAGACTCCCCTAAAAATTTGAATCAGCAGCCATAACATTAAACACCGTGTAACCCATGATTTATTTTTCATCTCTCACTCCCCCAAAGCAATTGACTTACACCTCGCTATTTTTTACATTTTTTACCATTATATATCATTTTCTCCCCTGTGGCAACACATTGGCCCCTTTTCCCCGTTAATAATGTATTTTGACTGAAATGATGCATTTTTTAAATATCCTTATAAAAAAACAGGCTAACTTGAACCGCGTAGCCTGTTTTTCATTATATTTCATACAACGTACAGATGTGTTCAGAAACTAATTTCTCTTTAATCGCTCTCATCGCACCTTCAACATTTGCGCCCTTAACTACAAGCTCAAACGACGCATTAGGTTGAATACCGAGTGACATCACACCCAAAATCGATTTGGCATCCACCCGTTTGCCTCGATATACCAAAAAGACATCGGCTTCATGCCTAGATGCACTTTCTACTAACACTTTTGCAGCCGAAGTATGAATCCCTGTCTTTGCAACAACCAAATATGTTTGTTTCACTAAAATTCCTCCCCTTGTAACTTCCGACATGTTTTGATACAGTTTACGTCGTTAAGTTGACAAAAAGAACTTAAAAATTAGGAACACGTTTTCTTTTTACATTTGAAAGAAATATTCATATTTCATATTCCTCATCTCACTAAGAGGTTTAATCACTAGCATCTGATCACCTTAATTGCGTTAAAGAATAAATCACCTCATATCCTTTACCAACACTTTTAATCTTCTCTAACATATATAACCGTTTATCGCGACAAAGTAGCACCGGTTTAATCCCTAACGCTTTAGCACCCATGCAATTTTTCAAATTGTCATCCACAAAAATAGCACGGCTACCATCGATTCCTAATTCATCCAGTGCCAATTGATACATTTTCGGATCAGGTTTCACCACTCCGAGTTGGGAAGAGATCATAAACGACTTAAAATAATGTCTTAGTCCCGCTTCTTGATAAACCGATTCTAACGACGGCCAAGCATCTGATACAATGGCCAATTCATATCTTTTTGCTAGTTCTGGAACACGTTGTAAACCATCCTCAAAAAAGACATACTTGGCTGAATTATAAACTAAATCATAGGCAAGACCTAAAATATCTGCTTCACTTAATTCAAGTTCTGGTAAAGCTGCAGCAAATAATTCATAAAATTTTTGAAAGTACTGTAATTCTTCTTCTTGCGTTTCAATTAGCGATATTGTATGAATGTAAGCCCCCCCTTTATCAAAAGCTTCTTTTACTCTTTTAGGATGCAACGTTTTAAACGTTACGTCATTAACATAATCAAAAAACTTAGGTCCAATAAACCAATGCCCACTTCTTGATACATTTAACACACGCCCCGAATCAAATAAAATAGCATCGATATTTTTTAATTTCATCTAAACTCCCCCTCATGAGCTATATACTCCTAAAATAGCACACCTACATGCAATTAACCATCTCATATCATGCTATTTGTTTTTTTAAATATGATCTAGCTACTTACGCCAATGACTTGGTCGTGTTAAGTGAGCCGGTATTTTAGTCTTATTATTTCCAATCGCAGCATTAAGTTGTGCTTGTGTTAAAAATAACGCCAAAGATAAATCAGCCTCACATACATTCGCATCTCGCATATCAGCACCGATAACATCGGCTCCTGATAAATCACAGCCTTTCAGATTCGATGCAATTAAAAGTGCTCCTCTTAAATTAGCTCCGACTAAATTCAACTTTCTCATATCTTTCCCCATAAAGTTAGAGCCGCGATTCATAATCTTACGTTCCCCTTTTGATCCTTTATCACAACGTACCGCTTCTGTACGAACGCGTTCACTACACTTAATCAATACCTCATTCACTTTATAGCGCCAAGCATTTAAATCAAGTTTTAAAATAGCTTCCGGTGATTGTAATGTCAATGCTTCAACTTCATCGTATAACGCTTGAATCGTTTGGTGTAAAGGTTTTGTCACGTCAAAACGATAAGCGTCATTTAAAAACCACAATAGTTCGTGTAAGCCACGCATGATTGGAAGCACATCAAACATCTCTTGCTTTACGTTTGGATGAGAGCGCCAGTCCAATCCCTTAAACGTCACTTGACAAATTTTTTGTCCGGCTCCGATACAATCGTATCCCAAACACCCTTTATAACCTTTTTCCTTTAACTCCTCATGGATACGACAACCAAAGTTCTTTTCTAAATCCAAACACGGTTTACCCGCTGGCTTATCACTTGGAAACCCATCCATTCTTGAGTAAAATAATGCCACACAACATAATCCAAAACAAGCAGAACAATCCGTCTTCAATGCTTGTTTCGAATCAAAATCATCCTTTAATTTTATATTGACTGTCTGATTTAAAAGAGATTGTTTCATCTTATCTCACCTATCCTTATGATTCATTATTCTATGATTTATCTGTAAACAGAACTATTGTTATAGCCGTGTAACACACCCGTAATACCTGAGCGTCATAAAGACTAACTCACATCTCGTTAAGTTATTAAAAAAATACCATGCGCGTCCTTCATTAAAGTTTTTACGATGTAAAAACTTATATCGACTTAACTATTTTACCACACTCCAAAAATTAAACTCAAAAAAAAGACAGACTCTAACGAATCTGCCACTTTCTCATAACTTATGCTTCAATCTTTGAAATATTATTAGCTAATTCTTTTTCTATGCAACTTAAACAAGCTAATTTATCTATGCCTTCAACTTCTAATTCGAAGATCGCACCAGATTGAATTCCCAAAGACATGACCCCTAAGATAGATTTAGCATTTACATATTTACCACGATACACGAGTTTAACTTCTGATTCAAAACGTCCAGCTGTTTCTACTAATAAACTCGCTACATTCGCATAAATTCCTGTTTTAGCCAAAACCTTTACTGTTTCTTTCATGTGAAATCGCCTCTTTTCATATCGATTAAACGGATTTCTATTAACCTCATCGCCAACAGTTATCTCATTTGCCATATACTACGCTCTCCATTTAAAAACGTGATACCCCAAATGGATGAACACGTTTTCCAAACTAAAAAATGTAACATCGCCTACTCATTTTCAGCGTTATGTGTCATGACTGGCCTTCCCAACCAGTTGGATGGTGGTGTAAAACGTCGGACCGCTTCGTAGACGTATCGTTTCACTAAAAAAAAGCTGCCAAATTCATGGCAGCTTTCATTCTATAGATATCCTTTTTCTTTTAAACTGACAAACTGTTCATCACCAATAATAATGTGGTCGAGCACTTTAATTCCAAGAAGCTCGCCAGCTTCATATAGTCGATGTGTCAGTTGAATGTCTTGCTCTGACGGTGTTGGATCACCACTCGGATGATTATGTACACAAATCACAGAAGCGGATGATCGTTTGATCGCTTCTTTAAAAACTTCTCGCGGGTGCACTATGGCTTTATTCAACGACCCTATAAAAATCGTTCGCTTCGCAATAATATAATTTTTTGTATCGAGCAATAACACCACAAAATGTTCTTGTGTTAAATGCTTTAACTCTGCTGATAAATAGGCCACACAATCACTCGGTGACGTAATGGATTGAATCTTGAGCTGCGATGATTTAGAAATTCGTTTCCCAAGTTCAATGCACGCCATAATTTCAACAGCCTTATTCACCCCAATGCCTTTTACTCTCATTAATTCTTCAACCGTAATCTCATTTAATAACTTTAAGCCTTCTGTACTTTGTAAAATCGATTGCGCTAAACTTAATGCAGAATGATTTTTCGTTCCCGTTCTTAATAAGATAGCAAGCAATTCTGCATTTGATAAATACTTCGGCCCATCCGCAACTAATCGTTCTCGCGGACGTTCTTGAATAGGTAAATCACGAATCATAAATGATTCAAGGCTCATGGGTTCACTTCCTTCTTACTCGATTAACCATTGATAGATTTCGAGTAACATCTTTTGTCGTTCGTTCGATAGAGGATCAAAAGAAGAATTAGAAAGTGTCGTGTAATAACCGAAAATATAAAAATCATCGTTACTAAATGTTTGAATAAATTCAGCTGTCATTTCATACGGAATTTGTTTAACTGCGCTTAAATAATATTGCCACTTCAAATCATCTTTAGCTGGGACAACAGACTTAACAAAATAGTTCACATCTTCTTTCTTTAATGCTTCTTCAACACTTGAAAGTTCAGAACGATCACCAACAACATGAGAATAGACAACATATTTACCGTCTACTTTAGAGACCCCATAATTAAATCCCATCGTTTGGATCTTGCTTGCTAAATCTAAAACATTGTCATAAGTTGAGTAGACACCGAGTTGCACAACATATATCGTGTCAGCCACATTTTCATCCGTTTTTACTTCAGCGCTATCTTCACTTTCAGTTTCATCATTAACCACTGTTGTGTCGTTGTCAGCGCCTTGCGCCACCTCATCACTTGGCATTAAAAATCCATCGAGCATTTTACCAAAGGTTAACCCAACAAACGTCACCACAACTGTTAGCAATAAAAGCATCTGTGTATTTTCATTTAACTTTTTTCTTGGCTTTTTAGTTGGCATTCAAATACATCCCCCGTTCGTAATATAAACTAAAAATTCCCCAAATCTCGTATTTTCAATATCATACCAAATGTAAACCAAAAAAATTGTTGAAAATTAATTAATTAAAAATTTTCTGACACTTGAAATAAAATATAGCGATCCCGTAATAATTAAGCAATCATTATCCTCAATTTCACTTAATAAGTGCTCTAAAACAACTTCAAAATTTTCATGATAGGCAGCCGAGTTATCACCATAAGATAAAAATAAAGACTCTGCTGATTGTGCACGATGAAAATCAAACGTTGTAAAATAAACCTTATCCGCCACCTCACGAATCATCCCAAACATTTCATCACAGTCCTTATCACCTAAAATACTGACAACAAAATGCTTTTGATGATGCGGATACAACGACTGCACCGTCTCACATAATTCCTTCATGCCTTCTTGATTATGGGCACCATCAATGATAACAGGCGGATAATCATTTAACACTTCAAAACGACCTTTCCAGTATGCTTCTTTTATCCCCCTATATAAACATACGTCAGAAACGTTAAAAATCCTTTTTTCTTTTAGAAAATTTATGATTGAATAGGCCAATGTTGCATTTTTTATCTGATGTTGCCCCTTCATTGAAAGCTCAATTCCTGTTAAATCAGGCCAATCAAACGTCATTAACTCAGTCGTCATTTGCACATTGCTCACTGGATATAATTCTAAAGCAGGAACAAAAGAACTACCTAAATCAGCACAATAAGATTTAAACAAGTCTAACAACTTCGGTTCTTCCACGCTACTAAATAATGGCACACCAGATTTTACAATACCTAATTTTTCAAGTGCAATGCTTTCCAACGTGTCACCAAGTATCGCTTGATGATCGTGTCCAATATTCGTAATCCCGCAAACTAACGGTTTAATGACATTCGTTGCATCTAATCTTCCACCAAGGCCCACTTCATAAATGACCACATCAACTTCATGATTTTTAAAATAAACAAACGACAACAACGTAATAATTTCAAACTCAGTAAACGGCCCCATCTCTGTTTTATTAATATCTTCAACAATCGGCTTAATGACATTTGCACACCATGCTAAATCATCGTCACTAATCATTTCATTATTAATACAAATACGCTCATTAAAATATTCAATGTACGGACTCGTAAATGTTCCAACCTGATAACCCGCTGATTGTAAAATAGAGCTCAAATACGTTACCGTCGACCCTTTTCCATTCGTTCCTGCAATGTGAATTGTTTTAATTTGTTCATGCGGATTCGATAGACGTAAAAGCGCTGCTTCCATACGCTCAAGCCCCGGTCGCATACCAAATTTCAATTGTGAATTTATCCATTCTACTACTTCATGACCACTTCTAAACATTTTAACACCTACTGACTTTAAACATATGCCTTGTTGGATATGTTTTTTTTATTCTATCCCATATGTAATCTCAATTTCAGATCCTTTTAAAATTGTACTTCCTGGCGAAATCGATTGCGTAATTATTTTACGTTGCTTTTCAACGCTTTCGCTTTCTATTGCTTCTTGCTCATCATCATCTTCTTCTTTTTCTTCTTCTTCTTGATTTGTTGTTACTTCATCATCACTTTCTTCATCAATCGACTCATCATGAGTATCATCACCTTCGCTCAATGGTAAATCCTCATCACTTTGCTCTATTTCATCTGATAATGCTTCAGCTGAATTTTCAAGGTCGATTAACTCTTCTTCCTCAGAAGTTTCCAATTGCTGCGAATCATTTTGTGGCTCAACTATTGCACTTGCATATTGAATCACTTTAATATCGTAAGCTTTTGCAAATGCCAATAACTCATCCATTGATTTTCCAATAAAATCCGCCATCACTGGATACCCTTTTGACACTTGAATATGTACCGTTATTGGCTCATCTTTATATTTCGTACTTGGTTTAACAGATTGACTTAACACGCGATTATGTAACACATCATATGAATAAACAAGCTCATAGGTCACATTGATTGCATCGTGCTTTGCATCATACTCCATTACTTTTTCAGCACTCCATCCATGAAAGTTAGGAACTGCATTATTTTGAAATGCCATCACCATTTGAAATATTGTACACATAACAATACCAAGACTAATGATCCAAACATAGAATCGTGCATTTAATTTATATTTTTTCATTTTCTTTTTTTGAACCATTATCTCACCCCAATTTCTAAAAACACTTTTTATTATGGTAGTCTACCCCAATTTTAACAAAACTATGCATTACTATCTAAATATCCTATTTATTTAAGAGATAATCACCGGATTTGACTATCTCAATTTTACCAACATCCCCCCTAATTTGAAAGGAAAATATCACCTAAATTTATTTGAATTTTTTGTAATTTAAGAAAAAAGGCAAGACTTTATTAAGTCTTGCCCTCATGCTCTTATTTTTCTAATTGTGCTAAACGTGTTTTAACTGTTTCATACTTCTCTTTGTAATCTGCAAGTTTAGCTTTTTCTTGATCGACTAAAGCAGCAGGTGCCTTAGATACGAATTTTTCGTTTGCAAGTTTAGACTCACCACGCAGAACTTCTGATTCTAATTTTTTAAGTTCAGCTTTTAAACGCTCAATTTCAGCCGATACATCAACTAATCCTTCGATTGGTAAGTAAACATCTGCACCTGTAATAACAGCTGTCATTGCTTCTTCTGATACTGTTAATCCTTTTTCAATGATTAACTCACTTGGATTACAGAAACGTTGTAAGTATGCTTGGTTTGTATTTAAGTTTGCTAAAACCTCATCTGATTTTGCATTAATGAAAATACGAATTTGTTTACTCATTGGCGCGTCAACTTCAGCACGAATGTTACGAACTGAACGAATGATTTCCATTAATAATGTGAAATCTTCAACTGCTTTTTTATCTGCATATTCAGGTTTTACAACTGGCCATGGAGCTACTGCACACGCTGTATTTTCACGCGTCATCATTTGATAAATTTCTTCTGTTACGAATGGCATGAATGGGTGTAATAATTTTACGATTGATTCTAATACGTAAGTTAACACCATACGCGTTGTTGTTTTTGCTTCTTCATCTTCACCTTGTAATGGAAGTTTAGCCATTTCAATATACCAGTTACAGAAATCTTCCCAAATGAAGTTATATAAGTAACGTCCAACTTCACCAAATTCAAATTTCTCTGCATTGTAGTTAATTGCTTCAATTGTTTCATTTAAACGACCTAAAATGTATTTATCCGAAACATTTAATGAACGTCCGTCTAAGTTTACATCTTCAACTGTCATACCATCTAAGTTCATGATAACAAAGCGAGATGCATTCCAGATTTTATTAATGAAGTTCCACGTTGATTCTACTTTTTCTTCCATGTAACGTAAATCTTGTCCTGGTGCTGAGTTTGTAGTTAAGAAATAACGTAAGCTATCTGCACCGTATTTTTCAACAACATCCATTGGATCAACACCATTACCTAATGATTTACTCATCTTACGTCCTTCTGCATCACGTACAAGTCCGTGAATTAAGACGTTTTTAAATGGACGCTCATCCGTAAATTCTAAACTTTGGAAAATCATACGTGATACCCAGAAGAAGATAATATCATATCCAGTAACTAATGTATCGGTTGGGAAGTAAGCCTTAAAGTCTTCTGAGTCAATATCTGGCCAACCTAAAGTCGTAAACGGCCATAAAGCTGATGAGAACCAAGTATCTAATACGTCTTCATCTTGTTTCCAGTTCTCAATATCTTCTGGTGCTTCATATCCAACATACATTTCACCACTTTGTTTATGGTACCATGCTGGAATTTGATGTCCCCACCATAACTGACGTGAAATACACCAATCATGAATGTTTTCCATCCAACGTAAGAATGTTCCTTCAAAACGATCTGGAACGAAGTTTACTTTACCTTCTGTTTCTTGGTTTGAAACAGAACGTCCTGCTAACTCTTCCATTTTAACGAACCATTGTGTTGATAAATAAGGTTCAACAATTGCATTTGTACGTTCTGAATGTCCAACTGAGTGAACATGTTTTTCAATTTTTACAACTAATCCCGCTGCTTCTAAATCAGCAACTAATTGACGACGAGCATCAAAACGATCCATTCCATTATACTTACCTGCTAAATCATTCATAGATCCATCTAAGTTCATACAAATCGGACGCGTTAATCCATGACGGTTTCCTACTTCAAAGTCATTTGGATCATGCGCTGGTGTAATTTTAACGGCTCCAGTTCCAAAATCCATTTCAACATACTCATCAGCAATAACTGGAATTGGTTTTGAATTCCCTGGAATTAATACATTTTTACCAATTAAATGCGCGTAACGCTCATCTTCTGGATGAACTGCAACCGCAACATCTCCAAACATTGTTTCTGGACGCGTTGTCGCTACTTCTAAGAAGTCATTTGTTCCTTCAATGACGTATTTAAAGTGGTAGAATGCCCCTTCAATTTCTTTATGAATAACTTCGATATCTGATAAGGCTGTGCGCGCTGCTGGGTCCCAGTTAATGATTCGCTCACCACGGTAAATTAACCCTTTATTATAAAGGTCAACGAATACTTTACGAACTGCTTTTGATAATCCTTCATCTAATGTGAAGCGCTCGCGAGAATAATCTAATGAAAGACCTAATACTTCCCATTGAGAACGAATAAATGAAGCATATTCTTCTTTCCATTCCCATGCTTTTTCTAAAAAGGCGTCACGTCCAATGTCATGGCGAGAAATACCTTGTTCGCGTAAACGCTCATCCACTTTTGCTTGTGTGGCAATTCCAGCGTGGTCCATTCCTGGTAACCATAACGCGTCATATCCTTGCATACGTTTCATACGAATAATAATATCTTGTAACGCTGTATCCCAAGCATGCCCTAAGTGTAATTTACCTGTTACGTTAGGTGGTGGAATAACGATTGTATATTTTGGTTTATTACATGTTGGATTTGCTTTAAAACAGTCTTGATCATACCAAAACTTATATTTACCTTGTTCTACTTCTAAGTGATTATACTTTGGTGCTAAGTTCTTAGTCATATAGAAACCTCCATTTCAACTTTACTTGTCATTTAATGTGTTGGAAGAATAAAAAAAAAGCACTTCATCCATAAAAGGACGAAATGCTAATATTCCGCGGTACCACCTTGATTGTAAGACAATGCTTACCTCTCTTGCTTTAACGCAGCGAACGAAACTTCTTACTAAAAATTCAGAAGTCCAACTCACAGGCTACCTTCAAAGTTCTTACCTAGAATGCTTTCACCACTGCATTCCTCTCTACAAAAGTAAGGGGACTTCTACTCCTCCTGATCAAAGTTATTAAACTTATAAATGACATATATGTTAGTATTCTACATTATGATATGAATTTATTCAACCCTATGTGTTTATTTTTTAATTGGCAATTCACATAAAGCTAAACCAACTTCTCAAATCATGCATACAATAACGTATAAGGAGGTGTTGTGCATGAACCCAAAATATTTAAGAAAAAGAGCAGCATTAAGAAATTTACTTCTATACATCCGATTTATTGTCACAATTTTATTTTCCTACCAATTATTCTTACTTATTTTTTGTTTCAATCAATTCGGATTTGTAATGCTCCTTATTCTTGGGGGGCTGCTTGGGTTGCTGTGGTGGGTTTGTTTATAGTATCGTAAATTTGCATAGCAAGCATATGCGGTGCAACACGTTCATTTAAAACCGCAATCTTAGTTAAGGAGTGTTGATCAAGCGATTCTTCTAACTCTTCAACATCAATTAATAATGACTTAAAGAAGAAGTAGTGTCTTAATAAAGGATCCTCTTCTTTTTTTATGTAATCCATAATAATTGAATTGATCCCAGGCACTTGATGATAGTTTTCTAAGAAATAATACATATCTAGAACAGATAGTGAAAAGACACTCCGCTCAAAGTTAATAAGATATGTATTATTCTCACTCACTAATACATTTGCTATATTCACATTTCCATGAACTAAACTAATCGGCATTTGATGTCGCGACTTTAATTCATCATAAAATTGTTTTAATTCCTGATGCGCGCGTTGTAGTACACTATAAATCATGGGATAAACCATCATAAAGTACCATTCATATGGCGAACGATCATCCTTTAATTCATAGTTATCCATATTTTTTTGCAGTATTTTATAACTGTTTTGTAACTTTTTATATTCTTTTTGATAGATTTTCGAAATTTCTTCATCACTAACATCCACGACTAAGCGGGTTTTTTCATGCATTTTTTGAAGCAGCTCCACATAATAGTGAATTTGTTTTTCAAGCGGCACCCGAATCCCTAGCACATAATCCGTTAAATAAAATCGTTGTCCATCAGCTACAACTTCATATTCATTCAGTACCGTTCGATAAATGGGTAGCACATTAGCAGACATTGCTTTATAAGCAAATAACTGCTTCATAATAAAATCGTCATTTTTTTCACTTACTTTTAACGCATATATTTTAGATGCCGTGATGATTTTAAAAACTTTATCAGTTAACGGGATAATCTCATTTGCATGGATACCATAATTTTGCTGTAGGAGAGCACTGATATTAATTTTGTTTTCCATAGTTAATCATGACACGATCACCTTGCATGAGCGGACCGTTAATTAACTCATAGTTATAAATACATTCAACCGGCACATCGTATTTATGAGCAAGCTGTGTCACAGTTACTTCTTCTTCTTGAATAAAAACAATTTTCATTAAGCTTTCTCCATCAGCAAAATGACTATACACCGTTGTAGGTGTTACTTCTACTTCTACTTCTTCATCTTCTTCCGTTGTTTCAAGCTCAACTGATTGAACAACCGTAGGTTTTTTCTCTACGACTTTCTCGACAACAACTGGCGCTTTTTCAACAACAGTCTCTACAACAACTGGCGCTTTTTCAACAACAGTCTCTACAACAACTGGTGTTTTTTCTACAACCGTCTCAACAACTGCTGGTTCTTCTAAATCATATAATAAATCAAAGATTTTTGATTTTGGTGTGACAGATTTTGAAGTTGTTTCCACTACTTTTTTATCAGATTTTACTGGGAATGGTAATACTTCCTCTTCTAAAACAGCTGTTGTTTCCTTTACAACAGGTTTTGCCACTTGAGGTGTTACTAGTGTTGCAGTATTCGCACCAAATAAGTCTTCCATATCAGAAGCGGTTGGTTTTTGAAGTGGTGTCACCACTGGTTTTGGCGCTGGCTTAGCTACTTCTACCGCAACTGGCGTTTCAACAACCGCAAGTTTTGGTGTTTCAACAACCACTGATTTTGGTGTTTCAATGACTGCAGGTTTTAGAACTTGTTTATCTTTTCGCTTTGTTTCATCTTCTACTTCTAATGTCTTATCTTCACATAATGATTCTTGTACATTAGAACCCGATAGAACTTCATTATCAAAATCTAAATAATTTTCTACCGTTGTTGCGATAAAGGCGTTTTGATGAATCTCCTCCGTTGTTGCATACCCTAATTCAACTTCTTCTTTTTGCGGTTTATTTAAGCCTGCTTTTATGGCTTCTTTATGAATACTTTCTTCTTCTAATACAGAAATAGGTGCAATTTCTTCCTCATCACCTTCTGCTGCTAAATCGTAAGCTAATTTTTGCTTATCTTTTCTTAGATCATATCCCTCGATTGTTAAGTTCAGATTTAAATAAAGTTTATCGTTATCATAAATTGAATAATCAAAATTGCTTATGTCTGTTTCGATTTTTCCTGTGCGTCCTTCTTTTGGTAATGAAATATCCAGTGGAATTCGCTCATTAAATAAATACTGAACCCCACTGTGTGAAACATATTCTCCATCAATTGCTACATATCCTCGCACTGATAAGTAGTCACCTTCATCAAACGACGTTGTCTGTGGAACAATATTAATATTTACGATATCTTTAATATTTTTGATTGGCAACGTACAATCCCAATAAAATGAATAGCTCATGTCCTATACCTCCTAATATTTTTTTATTTCAGTTCATTATATTCGTGACAATTAAAAATATGTAATAAGCTTAGGAAACATACTTATATTTACACCTTATTTCCAACTTTTTAAAACAAACAACAGTTATTTCGACAAAACCTGCCATTATAACTGTTTTTTAAACAATTATATATATTTTTTAAAATTAGGACACATATGTCCACTTTTTTATGTTATAATTAAATCATCCAAGAAATTGGATAACACAACACTACCCTAATTAGTAATAATAGGGCACCCCCATTAGCCCTATTATTCATTTCTCTTTCCATCCCATTTTTTATATAACTACCCTGTTATGGAGGTTCCTTTGAACCTCCCTTTTAATTTTTAATAACCAAAAGGCTACTCCTCGTGAGATAGCCTTTTTCACTTATTCAAGCTCGATTATGACGATAATTTTATTTGAAAATTTCAATTATATTAAACAATCCCTTAAGCATGATAACCCTTTCGATTATAATGATCTACTCATATTTACTCACCCGAAACCACAAATTCAAACCGCTTTCAACACAATCGCCACAACGAATGTAATCGTTTTAACATTTGTTTTTTTGTTCCAAATTATAGAATTTTACAATGTTTTACCTTCTCTATTTATCAAATAAAAAACTCATACTTAAACAAAATACGTTTAAATATGAGCATTAGCCTCTTAGGTTGTTTCTCTTAATACCAATTCTACATCAATGACTTTTTCCGCCTCTGCTTCTTTTCCCTCAATAAGTGAGATTAATGTTTCAGCAACACCACATCCAATAGCCTGGCGATTTTGAGCAACTGTACTTAACGCAGGTGATACTTGCTTTGCAACTTCAATATCATCATAACCAATTATTTTGACATCCTTAGGTATTTGTAGTCCTATTTCTTTAAGATACTTCATAACCCCTATAGCAATCGTATCCCCACCAATAAATAAGCATGATGGAATATTGAAGCGCCCAAATCGTTCTACTAACAGTTTCGCAGCTTCATATCCAGCATTCACATCAAAATCTGCCGATTCAATAAAAAATCTTTGGTCGAAATTCCCGACTAATTTTTCATAAGTCTCAACAAAACCATTATAACGCGTTAGTGCAGAACTTACATATAAAGGGCCCGAAATGATCCCAATATCATGAGAACCTTGATCTACAAAATAGGAAACAACTTTAGCAGCCCCATCATAATCATCACTGCTCACCCTTGGCGTACTTTTATAAATCAAATCTGTTGTCACACATTTAATATCACTATTCAATAACTCGTGTAACTTATCTTCATACAAATTACCAGTTACAACAAATACACCATCTAACTGGCGATACTGACAATGTTTTAAATAGCTCATTTCCTTATTCCCTAAATGGGTCGCAACAAACATAGTATCATATCCTTCAAATTCCATACGACGCTTGAAGTGCTCAATCACACCCGAAAAAAATGGATGCTCAATTCCTATTCCTAATGCTTCTGAAAATAAAATGCCAACTAAATAACTTTTTTTAGTTGATAATGAACGTGCTGAAGGGCTTGGAATATAATTCATCTCTTCAATTGTTTCCAATACCTTTTTACGCGTTTTCGCACTAACATCTTCATAGTTATTTATCACTCTTGAAACTGTTGTTGGAGAAACACCAGCTTTTTTAGCTATATCATAAATAGTAATCATACGCTCACCCCAATTTCTTTAACCTACAAGTCTAACTTTCATTATAGCGATTCCATTTATCTTCGTCAAACCCTTTGTCAGATATAACCAAAAAGACCATGAGTTTATCATGGTCTTTTCTTTATTATTCAAATGTAATTTTATTTACTGTATCCGCATCTAATCGTTTGATGACTTCAACTAATAACTTCACTGCATTTTCATAATCATCACGGTGAATCATTGAAGTATGAGAGTGAATATAGCGAGATGCAACTCCTACAGACATCGCAGGCGCTCCGTCATGCGCTAAGTGCATCGCACCCGCATCTGTTCCACCACCAGGCATTGTATCAAATTGGTAAGGAATATTTAATTCATCTGCAACTGAAACGACAAAATCACGTAGTCCTTTATGACCAATTAATCCAGCATCCATTAATGTAATGATTGGACCTTTACCCATTTTTGCTTGAACTTGGTTCGGCGATACTCCTGGTACATCTCCCGCAATTCCAACATCTGCAGAGAAGACAATTTGTGGGTTGATTGTTTGAGCAACCGTACGCGCACCTCTTAATCCAACTTCCTCTTGTACCGTTCCAACTCCGTACACAACGTTTGGATGTTTCTCTTCTTTTAATTGGCGTAATACTTCAACGGCAATCGCACATCCAATACGGTTATCCCAAGCTTTTGCTAATAAGTATTTCTCATTCGCCATTTGTCTGAATTCAATATATGGTGTGATCATATCTCCAGGTTTGATTCCTAATTTTTCAACTTCTTCTTTAGATTCAACACCTAAATCAATGTACATTTCTTTAATATCTACTACTTTATTTCGCGCTTCTGGCGATAAGATATGAGGAGGTGTTGAACCAATTACACCATGGTATGTTTTCCCCGTTGAAGTCGTAATTGTTACTTGCTGTGCAAGCATAACTTGACTCCACCAACCACCAAGTGTTTGGAAACGTACAAATCCTTTGTCCTCAATTAACTTAACCATGAACCCAACTTCATCCATGTGTCCAGCTACGACAACTTTAGGACCACCTTCCACTCCTACTTTTTCAGCAATTAATGATCCAATATTATCTTGATACACTTTATCAGCGCTATCTTCAATATATTTTTTCATAACTAGACGCGCCTCACGTTCTTGCCCTGGTACAGCATTCGCATCAGTTAACTCTTTTAAGAATGTTAACGTAGAATCTAATGTCGACATTAAAATTCCTCCCTTTTCCTTAATTTTCTATATTTAGTATCATATCACTTCTTGGTTAACTTTTAAACTACTTCTCATAATATTTACGAAAAACACGCAGATATACGCGCAGTCTATGGTAACTAAATCGCTTTAATTCCCCATAACCTTAGACTATACGAGCTTTCATCTGTATCTGATAACCTAACCGT
Organism: Bacillota bacterium; assembly: GCA_003486705.1. GTDB lineage: Bacteria > Bacillota_I > Bacilli_A > MOL361 > Turicibacteraceae > Turicibacter. The sequence continues at coordinate 33,119 of DNGE01000074.1, forward strand.
GCATTGAAATACAAAATATATAAGGGTTAAAGCATCTAACTCACTCACGTTAAGCTTTGTTCCAAGACAGTAATTAAGAATTAGGTTAAACTTTTTTAAGCAGCATTCTTACACGCATTTCTTAATAGTCTATAATATAATGATTTATCATAAAAAAAACACTGCCTAGATTAGACAGTGTTTAGATTAGCAAAAATTATTTATTCATTGCAGTTTTAGCTTGCTCAGCTAATACAGCGAATGCAGCAGCATCAGTTACAGCTAAATCAGCTAACATTTTACGGTTAACTTCGATTCCAGCTACTTTTAATCCGTGCATTAATTTGCTGTATGATAATCCGTTCATACGAGCAGCCGCATTGATACGTGTGATCCATAATTTACGGAAATCACGTT